>NZ_AP025281.1:4289224-4595597 GCF_024347195.1 Aliamphritea hakodatensis
TCTTCAGCAACCTGACGGTTCGTCAGACGCGGCACCACAAGTGCGGCAATAACCGCCATAACAGCCATAACGACCAGCATTTCTAATAAAGTAAAGCCGTGCTCTTTATCTTGTTGTATATTGCTCATCGTCTGATTAGCCTGTCACACGCATCCGTGCTGATATTCTTTAAAGCCAGCTTCAGTGAACCGGGCACCCGGAATGCTGTCTGTAACAAGCCTCGGGGGTTGCCGCTACGCTATCTGTTGGTATAACAGTCTCTGCTCAGGGCACAGCGTCCACTGATCTGTTTACTAAACAGCAGACAGATATCTGAATCCTGACACCGGTAGCCACCAGACAAGCAGGTTCGATACCCCTTTGGGCAAATCTACACATCATGCTGACGGAAGTAACCGGGAACAAATAAACAACCTACTGAGAACAGTAGTCACTGATCACACGATTATGTATAAACTAAGATATCCGGCGAACCGGCCCGGTAAACATAAACACAGTGATCACACCGGCTCTGTTCCTAAGCCTTATGTGCCCTCATAGTATCATTTATTGTCAGAATAGAACTTACCAAAAATAGTTATAATTCCAACTTAAACACTCACAATTCCGTCAGAGTAAATAACCCAAAAAATACAGCAGATATCCCGAAGTCCCCGGGCTTTCGCATCCTTCAGTTATACCCTGGACGCTACTCTCCCGTGCTTCACAGCTGAGTGCCGGGAAAATGGCACGGCAAGACGATATGGACAAATCAGATGTGGTACAGAAGTGTCTGTCTTCATTTTAAAAGGGAACGGCGGCCATTATTTTTCCAATTGAGAAGCAATTGCCGCAGTCATACCCAGCACGCAAAGAATGATACCGATAGTGGTAAGTCCGTACCAAATAAACCCGGCCCCCAGCGCCAGAAAGAAGAATCCGGTTTTTGCCTTCCTGTTCAAACCTAAATCAGGCTCATTACTGTTCATCACGACTCCCTGTGATACATCATTCAAGTTTTACAATCCGGGTAATATTTCAGCACGCAGTGATCTCTGCAGGGCTTTTAACCGCAGTACTTCTCACCCAGCCTCACTGACCAGCAACTCAATATCCAGATCTTCCGGCCACAGAAAGTAATCACCCTGCTGGCCGGTATATTGTTCACCGCCGGCAGCCTGGCCTTTTTCCGTCAGGGAGACTTTGCCTTCTGTTTCCTGAGTCAGCCCCGCACGCCGGAAGAACTTCATCAGTTGTTTAACGGTGCTGCGATGACGGGCAGCAAGCATAGCGGTATGTACTTTACCGGTATCAGACAGGCCATCTTTATTCACATGTAAGGATTGCAGAATCTTATGTGACGCAGGGGGATTTTCTACCTGCTGATCCGGCGGCAACACCGGCGGGAAATCTATACTGAACATCTGAATATTTTGCTTCTCAGCGTTGCGAAACAACCGGGCAACATCTTTTACCACCGCCTGATAACTGGCCCTGTCTTCCGTTTTGGACAGGAAAACGCTCATTTCAGTAAGCTGGGCTTCTGCGTATTTATTCAGGCTCATGCTGCTGAGTAAACAGTGGTTCTCATTGAGATAACATCTGGCATTCACATCCTCACTGTAATAGAGAGTGATTTGCTTTTGAGTGAGTAACCAGTCTTTTTCAGACTTTTTCAGCTCCTGTATCCCATACATGATGTAAAAACGTACACCGTTACGGATACCTTCACTGATGAGTGCTTTAATACGTTTGTTGAGACTGAGATACGGACTGATCAGTACCACATGCCTGGTGGCTTTGGTAATAATGCCCTCAAACATATATGAGGTGCCCATAGTGTTCAGGTATTTAGCCATCGACAGTTCCTTGTCCGGGGTTACAGCAATCCTTGCTGTTTGTGTATGTCAGGCAGGTAATCAAACCGGCTCCGCTGCTGAGAGGCTTAACGGCATGCTTTCCGGATAAATGTCCGGATCAGTCTCCCCAAAGGCGCAACCGGCCTGATCCTGAAGAACAACCTTTGCTATTACCTCAGGGCACCCAACACTAAAGAATTTCTGCCGGCATGAAGTTCTCTGAGTATCTTTCGTCATTCCCTTCAGGCCGGACGATTTCATGTGCGTCTTGCAGTCAGATTCACCCGGACTATTGTTCAGTACTGCTAACCTGTTCACCTTCATATATAACGACTACCGTGCTGGTATTTATACTGCAATATATGTCGTATGTTACTGCCTGTAATCGCTACAACTCGATAGATATAAGCATGGATGTTCCGTTCCGGATATGGTGCAGTGCCTCATGCGCCTTAAGGTATTCAGACCGGTAAAGTGCTGAACAATTCCCCAATTCCAGCGCTGAGTTTTTGCAACTTAAAAATGTTCAGCTATCTTTTCTTATGCAACACGTTTTATACGGCGCAGAAGTATTGCTGCTTTCTCAGTTCAGAACAATAAAGACGGTTACTTTCACACGCCGGTTTTCCTTGTGTGAACTCAACCGACATATTCACAACCACGTCTACAGGGAATGTATCTATGCCACTTCAAACCGATATAAGAGGCCTGAAAAGCCTTACGCAACGCAGAACCTTTCGCAACAAAAAAGGGGCTCGCCCTGATGATACCCTTTGCCGGATTCTGTTCTCTGACGGAACGGAAACACTGGGCTATCTGCCGACAGACATCATCCTGGCACCGCAGATCAGTAATATCGACTGGTGGATGCGAAAAGCCGGCCAGAGCCTGTCAGCTTCACAGGGAGTAAAACGGGCGGTTAGCGTAGAGCCTAAAATCAGCCGCTGATTTCTCATTACAGGTTTGTAGCTTTTGAAACCCTGAGCCTCTGATAATTGTCTGTCAGTGTAAACGGTCAACCATACTGGCCCTTACACAAAAACAACTTCTCACCGCTTCAGGCGCTAAGGTACTTAAGCCGTAATAGCAGCTTCAGGGCACAAAAAAACCGGTTGTGACCCACAACCGGTTTTTCTTAACAGCACAATCTTCGCAGTATCTTACGCGACTGAATCAAACGCCTGCTGCAGATCAGCGATCAGGTGCTGGCTGTCTTCCAGCCCCACCGACAGACGCAACATACCGTCACCGATGTTCATCTGCTGGCGTTTTTCCGGCCCCATTTCCCAGAAAATTGTATGCGCAACCGGAATGATCAGGCTGCGGGAATCTCCAAGACCGGTTGCTTTCATGATGGTTTGCAGGGCATCTACAAATTCCAGACAGCTGTCGGCATCCGCCAGTTCAAAAGACAGTAACCAAGCACCGGAGCTGAACAGTTCAGTGGCCAGTTCATGCGCCGGGTGGCTCTTAAGGAACGGGTAATGCACCTTCGCCACCTGCGGATGGCTTTCCAGAAACTCTGCCACTGCCAGCGCGGTTTCACTGCTTTTGCCTAACCGCAGCGCCATCGTCTCAAGGCCCAGACTGATCTGGTGAGACGTCGCGGAGCTCATGGTTGCGCCCATATCCCGCAGGCCTTTTTTGCGGACCTGCATCAGGCCCCACATTTTTGAGTCGCCAGAGCGGTAGTTAGCAAAGATATTCGGATAGTTTTCCCAGTTGTACAGGCCGGTATCAATCACTACACCGCCCAGTGCCTGGCCCTGACCGGCAGCAGATTTGGTCAGAGAGTGAATAACCATCGACGCACCGACAGCCTTCGGCTTAAACAGACAGGCAGACAGAATGGTGTTATCCACAATGTAGACCAGTTCTTCCTGCTGACAGAATTCGCCGATTTTCACCATATCGGCCACCTGGGTACCCGGATTCGCCACCGACTCAACGAACACCATACGGGTGTTGTCCTGACGGGCATCAATCACGTTCTGTACATCGGTGCCATCAACGCGGGAAATTTCCACGCCGAAGTTTGCCAGCGTATCCAGCAGGCTGGCGGTATTCCCGAACAGGTACTTGGATACGATCAGATGATCGCCGGCTTTCAGCAGGGTCAGAAATACTGCGGTAATTGCCGCCATACCCGTGGCAAAACTGACCGCCCCTACGCCCCCTTCAATGCTGGCCAGTTTGGCTTCCAGCGCAGCTGTGCTCGGCGTGCCCTGACGGGCGTACGGTGAATTACCCTTAATGCGCCCCTGAAAGGCACCGATCAGATGATCAACACTTTCAAAGGTGTACTGTACAGAAGGATGTACCGGGCTGTGAATCGTGCCATTGGCATTCGCCATGCGACGGTCAAAATGCACTACATCCGTCGTATACTGATCAGTCTGCGCCCCGTTACCGGCGGCATTGTCTTCGCGCTTTGCCATAAAAAACTACTACCCGTAAATAAAATGTTCTGCAGGGTATGATGCTAATCTATCCGCCGCTCTGACGCCACGAAATCCACGGGGTTTTAGGGGTTTCATGACCTGATCCGGAGCAACACCGCATCATTTCCCCAAAATCCGTCTCTTCAGGCGGTTCACACCATCAAAGTTGCAACACAGGTATCACAAAACTGTGCAACACTTAAACAGGTTCCTCTTCACCCTACAGGGCGTCTTAAATGCACCACATCATGTTTGATATCGACGGCACACTGGTCGAGTCCTGCGCCTTTGATGAGCACTGTTATATCCGTGCAGTGAAACAAATAACCGGCCACACCCTCAGCGCGGACTGGCATACTTATCCACACGTCACCGATGCCGGTGTGCTGCAGCATTTTCTGACTGAGGTAGGTATGCAGCACCGCTTTGAAGGCATTCACGATCAGGTGAAAACCCTGTTCACCCAAATGATCAGCGCCCACCTGCAACAAACCCGGATCAAGGAGATTCCCGGCGCTGCGGCTTTCATCCGGTATCTGCAGGATCAGCCACACATCCGGCTGTCACTGGCCACCGGTGGCTGGGAAGAAACCGCCCGGCTGAAACTGGCGGCGGCGGGGATTGATGTCACTGGCATTCCACTGGCGTCCAGCAACGACCATCACGCCCGCACTGTCATCATGCAGCACGCCCTTGAACAGGCCTGCACCGATAACACGCCGGGCAGCCTGAGCTATTTCGGTGACGGCGAGTGGGACAAACAGGCCTGCAGCCAGCTGAACTTTAATTTCATTCTGGTGGGGAACCGCACCCGGCATCATCAGCAGATTAAAGATTTTCAGGATACCGAACAGGCACTGGCCTATTTACCCTTGCAATAAACCCGCTCCGTTGCGGCCATGAAAGCCCCCGCTACTTCAGAAAGTAATACGCAGAGAAGCTCAGCCCCAATACCACAATGGCGGTTTTCAGCATATCCTGCGGAATACGCCGGGCATAGTTTGCAGCACCTATTCCACCCAGTGCCGACCCGCACATCATCACAATGGATTCCGGCCAGGAAACAAGACCACCGGCAATAAAAATAGCAATGCTCAGCAGGGAGACGGCGGTAATCATCAGATTCTTGATCGCATTGGATTCATGATAATCGTGATACCCGATAATCTTCAGAATCGACAGAATTATGATCCCCAGCCCGGCACCGAAATACCCGCCATAAATGGAAAAGGTAAAAATCGACACCCGCCCCATCATGCTGTCTTTCATATCTTCACCGTTGCGGCGTTGACTGAAAAACTGATTGATCCGGCCACCAAAGGCGTACAGCAAGGTCGCCACCAGCAGCAGATAAGGTGTCAGAGTGATGAATATTTCACTGGGGCTGACAATCAGAATGACCGAGCCAAGCCCGCCACCGATCACACTGACAGCAATGATCAGCAGGGCCCGCCGGCCCATCCTGCGCAGTTCATGCATATAAAATGGGATCGCGACCGCATAGCCCGGCACCGTGGCCAGAAAATTACTGGCATTGGCCACATTCGGTGGCAGCCCGACACTGATCAGCACCGGAAACCCCACCAGAGTTGCTCCGCCAACTACGGCGTTAATCGCACCGCAAAGAATGCCCGCCGCAAACAGATAGCCGATGACCAGTGGCGTCATGCCCCAGAATTCCGCGTTTAACCCTTCCATGCAGTCAGTTTCCCGAAGAGGTAAAAAACGGCTATTTAAGCGGATATCCGCTAAAGCGTCACCCGAGAATATCTAACACAAAAAACCACGAAAAGTGATGATTAAAAACCGTACTGTCAGGCCTGCAATAATTCGCGGGCCTCACTGACCACCGTATTGAGTTTATCCCCGGAGCCGTTCATGTAATACACACTGGCAGCCAGATAACGGTGGCGCCATTCCGGGGAGATGGCATAGCTGTTTTCAAAGGCTGCTTCGGTGAACTTATAATCGTGGTATCCGGCATTCTGCTGCATTGTGTATAACCGCCCCAGCGCCCGGTAACGGTTCGCTTCGCCCCCCTGTTGCAGAATATGCAGCAACTGCCGTGAGGCAACCCGGCGGTCAGTACTGATACTGGCAAACAGTTCCGCGAAGGTGTCCTGTTCATTTTCCAGAGGGAGGGTTTCCAGAGGCTCCATGTTATCGATCATCATGCCTTTGCGCCGGTCCCCCAGTAAGTCCCTGAACAGGGTCACAAACGACATTGCCTGCAACAGCAGCATCCTTTTGGTCTGATCATCATCCGCCCGTTTATAGCCATAATGCATGGCATTTATGGACGTATTAGCATGCACGCTGGTAATGCCCGACACCCGGATAAGCAATTCGCCGGCACTGAGCATAATGCCATCCCATAAGGTTTGTGGTGCAACACTTTGCTGCAGCATATCCACCACCAGCGAACCGGTTTCATCCGCCCGGGCACTGCGCAATGCGGTAAGCACTTCCGGCACCAGTGAAGGATCAGGCTTACCCTCTTCCCAGCTCAGGGGAAACAGCGTGGCAAAATGCAGATTTGCCCGCCATGGCTTATCCGCCGGATGGTCACTGGTGGACGGATTACTTTCCCCTTCATGATTCAGAAGCGCATACACGGTAGAACGCAGCACTGGCTGTGCATAAGCATCGCCGAATAACCGTAACAGCCGGTAACTGTTGCTCACTGTGATCGTCTTATGGCCGATATCCCGGAAGTCCCGGGCACCGTAATAAAACAGCAAAGCAAAGAGTTCATCCAGATCCATCTCGCCGGCTAACTGGCTGATTGCAATATCTGCCCCTTCACCGTCCCAGCTGTCCATGGCACGGATAAAATCCCCCAGCGGATCATTACTGTTGGCGTCAATCGCGTCCGCCAGTTGCCAGTCACCATTAAAGGTATCCCGCTGCTGCGCCTGTTTGAAGGTATCTGCCGCCCACAGCATCCCGAGCCACTGCTCAGACTCATCCAGATGCCGCAAGGTGTTATGCACCGAAGACAGCATCATCACCGCATGGTATTTAAACCCCACATCCGGGTAAGGCTCCACATGGTGTACCGCTGCCATGGTCAGGCTCGCCAGTAATGAACGGGGGAAAATCCCCTGATTAATCTTGGTGACCAGCAACGGCATCAGCTCAGCCCGCGGTGTTTCCACCAGCATGCGGGTCAGCCGTTCCACTCCGGAAACCGGAATTGAAAATGCCCGTGCCCGGCGCGGCAGCATGGCAGTGCCAACAGCACTGCCCAGCACAGAACTCAGAATCAGACCGGAAGGGGCTGCCTGCAGCAAGCGACGACGGGATAACATAACAACAACTCCTTGAAACCAAAGCAGTTATGTACTGCTGGCTTCTTTTATTTATTATATTTGAGCGCATCTGCACTGCAGCACGGGAAATCTAAAATGCAAACTGCTCCGAATATCAATATAGTGCAGTTAACGCTGCCAACCAGCCTGAAGGCTGAAATGAAGCCCATTAGTCAGTGACCGGAGATCTGCCGTGAACACGGAAGACGTGAAACAATTTTGCAGTGAATTACCCGGCAGCGAAGCCACCGAAAAAGGCCCACCGGCCAATATCCTGACGTATAAAGTGGGCAGTAAAAAGTTTGCCTACTTCAAAACCAGCGAACCGGAGCAATGGCGTTTCAGCCTCAAAGTCACCCCGGAACAGTACCTTGAACTCACTGATCAGCCCGGCATAAAACCCGCCCGTTATATGCACCGCTTTCACTGGATCAGCATCGTGCATGTTGCCCAACTGCCGGATGACTACCTGCAGATACTGATCAACGACAGCTATACCAGAGCCCTGAATACCCTGAGCAAAAAAGCCCGGAAGAGCATCAGTGCGCAGACAAAATAAACGATAGCTACCGGCGAATCAGGCCCTATAATACCGCTCCCCCCGTTTTCGAACTGACGGGGCTGATCTGACAAGGACGCACAATGCAAATTAAAATGCCGCTGCTGGCCGCCGTATGCGTTACCGCTATCTGGGGGCTGAATGTTGTTGCCCTGAAAATCGGCGTCACCGAAATCCCGCCCAGCCTGCTGAACACCCTGCGTTTTGCCCTGCTGGCAGTGTTGCTGTTGCCGTTCGCCCGGATTCCCTGGAACAAATTGCCCGGCGTCATGCTGATCGGCCTGCTGATGGGCGTCGGTCACTTCTATCTGCTGAGCCTGGGCACCAGTTATGTCAGCAGTAACACCACGGTCATCATCGTGATTACCGGCGCACCGATTTCATCCTTACTGGCCTACCTGCTGAAGATGGAAAAGCTCAGCCGGAAACAGGTCACCGGCATCGCCATTGCGTTTTCCGGCACGGCTATCCCGCTGATGCTGACCGGCTCAGTGGATTTAACCCTGGGAACCCTGATTATCGTTACGTCGATGATCTGCTGGGCAATGACCAATATCATCATCCGCCGACTGGAAGATGTCCCCCTGCTCAGCCTGCAGTTCTGGATCGGACTCATCACCGCGCCGGCGTGTTTCTTCGGCTATTACCTCGCCGGTCACAGCATGGATGTGGTCTCACAGATAACCCTGCCGGTGATGCTTACCGTGGTATACATGGTAATTTTCTCATCGATTATCGGCTACTACCTGTGGTTTGCCATCATCAACCAGCACGGCATTAACCGGATTGTGCATATCACCCTGTTACAGCCGTTATTCACCATGATCTTCGCCTTCCTGCTGCTGGATGAAGTGCTCTCCGGCGTGCAGCTGCTGAGCGCCGCGGTGACGCTGGCCGGCATGGGCATCTATTACCATAAAAAACGCTCTGACAAAGCCGCCGCACAGGCAGCCCTTAGCGGGGATAGCGGGAAGGATAGCTGATTTCTTCCAATAGCCAGTCGGCAAAATAGCGCGCCCCTTCAGACAATGCCTTACCGCTGCGGTAGCACAGGTAATAACTGCCTTCGGTAGCAATGCTGTCGGCAAACGGGGCCGTCATTTGCTGTGCCAGTACTCCGTGCTGCATCAGCTCATCGTACATCAGACACATTCCCAGCCCATTCGCAGTCATCGAGACGGCAGTGCCGTGACTGTCCATATACTGCAGGCTGCGGGCCTGACGGATATCCAGCTGATGCCCTTCGCACCAGGCTTCCCAGCCCTTGGGCGTGCCGATTACATCCAGCAATGTCATTGACAAAATGTCCTCCGGCTGACGTATCCAGCGGGCATTCTCATGGCTGCAGTAAGGCCGCAGCCGTGGGGTGATCAGGCGCTCAGTGGTAAAGCCTTCCCAACTGCCCGAACCATAACGGATCTCCAGCTCAGCGGTGGATATCTCAAAATCACTGGACCAGTTGGTCCCCAGTTGCCGGATCGATATCTGCGGGAAAATCGCCGTAAAACTGTGCAGCCTCGGCCCCATCCACAGCACACTGAAGGCACTGTTCACACTGACATCCACCGTGGCATTTTCCCGGGGGGAAAATATCTTTGCCGCCCCGATATTCAGCTGTTTCAGATTCTCTTCCACCAGCGGCAGAAACGCCTTGCCGGCATCACTGAGCTGTACCGAACGCTTCGCCCGGATGAACAACTGCTGCCCCAGATGATGTTCCAGCAACTGCATTTGCTGACTGACCGCCGACTGGCTCATATGCAGCTCGGCTGCCGCCCGGGTGAAACTCAGGCAGGTGCCCACGGTGGCAAATGTCCGCAGCCAGTTCAGCTGAATTTTTGAAGTCAGTAATTTATCCATAAGAAGAGCTTATTAATTAGCAAGTTTTAAATCGTTTGTTTGGAGATAAAGGGATATTTAGCATGGAATCATCCGGTCAACAAGTGGCGAGAGGCTTTATCGAACCACCGGACCATGCACCACAAACAGGATTAAAATAACAATGAAGAACACCACTGATGTATTAATCATCGGCGGCGGCATCGCCGGCGTCAGCACCCTCTACCATCTGACTCAGATGGGCTGGACAGACGTCATGCTGACCGAAAAACTGGAACTGACAGCCGGTTCCACCTGGCACGCTGCCGGTAACCTGCCCCACTTCAGCAACAGCTACAACATCATGAAACTGCAGCAATACAGCATCAGCCTGTATGCAAAACTGCAGCAGGAAAACGAAGGCGGTGTTTCCCACCACCAGACCGGTGCAGTTCGTCTGGCCCACACCCAGGACCGTATGGACGAATTTGAACGGGTCGTTGCCATGGGTGAGCTGGCCGGCCTGCGCCTGGAAATGGTCGACACCGACCGCCTGAAAGAACTGTACCCGCACCTGAATACCGAAGGCCTGCTGGGCGGCATGTGGGATCCGGATGACGGCCACATCGACCCGACCACCATCACCAACGCCATGGCCAGCCGTGCCCGTGCCGCCGGTGCAACTATCGTGCGTCAGAACCCGGTGGAAAGCATCGAGCAGCAACCGAACGGCCGCTGGAAAGTCACCACCGCCAAAGGCGTCATCGACGCCGGCATCATCGTCAACGCCGCCGGTTTCCGGGCCAACGAAGTGGCTGAAATGGTCGGCCACCAGTTACCTATGTGTTCAATGGAACACCAGTTTGTGGTGACCGATAACGTGCCGGAACTGGAAAAGCTGGATCACATGATTCCGATGCTGCGTGACCCGGACGTGTCTTACTACCTGCGCCAGGAAGGTAAGGGTCTGATCCTTGGCCCGTATGAGCCGGGCGGGATCCCATGGGCAACCGACGGTGTACCGGCTGCCTTTGGTCAGGAACTGCTGGCTCCGGATCTGGACCGGATCGAAGACATCATGTGTACCGCCATGGAGCAGATCGAAATGATCGGCACTGCCGGTATCAAGACCGTGGTGAACGGCCCGATTACCTACACCCCGGACGGCCACCCGCTGATCGGTCCGGTTCACGGCTATGACAACTACTTCGTCTGTACCGGGTTCAACTTCGGTATCGTACAGGGCGGCGGTGCCGGTCACTTCATGGCCCAGTGGATTGTGGACGGCCATCCGGAACTGGACTTCTTCGAACTGGATCCGCGCCGTTTCGGTGACTATGCCAACCATGAATACACCGTGGCCAAAGCCACTGAAGTGTATGCCAACGAATACCAGTTGGGTTATGCCAACGAATACGCCATGCGTCCGGCCATGCGGGATCAGAAATCCGTGCCGGCCCTGCTGCGTCAGCAACAGAAAAACGCGGTTTGTGGTGCCTATTTCGGTTGGGAACGGGCCAGTTGGTTTGCCCCTGACGGCCAGCCTGCCAAAGAAGTACACAGCTTCCGCCGGGGTAACTGGTTTGAGGCCGTGGCTGAAGAATGTCGCCGGGTTCAGGAAAACGCCGGGGTCATCGACCTGTCGCCGTTTACCAAGTTTGAGATCAGCGGCGGCGGTGCCTACAACTGGCTGGAATCCATTTCCCCTAACCAGACACCACAGGAAGTTGGCGCGATCACCCTGTCTCATCCGCTGAGCCGTAACGGTGGCATTGCCTGGGAATACTCAATCACCAAACTGGCGGATCAGCACTACTACATCATGGCCCCTGCTGCCGCAGAACTGCTGGTTGAAGATTGGCTGCGCCAGCGCTTGCCAACAGATAACTCCGTGCAGCTGGATAACATCACCCGTGACTACGGCACGCTGGTGCTGGCAGGCCCTGAAGCCCGCCATATTCTGTCCAAACTGACCGATACACCGCTGGATAACGACAGCTTCCCATGGTTCACCGGCCAGCAAATTGAAGTGGCCGGCGTACCGGTTCGCGCCCTGCGGATGAACTTCGTCGGCGAGCTGGGTTGGGAACTGCACCACCCGATTGAACATCAGTTGGCGCTGTACGATGCCCTGATGGAAGCCGGCGCGGCCCACGGCATCGGCGATTTCGGCCTGCGCGCCATGGACAGCCTGCGACTGGAAAAAGGCTATCCGATGTGGGGCCACGACCTGAATCTGGAATTCAACAGCCGTGAAGCCAACCTCAGCTACTTCGTGAAAACCGAAGGCCGTGAGTTTGAAGGCAAAGCGGCCCTGCAGGCATCCCGTGGCGACGACGAGCACCGTCTGGTGCTGCTGAGCATTGATACCACGGATGTAGACGCCAGCACCGGTATGGAGCCGGTGTACTGCAACGGTGAAATTGTCGGCCAGGTCAGTTCCGGTGGTTATGGCCACCGTATCCAGCAAAGCCTGGCACTGGCCTATGTACGCCGTTCCGCTTTAGACGCTGAGTTGAGCGTGAAGGTTCTGGGCAACACCTATCCGGCACGCCGGATCAAAGGCTGTGCCTACGACCCGAGCAACGCCCGACTGAAAGCATAACCCGAGCAACTCCTGATTCCCCGGCCCGGCCGGGGTTTTTTCCTTTTTTACAGACCCCAACCCCAACCTGAAGGAGCACATAACACCATCCAGACACGAAGTTGAAAATAACAATAACACCGGATTTAGCCCGCTGTAGGCACTGAATCTGCACTTTTAAAAATGGAGTACCTATGCAACACCAGAAGACCAAAACCGTACTGAAACACACCCTGCTGGGTGCCGCACTGACTGCTGCCCTGAGCACCACCGCCCAGGCCCGTGATGAAATCACCGTGGCTTACTTCCTTGAGTGGCCAACGCCTAACCTCTATGCCCAGAGCACCCAGGCCTATGAAGATGCCATGGGCGTAAAGATCAACTGGGTAGCCTTTGATTCCGGCACGGCGATGTCTGCTGCCATGGCATCCGGCGACGTTCAGATTTCCTTTTCACAGGGTATTCCGCCATTCGTAGTCGCAGCATCTGCCGGGCAGGATCTGCAAATTATCGACGTAGCCGTTGCCTACTCAGAAAATGACAACTGCGTGGTCCGTGAAGACCTGGAAATCGACAAAACCAACGCCAAAGAACTGGCCGGCAAAGAAGTAGGCGTACCGATAGGCACCGCAGCCCACTACGGTTTCCTGAAACAGATGGAATACTTCGGCGTGGATACCGCGGGCATGAAGGTCGTCGACATGGCCCCACCTGATGCGGCAGCCGCTTTTGCGAACGGCAATCTGGATATGGTGTGTGGCTGGGGCGGTGCGCTCAAGCGCATGAAAGAACACGGTAACGTTCTGCTCACCGGCGCGGAAAAAGAAGCCATCGGTATCAAGGTATTCGACGCCACGGTTATTCCTGCCAGCTTCGGTGATGAGCACCCTGAACTGGTGGCTAAATTCCTCGACGTCACCGCAGACATGAACAGCCGTTACAAGCAGGAACCGGCCGCCATGTTACCGACCATTGCCAAAGCCGCCGGCATGGATGATGCCTCTGCCAGCAGTACCCTGGCAGGCTTCAGTTTCCCGGCCCGGGATCAGCAGCTAAGCCAGGCATGGCTGGGAGGTGATCTGCAGGTATTCCTCAAGGAAGTCGCGGACTTCTTCACTAAACAGGGCACGATCCCGCAGGCCCGCGCGTCTTATGACGAAGCGGTGGATGCATCCTACCTGCATGCCAGCAGCCAGCTGTGATCAAGCGGTACTGCCACGGTGCTCAGAGATACTGAGTACCGTGGCTTGCCCTCTGTTGAATCTGTAGAAGTGAAATCACCATGTCAGGATTAAAAATAAATGCCGTCTGCATGACCTTCGATCTGCCAGATGGCAGCGCCGTTGAAGCGCTTAAGAACATCAATCTGGAGTTGAAAAAAGGTGAGCTGATGTCCGTTCTGGGGCCATCCGGCTGCGGCAAAAGTACCTTGCTCAATATTCTTGCGGGCTTTCTGGCCCCGACTTCCGGGCATGTCATCCTCAGCCACGACGATGCCCCTGATACCGAAGTGCTCGGCCCCGGCCGGGAACGGGGCATGGTTTTCCAGCAGGGCGCCCTGTTCGAATGGATGAGTGTCCGGGAGAACATCGGTTTTGGCCCACGGATGAAAGGCACCGATGAAACCACGATTAACGCCAGAGTCGACGAGCTGCTGGAAATCGTCGGCCTGCATGCCTTTGGCGAAAAAATGATTTATGAACTCTCAGGCGGTATGCAGCAGCGGGTCGCGCTGGCCCGCTGCCTGGCTAACGACCCGGACGTCATCCTGATGGACGAACCCCTCGGTGCACTGGATGCCCTGACCCGGGAAAAAATGCAAAGCCTGGTACTGGATATCTGGAAGAAAACCGGCAAGACCATCATCCTCATCACCCACTCGGTGGAAGAAGCCCTTTTACTGGGTGAACGCCTGCTGGTAATGGCGCCGCGTCCGGGCCGTATTCATAAAGAATATCAGCTACCCTTCGCAGAACTGGGCGCCCGCGCCGATCTGCGTGAGGTCAAGAAGCATCCTGATTTTGCCGTTAAGCGTGAAGAAATTCTCGGCATGATCTGGGATATGGAAGAAGAAATCATGGGCCGTAAGGAGGCTTAATATGTGGCAGGAATTTCTCGCACTCAGCGCCGACACCCTGTCTCTGGCGGTCGGCATCGCAATCATCTTCTCCCTGTATGTGGGGATCAGCGGCTTCTGTTACATGGCGTTCAGCCTGGTCTCGCAGTTCCGCCCGCAACATGCAGATTTCACCAGCCGAAAAACCGTCACCTTCGGGGATGAAAGTGCCGTCACCGCCAACCGGGTCGCCTCGGTACTGGCCGTGATTACCATCTTCCTGATCTGGGGTGTATTTACCGGTTCAAAAATTGTGCCCCTGCATGTGCCCGGCCCGTACAGCGGCAATACCAGCTTCACCTACACAGCAGAAAATGCCAACGGCGAAACCGCGCTGGCCACTGTGCATGTACAGGTTAAAGACGCCGACACCCCGGCACAGAACTTCAACCTGAACACGGCGCAGGGATTCGCTAACGATGATCAGCTCATCGTACCGGTCTCCCGTAGTAAATTGCTTAAGGCGCAGAAAAATGATCAGGGCGGTGATCAGCCGGGTTACAAAGTCACCCATGTGGACAGCCAGCCGATCAGCCCCGGTGCCACACTGAATGTGGATCACGGCACCGTAAGGATGACCGCCAAGGGCAGTCTGTCGTTCACACCGGATCCGGGCTGGCAGATGGAAGCCATCTGGCTGCCTGCGCCGGAAGCCGTGGTTGAAAAAATCATCAGCATCGCGGTAGAAGGCTATCAGAATGTATCGCTGGCCCAGAACGTTGGCTGGTCGATGACCCGGGTGGTGATTGGCTTCCTGCTGGGCTGCCTGTTTGGCATTCCGCTGGGCTTCGCCATGGGCCTGAACGGCTGGCTGCGCGGCTGGTTCGACCCGATCGTTGAATTCATGCGCCCGGTGCCGCCACTGGCACTGATCCCGCTGGTTATTATCTGGTTCGGTATCTGGGAACAGGGCAAGATCAGCCTGCTCTTCCTCGCCTCCCTGTGGATCATGACGATTGCCGCCCGGGCCGGGGTATCCGGGGTGAATATCACCAAGGTACACGCCGCTTATTCACTGGGAGCATCCAAGCGTCAGGTACTGGCCAAAGTCATACTGCCAAACTCGTTACCGGAAATTTTCACCGGCGCCCGTGTCGCCATGGGGGTTTGCTGGGGCACTGTAGTCGCTGCTGAGCTGGTCGCCGCCGAGAAAGGCGCCGGTAAGATGATCATCGCCGCATCTAAGTTCCAGCAGACAGACATCGTCATCATGGGCATCGTGATCATCGGCATCATCGGTTACAGCATCGAAATCCTGATGCGTAAAGCCGAAGACCGTCTGGTGCCATGGAAAGGTAAGAGCTAACGGGCAAACAGGCCTGTGGATTAAAGGTTGCCAATGGGTAAAGGGGTTCTGCTATGCAGGCCCCTTTTTTTATACACGCACTTTTCGAACTGGCATTCAGACCTGCGGATACTGGCCAAAAGTGTCCAGTAACCAGTCTTTCACGATAAGCGCTTCATCGCTGAGCAGCACCTGATCGCTGTATACCACGTACATATGCCGGCTGGCAGGCAATGGACTGGCTAACAGGCCCCTCAGTTCTCCACTGGCAAGCTCCCGTTCAATCAGCGAACTTTCCAGCAGGCCAATGCCCACATGATGTCGCACGGCATCCAGTACATTGACGCTGGTATTACAGTGGTATGCCCGTTCCCGGTCCGGGTTAATGCCCAGTAACGGGTACACTTTATGCCAGTCCGGTTGTTGCTGGTTATAAATAAGGCAACTGTCAGTGCTGACATCAGCCGGCTGATAACGGTTATTCCCTTCTGCAACTTGCTGCTGCTTTGCCTGCAGCCCGGGATGAGTTGCCAGATATTCAGCCGAACACACCGGCATCAGACATACGTCCTGTAATTTTTCACAGACCAGTCCGGGGGCCGGCGCACTCAGGTGCCGTACCGCCAGTTCATTACTTTCACCACTGAGCGCCTCCGGTAATACAGAGACATTGGTTTGCAGCTCCAACTGGGGATAACGCCTGAAAAACGCCGCTAACGCCGGCGCAAAACACTGCTGAGCAAACCCCGGCGGTAATGCCAGCTTTACCTGCCGCCGCCCGGACTGACGGGATATAGAATGGCTGACCCCCAGTAATTCATTCAGCTGGTGACCAACCCGCTTGAAATAATCTTCCCCCATGCGGGTCAGACGAATCACCCGGGTGCCACGTTCAAACAGCGCAGCCCCCAGCCAGCGCTCCAGCACCTTCACCTGCTGGCTGACCGCGCCGGGAGTAACCGACAACTCTTCAGCCGCCGCTTTAAAACTCATGTGGCGGGCAGCCACACAGAAGTAATGAATGGCTTTAATCGGCGCAGTATTCATAAGAGAGATTTTCTATTCTGTAACGGGGCTATTAATCGTTTGTCAGCATTACATCTTTGCGTCAGGATAGCCAGCAACTCAACCCAACCATCAGATTCAGGAACGCCTTAAGCAATGAACCGGATTCTCTCCAGCCCCTGGTTTGTAGTTGCTGCAGCAGCAATCATACTGGCCGTTAACATGGGTATTCGCCAGACCACCGGCATCATGCTGCCGGAAATCAGTCTGGATCTTAACCTGCCCCGGGCAGAACTCTCTTTTGGCTTTGCCATACAAAATCTGCTCTGGGGTGCCGTTGCCCCCTTCGCCGGATTACTGGCAGAACGCTACGGCCTGTTCCGCGTTATGTCGGTTGGCGCCCTGCTCTATGCCGCCGGTATGGTACTGGCAGCGCTGGCCAGCAGCGGCTGGATGTTCTTCGCGGGCAATGCCTTGCTGATCGGGGTCGGCGTGGGAGCCACGACTTACCCGTTAGCCCTGGCTGCAGTGGGTAAACGCTTTGCCGAGCATAACCGTACCTTTGCACTGGGCGTCGCCAGTGCCGGCGGTTCGCTGGGGCAGTTTCTCTACGCCTTTGCGCTGGGACAGATAGATGCCGCCTTCAACTGGTCGGAAATTTTTCTGATCTTTGCCAGCAGTATCATACTGATCGTATTGTTTTCCCGGGCCCTGTTACCGCCTGCACAGGCAGACACATCCGCCGCCGCGCCCGCTGCTCAGCCGGTTGACTGGCGCAGTATCGGAGCAGCTTTTAAAGTACGGGATTATCAGCTACTGAATCTTGGCTTCTTTGTCTGCGGCTTTCACATTGCATTCTTGTCGGTACATATGTCGGGAATCGTAGCCTATTGCGGCCTGCCTGCATCAGTTGCTTCTGAATCCATTGCGCTGATCGGGCTGGCAAACGTGGCCGGCGTCATTCTGGCGGGCTGGGCAGGTGACCGCTGGCATAAACCCTGGTTACTGTCACTGATCTACTGGTTAAGGGCCTGTCTGATCATGTTGCTGTTAGTGGTGCCGGCCAGTGAAACTCTGTTCTATCTGTTCTCCGTGATCATGGGCGTGTTGTGGTTATCAACGGTGCCACTGACCAGCGGCACGGTAGCGAGGATCTTTGGTCCGAAAAATCTCGCCTCCCTGTTTGGCTTTGTGATGTTCAGCCATCAGATCGGCGCTTTTTTCGGCAGTTGGTGGGGCGGGCTTATTTTTGATGCAACAGGCTCATACGATCTGGCGCTGATCATCAGTGCTGCACTGGGATTATTTGCTGCGTTTATACACCTGCCAATCACCCCCGCACGTTTGCAGCAGTACCGGCCGGCGACCTGATCGCCGGCAATTTTCAGTGTCATTACAGAAACAGCGAATGAAATCTTTTCCCGGGCCGCAGGTCACATCTACACTGCCTGTATATATCTGCCGGAATAACACCATGCGCCTGTTACTTAGCCTAACCTCAGTTTTCCTCCTCAGCGCCTGTATGAATACTCAGCCGCCACAACCACAAACCCGGGTGCACGCCGTAACTTACTCCCCCGATGCGCTGGAAATGTCGGCCCGTTCAATGCTTAACGGTGAAATCCGTGCCCTGAACCGGCATCTGGAAGATATTTATTACACCGCAGAACAACCGGATGCGCCGGTCAGTATCAAAGTGACAGCCCTGAAACGGGAAGAAGACTGGAAGCTGGGATATCAGCCTGTCAGTTGGGTCGTGCGTGGTACCGCGAACGTGCTTGCCCGGGCGGATGACGCTACCTCCTATCAGACCCACCTGTGGGTCACTGTCAGCAACGGCACTACAAGCCGGGACTATTACATTGAAGGCGGCCATTTCACCAAACAGGAAAAAGCCTTCTACGGGAAAGACTTTCCGGCACTGGCGGAAGAACTGCAGGAAGCCATTGATGATGACTTTTGAGGGAGGGTATCAGACAGCGGACAAGTCCAGTTTTTGTACCCGTTCCAGCCGAACCTGTGTACTCGCCTGCCAGAGATCAAAGTTATGTTGCATTTCCAGCCAGCTTTGCGGAGAGCGGCCAAGGGTTTTACTGAGCCGTAAAGCCATTTCAGGACTGATACCGCTGTTACCTTTCAGAACACGGTTCAGGGTTGATGCTGCCACATCCAGATGCTGAGCAAGATTCCGGCAACTGATGCCATACGGTTCCATATAAGTAGCATAAATAAAACTGCCGGGATGTGGTGGGTTATGCATAATCATCAGTGCCTCTTTCTCATTAACAACCTTCATAGTTCAGAATAAAGGCATGACCGTCTTCAAACTTAAAAGTCAGACGCCAGTTACCGTTAACCGTCACAGACCAGATTCCTTTTCTGGTTCCCTTAAGAGGATGGAGCCGGTAACCCGGAAGATCAATATCTTCGATAACCTGAGCGGTATCTATTGCAGCAAGTTGCATCCTTAATTTTTTAGCATGCCGTGGTTGAATGCCACGTGTGATACCGGTTTCGAAAAAGATCTGCAATCCCTTGTGCTTAAATGATCTTATCATTCATACAGTGTAGCGCGTTGCGCAACACTATTAAACTATAAATTTCTTCAGTAACTGCTTATCCCAGTCCCGGTGGTTAAGCACCTGGCCATCCTTACGCACCGCGGCCAGCCGGTCAAAATCCAACTCTGCATAGACCCACTGTGGCTCATCTACCGGGCCAATGCTGAGAATACCGTCATCGGGGAATCCCCGGTCAATCGGGGTGTATACCGCTGCCGCACCGTGATTTTCGTCCACCGCCGGGGACCACTCTGCTTCGCCCAGTGTCGCTGCCTGTACGACATAGCACTGATTCTCCAGCGCCCGAGCCCGGCAACCGGTCTGCACCCGGTAATACCCCGCCATGGTATCGGTACAGGAAGGCACCAGAATCAGCTCAGCACCGGCCTCTACCTGCTGGCGGGCCAGTAACGGGAATTCACTGTCGAAACAAATATTAATTCCCACCTTTGCAAACGGCAGGTCGAACACCTTCAGCGTATTACCCGGTGAAATCTGCCAGTGTTCATCTTCAAAGCGGGTCATGATCTGCTTATCCTGATAGCCAATTTCACCTTGCGGGCCAAACAGGTATGCCCGGTTCAGATACCCGGTTCCCGCTTCATCCGCCACCGGAAATGTACCCGGCTGAATATACACCTGATGCTGTACAGCCAGTTCCGCATACAGTTGGCAGAAATCATCATGAAGATCCTGATAGGCTACTAGCTGATCGCTGATGTTCTGCCGCAGCGGCTCAGCGAACAGAGAGGTCAGTTCCATACAGGCATATTCAGGAAACACCAGCAGCTGAGCACCGTTTTCCCGCGCCTCTTCCACCCAGCGAATCACTTTCTGACGGTAGGCCTCAAAGCTTTCAAAATAACCGATATCGTACTGCGCGGTAGCGATTTGAACTGAACGTATTGTCATTCGTAAGGTATCTCCTGCGGGCATTTTCCGCATCCAGAACTGCATAAGCTTGGCGGTTTCTTCCGCCTGATCAATATCCTGCCAGCTGAATTCAGTGGTCAGCCCTTCAGCCTGAGTGAAGCCACGTTTCTGCCAGAAGCTGTCGAGCGGCTGGTAATCTGCCGGGCGTAAAGGATGATCCTCCGGCCGTTGTACCGCACAGAAGGTCAGCCAGTCAAAAGCGCCGATATCCCGGGCATGGGCGATCCGCTGATCAAAAAAAGCCACGCCGATACCTTGCCCCCGGTATGACGGCAACAAAACGGATTCGGCACAGTAAAAGATGTTATCCACCGGGTAACCGGCCGCGTCGAAAGGCCGGCGAAAGGCTTCACATTCGGCCGCCAGTGGCAGGCCGGTGGATGCGCCGACGACCTGTTTACCGTCCCGGGCGATCACCACCACAGCGCCGGGGCTGTCCACATAGGTTTGCAGATATTCCGCTTCATAGGCTTCACTGCCGGCATAAAGATAAGGAAACGCCCGGAAGACTTCTATGCGCAGGGCTGCAACTGCCGGAATGAACCGTTGCAACGCAGCGCCGCTGTACCGCTCTATGGTCAGTTCTGCCATGCCTGTCTTAACTCCTGAAACCGGAAAGAAAGATTACAGGTTCACCTGGGCAATCCAGTCTTCCAGATTATAATAATTGCTGATGCGGTCGACTTTACCCTCTCTGATTTCAAAGAATGCCCCGGCAGGCAATACATACGTCTGTCCGTTGGCAGCCGGTAAACCTTCGTCCGTACTCAGGTACTCCCCGTGTACCACAAACTCAGCAGCGGCCCGGCTGCCATCGGCGGATACCATGACAACTATATCGGTCAGTTGCTCTTTGTAATGGGCGTTCATTTTATCCATAAAACGGGCAAAGGCTTCTTTGCCCACTTCAGTGCCACCCTGATTAATGCCATGCCGTACGTCGTCGGTCAGTAACGCCAGAAACGCATCCATATCACCGCGGTTAAACGCCGCATAATAGGCTTCGATCAGTGCCTGAGTCTGCATCTTTTATACTCCTGTCGGAAAGTGATTAACCTTGCTGCCAATCACTCTAATGATTTCCGCTGCAGACACCATACCCCGATGCGACATGGGTCAGTATCTGAACATTAACCACTTGATCCACATGGCTAAACTGCTAATCTCAGGGAAAAGTCAGTGACCAGAATACAACTATGCGCGCACTTCCTCCCCTGAATGCCCTGCGGGTATTCGAAGCAGCAGGTAAACAGCTTAGCTTTACTCAGGCGGCCCACGTTCTCAACGTGACGCAGGGAGCCGTCAGCCGGCAGATAAAACAGCTTGAGGATTATCTGGGGGTGCCATTGTTTATTCGCCTGCATCACCGTCTGGAACTCACCGACGCCGGCCGCCAGTTACTGAGCAAACTGGAACAGTCATTCAACCTGATGGAAGGTGCAGTACAGGAACTGCGTGACCCGAACCAGCGGCAAAAACTGAATATACTGGTGCCCCCCACCTACGCCACCCGCTGGCTGGCCCCCCGGCTGAGCGATTTCCATCACCGGTTTCGGGAACTGGAACTGTCGGTGCAGGATCAGGCTAACGATCAGATCATCTTTGACTGCCAGATCCGCTTTGGCCAGACCGCCCGTCCGCAGCATTACAGTGAGCTGCTGGTGCTGGAGCAGCATATTGCGGTGTGTGCACCGCAACTGCTGGAACAGGCCCGGCATCTGGAGCAGGAAAATCATAACCTGCTGCATATTCTGCATCAGGGTAAGCGTTTACCGGTGTGGGATAACTGGCTGCAGGCCGCCGGTTTACTGGACCGGATTGACCCTGCCCGGGGCATGGAATTCAGCACGCTGGATCAGGTCATCAATGCTGTTAAAGGCGGCGCAGGCTTTGCCATCATCGACAAACAGATGATCAGCCACGAACTGGCCGATGGCAGCCTGATTCAGTTCAGCGATACCGAAGTCTCCGGCCCCGCCGGTTACTGGCTGGATATCGTCAATGACCGGCAGGGGCTGGCTAAAGTGATTCATTTTACCGACTGGCTCAGGGAAGCAACGCTGACTATTTCGTAATCAGCGGGAAGGGTGTATCCTGCGCGGCAGCTATACCTTTAAGAGCGCATCTTAATCAGCACTCTCAACTCTCAGCCGGAAGACCAAACGCCTGTGACACTGATCGCCAGCCTGCCCTGGTATGACCTGAGCACCAGCCACCCGCAGCTAGATGATTTCTGGCGAACGGCCCGTGCCTGTCTGGCCAGTCACCTGCAGGAAGGCAGCGACCTGTTACCGCGGCAGCTGGACCGGACAACCCCGCTGGAAAGCCAGTGGCAAAGCCCGGACCTGCTGATCAGCCAGTGCTGCGGCCCGGACCTGTTTACCCCGCATGCCGGTGAACTGATTCCCGTTGCCCGGCCGGTATTCAGCGATCTTGACTGCCAGCCGGGCAATTATTTCAGCCATATCGTCACGGCTGCCTCACCCCGGTCGGGGAAACGTCTGGTGGTCAATTCACCCAGCTCCCGTTCCGGCTGTAACGCTTTGCTGGAGTGGTTTGCTGCACAGGGCTGGCAGGCGGACCAGTATCTGATCAGCGGTTCCCATGAAGCCAGCCTGCAGCTGATCCGCGACGGTCTGGCAGACTATGCCGCCATCGACGCCCATTCATGGAACCTGCTCAGTCAGGCGGATACCGACAACGGCATTGTCATTATTGACCGCAGCAGCGAAGCGCCGGCACCGCCTTATGTGACCCACAGGCACGGCAAAGTATCTGCTGAACAACTGTGCGCCGCGCTGAGTCAGGCTGCGGCCCGGCATGGCGGATCACTGGGCATCACCGGTATTCTGCCGACCGGTATCGACGAGTATCGCAGTATGCGCATTCCGGCGGCGACCGGCTGGCGCTGCAGCGCCCCCCTTGCTGACCATCCTGCCGTGCAAACGGACGACAACCTGCCCTGGCAGATTTCCTGCTCCTGAGCCTCGCGGCGACTATTATTAACAGCATCTGTTCGTAAAAAAACCTCCGCCGTCAAAGGAGAATCTGTATGCTGCACATTGAAAACGTTAATCATATTGGTATCCGCATCCGCGACAAGTCCCGCTCGGTCAGCTTTTATGAACAGCTGGGATTCCAGTTCATGACCGACACCGGCTTTGATGAAGGCCATCCGGTCGTGATGCGTCACCCCAGCGGCGTAGTACTCAACCTGCTGGGGGCACCGCAAATCAGTGGTGACTGTAATATCCTGATGGACCTGCCGGAGAAATATACCGGGATTACCCACATCGCCCTGACCGTCAATTCCCTCAGCGACGCCCGGCAATTCATGAAAACCAGTAACATTGCCGTTACCGGCAGTTTTGAGATCCCCCATATGGAAGCAATTTTCATCCGTGATCCGGACGGCAATGTGATAGAACTGGATGATTTCGTCGATAATCAGACAACCGGTACTGACGGTTTCGACCAGCACGTATAATCCGTCACCGGTGTTTAAGGCTGAACCGTCAGCGTGTTTCTTGCCAGTTGCATTAATGACAACGAAGTCACACGCTCAACCGAAATAGTGGCAATCTTTTTTTCTGATTCTGTCGGGAATACGCACCAGGAATCATCACTGTTCTGATACCAGTCTGTGAGGGTATGGTAAGGCGACCGGCACTGATCCGGGTTCATTTGCCATCCCCAGATCATGATCATCGGCACCTTCATCATCTGGAAAATATGACACGGGCCGCAGTCATTTGAGAGCGTCAGTGCCGAAACGTTCGCCAGATCAATTAATTCGCGCACCGGCGGAGACACAATGATGTCGTAAGGATAACCCGCCAACAGCTCCCCGATCTGTCCGGCTTTCTGAGCCTCCTGCGGGCCTAATACAACGCCAATCCTGCGGATGTTATCCGCGTCATCAAAGATTTGTTTCGCCGCCTCACAGTACTTTTCAACCGGCCAGACTTTAAACGCCCCGGCACCGCCCCCCGGCACCAGGGTAAGGCAGGTTTTCTCTCCGGAAACGCCCCTGCCTAACTCTTTAATGATGGTGGTATCAAAGTCAGTGCCTAATGCCACATTAGCGAGTTCAAGATTATTGATCGCGATATATTGCTGGCCCTTATCTACCAGCATGTGTTGCGTATAAAGGCTGAGTTTATGGATGAGGCCTGAATCACTGAATGCATATTTATCCGGCACCCGGGAAGCCAGTACTGCCAGGTGGATTCTCTCTGAGCCGGAATACACATTGAATACCGCGTCGTAGCCCCCGCGGTTCAGACTTTTGAGTACCTTAAGAAAATTCCAGCCCTGATAGTTAATCAGATCATCAGCAACACCGGCATCCACTAGCACCTGACTGTTCCCGGACCGGGTATACACCGTTATATACACCTCCGGGTGCTGCTTCTGTAGTGCATACAGCATGGGGATCTGCGTGGTGATATTGCCAAACTGATCACGATTAGGCACAAATACCGCAACGTTTTTCATTCTCAACCTGTCCTTTACAACCCACTGACTTACTGAGAAAGGGTATCCGATGAAATGTTGATAACCGGTAAAATACCGTTGCAACACAATGAAAACTTAGCGGCAAGCTTAACGGTCACAGCGTCCATGAACATGGCTAAACCTGTGGTGGGCCAAGGTTCGCCGACAGCGTCAGCCGGGGGATTGCTGAAACCTGCCCACTGCTCACCCGCGCAGACAAACCACTCCATCCCTTGACCGGCTACCTTTCTTCCCACGACAAAACCCGCCGTCTGCACGACATAAACACGCTATGTGATAGAAAACGTTCACTTTTTTCAGGGAATTTTTGTAAAGTTATATTTTGTAAAGATATGGTACTCTCGGTAACGCAGCCTCAGTGAGCAGTATAAAAGCTGCAGGCACCGTCACCGCTGAGTTCAGTTTGACCAACCGGAAAATCCGCCTATGATCCTCAAGCCCGACCACGACGGCATTTTTACAATCTCTTTTTTACTCTTGCCGGAGTACGCCATGGTTGGGTTACTGTCTGCCATCGAACCGCTGCGGGTCGCGAACCGGTTTGCGGGCAGGGAGATTTTTCGCTGGCAGCTGTTATCGGATGACGGCGAAAGCGTGAACGCCTGTAACCAGTTAGCCATCCAGCAAACCCAGTCTATTCAGGATGTCGAAACCCCGAAAAACCTGTTTGTATGTGCCAGCTTTAACCCGGAAAAATACATCAATGAAACCACCTTATCCTGGTTGAAAAAACTCTACCGTAAAGGTTCGGTGCTTGGTGCGATGGATACCGGCTGTTATGTGCTTGCCGCCGCGAACTTACTGCGAAATCAGCGCTTTACCCTGCACTGGGAAGCTGTTCCGGCGTTTCAGGAAGATAACCCCGGGGTGGAAATCAGCAACGAACTGTTTGAAATTGATAAAAACCTGATTACCTGCGCCGGCGGCACGGCAGCCATCGACATGATGCTGCACATTATTCAGGCAGAATTTGGTCATGACCTGGCAATTAATGTTTGCGAACAGTTTATCCAGAGCGGTATCCGGCAAAAATCGGCCAAACAGCGCATCGGCCTGGCAGCCCGTCTTAAGATTCATCACCCGCGTCTGTTAAAGGTTCTGGCCAAGATGGAAGCCAACATCGAAAACCCGCTTTCACCCAGTGAACTGGCGGAACATGCACATTTATCAGTGCGGCAACTTGAACGGCTGTTCCGCAGCCATCTGGATAAATCCCCCACCGGTTACTACATGCAGATCCGGCTGGAACGGGCGCAGCAATTATTGCGGGAGTCGCACCTGAGTGTTGCTGAAATCGGCATCGCCTGCGGCTTCAGCTCAGCCCCGCATTTTACCCGCAGTTACCGTAACCAGTTTCAGCTCAGCCCCAGCGAAGACCGCTAACGGGCTAAGCCCGGCATCCAACAGGGAGCAGAACAGATATGATTACCGTCGCACGCTTTTCTTTCCCCTACGAAGCTCACATTGCCCGGGCCAAACTGGAATGTGCCGGCCTGACCCCTTTTATCGCAGATGAACATACCATCAACATGCAATGGTTATATTCCAATGCGATGGGAGGCGTCCGGCTTCAGGTACCCGAGGCTCAGGCAGAAACCGCACTGGAAATTCTCGCAGAAGAAAATGAAGCCGCGCTGGTAGAAGAACAGGGCTGCGATACAGCTCCCTGCCCGGCTTGCCATAGCCACAACACTGAATACTATCAGTTTGGCCGCCGCTGGACCTTCCTTTCAATCATGTTACTGGACCTGCCCATTTTCCCGATACATGACGGCATAAAATGCCGCGACTGTGGCCAGTGCAGCAAAACCCCACCTGATACTGACAACTGAGTGGACAGCCAGCTCCGGTTTACCATCGTTATCATTATCTGAAACACGCAAAACTGTATACAGAACAATATACAGAAACAGCCCGTAAGGCCTGTAAAACCGTGATCTGCAGCAGCTTTTCAGAGGATATAAATACCAAAGTCGCAGAAGCCCAAACTAAGCCTCTGAACAACTTGACTGCGGCCTTAAGACCGGCTAAATTCCTGCTCCAATAGTAAACACGGATTTAATTTTGGCAACTTTCGCTTCTTTTGATAAACGCAACGATAAACCGGGCAAAATTCCTGGCGATTCGGCGTGCGTGTGAAGTAGCGAAAGACAGCAAAAAATCACATACGAAAACCGGTCGCAGGCGCACCGGTTTTTTTTTGCTTGTGTGCTGTGGCCAATAACAACCCAGGAGTTGAACATGTACCGCGGATCCTATGTCGCCATTATCACCCCATTACGCGACAACCAGCTGGATGAAGATGCCTTACGTAAAATGGTGAACTGGCAGATCGAACGTGGCACCAACGGCCTCGTGCCTGTCGGTACCACCGGCGAATCGCCAACCCTCAACGAACAGGAACACAAGCGTGTTATCGAAATCGTTGTGGAAGAAACCGCCGGCCGTGTACCTGTTATCGCAGGTGCCGGTTCCAACAACCCTGTGGAAGCGGTTGAATACGCCCGTCATGCACAGGATGCCGGCGCCGATGCCCTGCTGTGTGTTGCCGGTTACTACAACCGTCCGAACCAGGAAGGCCTGTACCAGCACTTCAAACTGGTGCACGACAGTGTTGATCTGCCAATTGTGATCTACAACATTCCGCCACGGGCAATTGTCGATGTGCTGCCGGAAACCATGGCCCGCCTGGCTGAACTGCCACGGGTAGTGGGTGTAAAAGACGCCACCGGTGATCTGTCCCGCATCTGCCAGGAACGTCTGCAGATCAGCAAAGAATTTTCTTACCTGTCCGGTGAAGATATGACTGCACTGGCGTACAACGCCTCCGGCGGTCACGGCTGTATTTCTGTGACGGCTAACGTTGCACCGACGCTGTGTGCACAGATGCACAAAGCCTGTCAGGAAGGTAACTTTGCAGAAGCACTGGCCATTCACGACAAGCTGGCACCGTTACACAATGCCATGTTTGCAGAGCCAAGCCCTGCCGGTCCTAAGTATGCAGCCTCACTGTTAGGCCTGTGCACTGAAGAGTGCCGCATGCCGGTCATGCCGCTGTCTGAAGAGACCAAGCGTACGCTGGAAAGCCTGCAACACCTGATGGGCTAACCCCCATACGCAACACTCCGGGTTATCGCGGTCAGGCCTCTGTTTTAGCACAGAGTACTGACCGCGAAACTCCCGTCTGTTCAGCCACCCTCCTGATCAGCCATTCCTGACCATAGCCGGATACGCCGGATTTCATCCGCGCTGATCCCCAGCGACTCCAGAAAGTCCTGATGGGCTTCCGGCATCTGTTGTTCAAACTGGATATGCCAGTTATGCTGCGCCTGTTCATCCATTCCGCTGGCTTCCAGCACCGCCACCCAGGCATCTTTATCCAGCGCCCGGGTCTGTGCCTGCATCGCCGGATCGCCCAGCAAGGTCAGCAGTATTTGCTGCTGTTCCCGTAACCCGGCAATTTCCTGATTAAGATGCTGTAATCGCTGCTGCAGGATATTACCCGCCGACTGGGGTTCACTTTCCAGCAACCGGGCAATGGCTTCCAGTGTCAGACCGGCCTGCCGGTAACGGCAGATATCTTCCAGCCGCTGCAGATCCTGCCCGTTATACAGGCGATAATTCGCCGCACTGCGGCCACCAGGTTTTAACAGGCCGATTTTATCGTAGTACAGCAAGCTGCTGCGGGATAAGCCAAACCGGCGGCTCAGTTCACCAACGGTATACATAACCCCCTCCTTTTCGGCTGCACGTCCCGCAGCCGCTTCAGTTAAACGCCGGCAAACGGCTGCAGGTCCGGCTCAACCCAGCCCGCTTTTGCGGCTTCTGAAAACAACACTTCCTGACGATAGTGACGCAGCAACAACTGCTGAGCATCGGTCAGTAAATCGGTATTCCTGTGAATAAAAGTCTGCCAGTCAGCCGCCTGACATTCGCGCTGACGCTGTTCCAGTATCTGCAACAGCGCAGCGGTAATGGTGTAGTGAAACTTATCATCCGCCCCCAGACTGCCGGCATAACGGCGGATGCCTGCAACCAGTTTTTCCAGCGCCACCGCCGGACCATATTTATCCACATACAGCCAGGCAATACGGATATGGCCGCGGTGATCAAAATGAGCCGGTGATAAACTGCAGTCTTCAAACTGTGTCATAAAGTCGGCGTCTTGCAACATAGTGTCTGGCATATCATCTTTTCCTTTCAGCTCAGTGTAAAACGGCGAGCCTAAACTATGAAGCTGTAGTCAGGTAAAGCAGTAAAAAGACAGACAAAAAAAAACCGGTGGCCTTCAATTGCAGAAGGGCACACCGGAAAGTCGCTACACACGCGAACAGGTTCTCAGAGCTGCCGGTTACGGCCATTCTCTGTAACAGGCAAATCATACATCCGCTGCAACTCGGCAGCTTTATATGCCATATAACTGTGCAGAAACCGGTCCGACAAACGTAACAGCCGGCGCCATACATTCATCGGCTTCTGCGTTGCAGGTAACGGCTGTAATTTAATTTCCTGCGTGATGTTCATCAGCTACCTCCTGTCAGATTTATGCTGTCATGCACCCGATTGATGGAGGTAGAATAGAGCAATATTGGGCGTTAAAAAGATCCACTATTTTTTATATATCAGACCCACTAATGAGAAATAGCCGTTCTTTCAACAGCATGACCGTAACGGTAGCAACGGAAAAGGCGACGCTCTTATAAGGCATATAAACAACACACACTGTTTCCGCTTTCAGCAACTAAACACCTGAATGTTTGCATTTATCTACAAGGATCTTTACCGCAGGATGAAGCACAGACTTGCCGAAAATAGCGGCCAGACCGCTGCAGGTCTCCGGAGCCCAACACCACTATCTGAGGTTTGTATGAAATATAAAAATAATATATCCACAGCCGTATCTCTGACCGCCGCGCTGGTCATTGGTAGCAGTACCGGCAGCTTTGCAGCCACTGACTGGAAAATCGCCGGTGGCGATTCCGAAGGCAGCTCACAGCATGCATTTGGTCTGAAATTTGTGGAACAGCTGGAAGCCAAAACCAACGGTGAATTCACCGGGACACTGTTCATGAACAGCCAGTTAGGCAGCGAACAGGACACTGTTGTTGAAGCGGGTCTGGGTACCCTGGACTTCTCAATTCTGGCCATTAACAACGTCACCCCCTTCTCCCCGACCGTGGGCATTTTCACCCTGCCATATGTCATCCAGAGCCTGGATGAAGCCCAGCTGCTAACCCAGGGTGAGGTGGGTGCAGAACTGGTGGAAAACACAGTTAAAGATGCCGGTGTACGTATCGTTGGCTGGGCCTATACCGGTTTTCGGGTACTGACCAACTCCAAGCAGCCAATCGAGACACTGGAAGACCTGCAACAAGTGATCGTGCGGGTACCGAAAAACGAAATCATGATTGATACCTACAAGGCATGGGGCGGTAACCCGACACCTATGGCATGGTCTGAAACATTTACAGCGCTTCAGCAAGGCGTTGTAGACGGTCAGGACAACCCTTATGTCACGGTAGATGCTATGAAGTTTGATACCGTGCAGAAGTACGTAACGAATATCCGCTACATCTTCTCCATTGAGCCACTGATCATGAGCGAAAGCGTCTATCAGGAGCAAACGCCTGAAGTACAGCAGGCCATCGTTGAAGCCGGCAAAGCAGCGACTAAAGACAGCGCTGAATTCCTGACCGCCAACGAAGCCCGTATCAAACAGCAGCTGATCGAAAAAGGCATGATCATTAATGATCCTGCCAACGGTGAAAAAGAGTGGATTGAAAAAGCCACCACAGCTGTATGGCCTAAGCACTATGAAAGCATTGGCGGTAAGGACAAACTGAACCGCGTTCTGCGCCTGCTGGGCCGCGACGAAGTTTAATCCTTAGGTTTTATAACTTCGCTTCATAAGTAAAATTGCCCTTCCGGCTCATGCCGGCAGGGCTTTTTTCGGTTACTCTAAGACCAACCTCAGCCGCTAAGTTATGACCGCCATGAAACGTACCAGCCTCTCCGGACAGATTGCCGATATCGACCTGAAACTGTTACGGGTATTCAAAACCGTGGTGGAATGTGGCGGATTTTCTGCAGCCGAAGTGGAACTGAATATTGGCCGCTCAGCGATCAGCCGGCAAATGTCTGATCTGGAAACCCGGCTGGATATGCATCTGTGTTTACGGGGACGTTCTGGCTTTCAGCTCACCGAACATGGCCGGCTGGTGTATAAGGCCACGCAGGAACTGTTAGTCGATCTGGAAAAATTCCGCGCCAATGTGAATGCCGTCCACAGCCGTTTAGTCGGCGAGCTCACTCTGGGCCTCACCGACAACATGCTCACGGACGCCAATTCCGCAGTAACGGAAGTACTGGGTAAATTCCACCAGCAGGAGCCCGAAGTTAAAATTAATCTGCAGGTTGCCTCCCCGAATGAAGTGGAACGGGCGGTCATTGAGGGCCGGGCCAATATGGGGATTATCCCCCAGCATCACATCCTGCCCGGGCTCGAATACCATAACCTGCATGCGGAAACGTCACTGTTTTATTGCGGCAACCGTCATCCGCTGTTTGAACTGCCGGAAGCAGACATCGACATGTCCCGGATCAGCCAGCATGATTTTATCGCCCCCGGCTATACCCACTCATTCCTCCTCAAAGAACAGTTTCCCCAGCTAAAAGCCGCCGCCACCTCCTATCAGGTTGAGGGCATCGCCACCCTGATTCTCAGTGGTCAGTACGTGGGCTTTCTGCCGGATCACTACGCTGCCCTGTGGGTGGAAAAAGGCCTGATGCGTCCTCTGTTGCCAGAAACTCTCAGTTATCAGGTGCCGTTTAAAATCATCGTCCGCCGTGACGCCCGGCCAAACCTGTTAAGGGCTGCGTTACTGGGAGCATTTGAAAAGGCGGATTAGTTTCCAAAACCGGAAACTTTACCCGTCATAATTGCCATTTAACGACACCTGTCCCCGTCTTACAGTGAATTTTTGATCATTGAGGTGAGGAACTCATATGTCAGTTACCCAGGACAATCGTTTCAGCCCACTGGCATCCGAGTCAGTACCCCGTTATGCAGGCATTGCCACCTTCATGCGCCTGCCCCACTACAGCATTGCCGAAGCACCCGATGCCGAAATCGGCCTGTACGGCATCCCCTGGGATGGCGGTACCACCAATCGCGCCGGCGCCCGCCACGGGCCACGCCAGATCCGCGACGCCTCGGCCCTGATGCGTAAAGTTCACCCGGTACTGAATATCAGCCCGTTTAAGCTGGCCCGCTGTGCCGACTTTGGCGATGCGCCGGTAAATCCGCTGGCGATTGAACCCACGCTGGATATGATCGAAAACTTCGTGGCCGAAATGGTCGAACATAACATTATGCCGCTGGGTGCCGGCGGGGATCATCTTGTCAGCCTGCCGGTATTACGGGCGCTGGCGAAAAAGCACGGGCCGCTGGGCATGGTGCATTTTGATGCCCATACCGATACCTGGGACCGCTATTTCGGTGACTGTAAATACACCCACGGCACACCGTTCCGCCGGGCAATTGAAGAAGGTCTGCTGGACCCGAAACGCATCGTGCAGATCGGCATCCGCGGTGGCCTGTACAGTGAAACCGATGATGACTGGGGGCTGGAACAGGGCATCCGTGTGATGCGTATGGAAGAGTTCACCGAACTGGGAGTTGCCGGCGCACTTAAAGTCGCCAGAGAGGTTGTGGGCGATCAGGCCACCTATATCAGCTTCGATGTTGACTGCCTTGATCCGGTCTTCGCGCCGGGTACCGGTACCCCGGAAATCGGTGGCCTGACCACTGTTGAGGCCCAGCAAATGGTACGGGGCCTGCGGGGGCTTAACCTGATCGGTGCGGATCTGGTGGAAGTATCACCGCCCTTTGATCCGAGCGGTGCAACTGCACTGGTAGGCGCAACCCTGATGTGGGAAATGCTCTGCCTGCTGAGTGAAAAAGTCTCACAGGACAGAACTGAATAACCCCTGTGGATGGCCGGCCGGAGCTCACCTCCGGCCGCGTACCTGTCAGTTATAAATCAGCTACACCGGCGCGGATCTGCGAACGCAGTATTACCAGTTCCGGGAACCCGTAGAAAAAGCAAATTTTCTGCTCCGCAATGCTCACCTGACAGTCTTCCGGCTGCTCTTCCTCAACGAATATACTAAAACTCTCAGCGATGTCTTCAGCTGGATTGGTCGCAGCGTATTCAGCCAGGAAATGGTCGCGGTAACGGCTGTGCAGCACTTCCGCGGACTCCTCCTCAGCTTCACTGACCATCTGCGCAGTCCAGAACTGCCGGACAAACTGATTGATGTACGAACCTTCCCGGGCACACCCTTCCTCCAGCTCAATCCGGTTATCACAGTCAGTATAATCAACCTCTATCTGCTCATGATTGAGGGTAATAATATGGCCCAGCTCATGCACCAGTACAAAAACAAGATTTTCCATATCCAGCCGGCTCTGTAGATCGACCGACTTCTCGTCTATAGACAACTGCCATTCCCGCAGCTCATCATCAATGGCAATCACTGAGGCCCCACCTTCGTTCTCCGGACCGCTGACATAATATTCCTGCACCCAGGCTAATTGCTTTCCCGGTACGATCGCAGTGAATATCTGCCAGATTTTTTCTGCCCGGGGCCGGTCAATCTGACGGGGTAAATAGCTGTCAGCTTCTTCGATCCTGCCATCATTTGCCCAGTAGAGAATATACGCTGGCCCTTCTTCAGTCAGAGGCGTTGCCCAGACAACGCTGTATATCCCCAGCAACAATCCACAACTGAGTACACCTGCAATCCAACGTTTAAGCATCTGCTCCCTCTCTGTTCGTTCTTAATACCCGTTCGTTCCGTCACATTCTGTCCGGCTCACAGAGGCTTACCCCTCATGCGCCGGTAACAGCACAAACTTACCCACATGCTGTTTGGTCAGAAATAATTGCTGGGCCGCAACAATCTCCGCCAACGGAAAAGCGGCCGCCAGCAAAGGCTGAATGTCACCGTTTTCAATATAAGCAATCAGGTTAGGAAACACCGGCTCATCCCAGGCAGTCGTGCCGATCAGTCGTACGTCTTTCAGATACATATCCCGCATATCCAGATCCACCACCGGCCCGGCAATCGCGCCTGAAGACACCAGCCGTCCTCCCCGCTTCAGTAACTTCAGCATAGTCGGGAACCCCGCACCGGCGACGTTATCAACAATCACATCCACCGACTGTTCACCCAGCAACGCCAGTAAATCTGCATCCCGGGCCAATAACTGATCAGCCCCTAACGGCTGCATCTGCGGGTGTTTATCTGCACCGGCAACGGCAATTACGGTTGCCCCCCGGCGTTTGGCCAGCTGCACAGTGGCGGAGCCTACACCCCCGGATGCGCCAGTTACCAGCACCACGTCTCCTGCTTTCACGTCCGCCCGGTGCAGCATGTTTTCTGACGTACCATAGGCACAGGGAATGGTACCCAGCTGGGCATCGCTCCAGTCACAGTCAACAGAAAATACTTCTGTGGCGGGCACTTTTACATACTCGGCAAATGCTCCGTCAAAGTCTGATCCCATCCAGATATTATCCAGGTTGTCATAACCATGTTCCCGCATACAGGCCCGCACCAGTACCCGCTTACCCAGCAACCCCTTATCCACACCGGCCGCCAGCCCAACCACTTCTCCACAGCAGTCAGTCCCCTGAATAAACGGAAACGGGGTTTCTTTATTCCAGCCACCGTCACTGCTTTCGGGGGTTAAACCGTCATCAGAGGCCGCACTGGTCGATTCAGTCACCGATGATGAATACCAGCCCAGGCGGGTATTGATTTCAGTATTATTGATCCCGGCTGCCAAGACCTTCAGCAGTACTTCGCCCGCGTTTAATTCAGGCACCGGCACATCTTTATATTCCAGTCGCTCATAACCACCATTACCTGTGGTGACCACAGCTTTCATCATCTTCGCCATCATCGCTCTGCCTCTGCATCTGACTGATAAAAAAGACCGTATCCACCTTACAGCGGATACGGCCAACCTTGACAGAACTTTTTGTGAAAAGCAGCCTCTCACGCTACAGACAGTTTAGCCCGGGCAACTGCCTGCTTACGTATCCGGAAGCCATAGCCGGCAATCGCCGCAAAGGTACCGGCCGCCAGAAACACCCAGTGCACGCCGGCCATAATCAGGGCTGAGCCCAGCGCCACTGCCGCCAGCTCACTGCCCATAGAGACAGAACGGTACATGCCCATAGCCTCTCCCTGTTGCGCCTCACTGGCTTCATTGGACACCACCAGTGAAGTTGCCAGCTCGCTGATGGTCATACCGACACCGGTGAACAATAAGGTCAGTGCGAAGCCTTCCAGCGTACTCATCAGGGGCAAGCTGAGCATCCCCGCCGCCATCAGCGCATGGCCCGCCATCCCCAGATTCGAAGTTGTCATCCGGGCCTTTAACCGGGCGCCTGCCCAGCTGCCAAACATCATCGGAATGCTGATGCATACGGCACTCCAGGCAATCTCCCGGGGGCCAAAATCAAAGACATCCACGGTGTATACGTTGAAGTATGAAAAATACATGCTGATTGCCAGGTAACTGAACAGCGTCAGCGCAAACAGCGGGGCCAGCTTCGCATCCTTTAACAGCGCCCAGCGGGAACTCTGCTGATGTCTGGCCTGCGCCTGCTGTCGCTGCTCCGCATTGGGCTTAGTGCCCGGCAGCCAGAGCGTGATCATCAGCATATTCACCAGCGCAAGCGACATTCCAAACATGAATGGCAGGCTGTAATCATTCCAGGCATAAGCCGCATAACCGCCACTCAGGGGGCCGATAATCCAGCCCAGATTCAGGGCCATATTAATCCGCGCGAACAGCCGGGGTTTACTTTCAGGCGTGCTTATATCCGCGGCGATGGCCTGAGCAATGGCCACATTGCTGTTAAAGAACCCCGCCCCCAGACGGCTGATCACCAGTAACCATAAACTGCCGGTATGAATCGCCACCACCATGCCCAGATACCCGGTAGCGACCCCCAGCAAGGTAAACTGCAATACCTGCTTGCGGCCGATCTTATCGGAATAACGGCCAAATAACGGCGCACCAAATAGCTGCCCGATGGGGTACAGCAAGATCACAGCCCCCAGCCACCAGACCCGGGCAACCTGATCCAGCCCGTGCAGCGCGGTAAATAATTCTTTTTCGGTATCCAGAAACAGCGGCGTCAGTACCGGCGCTGGCATACTGAAACCGGCCACGGACAACAGTACCGTCAGGCAGATTGCCCATTGCAGTGAAGGGGAATAACGCATAAGCCGCTCCTTAATTTCTGATCCAGCTATTAAATAAACAAAATACTTTATTTATTCTGATAACAGATACTTATTAAGTAAAGCTTTTAGTTGATTAAATAAATTAATCCCGCATAATTGATTTTATGAATGACAGCAGCGACCGTATTCTCTATCTCCTCAAAACCAAAGGCCCGCAAACCGCCGCGGCACTCGGTAAACTTCTGGACATCACCTCCATGGGTGCCCGCCAGCATCTACTGACACTGGAAGAACGCCAACTGGTGAGCTGGGAAGATATTTCCGCCGGCCGGGGACGCCCTTCCCGGTACTGGCAACTCACCCCTCAGGCCTGGCAGCAGTTTCCGGACAGCCACGGTGAGTTGATGATCACCATGCTCGATTCAATTCAGACAGTATTCGGGGATGCCGGGCTGGAACAGCTGATCAGCCAGCGGGAGCAGCAACTGGACAGCCAGTACCATGCAGCACTGACAAACTGCCCCACCCTGACAGAAAAACTGGAAAAGCTGGCCGAACTGCGCAGCCTTGAAGGCTACATGGCACAGTGGCAGGAAGATGAAGAAGGCTACTGGTTCATTGAAAACCACTGCCCGATTTGCGCGGCAGCCCAACGCTGCCAGAATTTTTGCCGTTCAGAACTGCAACTGTTTCAGTCACTGTTCGCAGCACAGGCGACGGTTAACCGGGAGGATTATATTCTCGACGGCGCCCGGCGCTGCTCCTACCGGATAAGCCCGTTATGACGGTTTAAAGATATTCATACCGGTTCACCACCGGCGCAGTTATGTCCCAGCGGCCGGATACTCCGGCACGGATCACCACCCGGTGGCCCGGTGCAATCGCAACCCGGTCACCAAACTGCGTGTGAATCACCGCTTCACCCTGTTGCACAATGAATTGCACATCCTGATCGTAATCATAGGCAAACTCACGGATCTCACCGCTTTCCCAAAGCTCCCAGCTCTGACAGGCAGCCTGTTCTTCTGCGCCGGTGTTATGGACTTCAATCATTTTCTCAGACATTCGGTGTTACTCCGTTCACTGCAGTTTGATCTGATAATTGCCCGCCCTCCGGCGGACGGCTGAAATACGCCGGCGCCCGCTCTGTTACCGTCGGTTTATGCAGCAACAGATCGCTGGCTTTTTCTGCCAGCATAATAGTGGCAGCGTTGATATTGGCGCTGGGCAGCGAAGGCATGACCGAGGCATCAATTACCCGCAGATTCTGCACACCGCGTACCCGCAGCTGGCTGTCGACCACCGCCATGACATCCTCCTCCGTGCCGATTTTGCAGGTACCGCACGGATGATAAGCACTGGCGGCATCCTCCCGGATAAAGTCATCCATCGCCTTCCCCTCGCGGATATGAATCCCCGGGGTATCCTCGCGGTAATGATAAGGCTTAAACGCCGGTTGCCGGGCAGCTTCCAGCCCCAGATTCATAGCTTCACGCATGACCCGCCAGTCTTCATCGGTGGCCATATAATTCGGGTCGATACGTAACGGATCAGTGACTTTATTACTGCGTAGACGGACATTGCCCCGGCTGGTTGGCCGCATCGGTCCGACACCGATCCGGTAGCCATAGGTGGTCGGCACCGGAATCCAGTCTTTATCGAAAAACACCGGGAAGAAATGAAACTGTATATCCGGATGGACCGTCTCCGCTGAACTATTCAGAAACGCGCCAACATGGCACTGATTCACCGCAGCAACCCCTGTTTTTGCGCCAAACCATTGCATACCCGCCCATAACATCCGGTGCGGCTGCAGCTCCCGGTTAAGAGAAACCGGCTGCTTGGTTTCAATCTGGATATGGCACTCGAGGTGATCCTGCAGGTTTTCCCCCACGCCCGGCAGGTTTACCTTACAGTCAATATCATGTTCGGCCAGATGTGCGGCAGGGCCTATTCCCGACAGCATCAGTAACTGTGGCGAACCGAATACTCCCGCACATAACAGGGTTTCCTGATCCGCTGAAACATCCAGTACCTGTTGCTGATACTTCACCTGACAGCCGGTCACAGCGGTTCCCTGAAGGTTTACCTTCAGTATCTGGCAACCGGTCCAGACTGTGAGGTTATCCCGAGCTGGCATATTATGCAGATACGCAAAGGCAGTGCTGTTGCGCACCCCTTTCTTCACACTCATTTCAAAGCGGGAGACCCCTTCCTGCTGATAGCCATTTACGTCCTCCGTCAGTGGCCAGCCGGCTTCCTGACCAGCCTCCAGAAACGCTGCATTCAGCGGGCTGAGCTGTTCCTGACGCTGTACCCCGACCGGACCGGCGGTACCGCGGTAAATACTGTCCACCGTGCTGTTTTCTATTTTTTTAAAATACGGCAGACAACTTTCCCAGTCCCAGCCCTCGGCTCCTTCCTGCTGCCAGCGGTCATAATCCAGCGGATGCCCCCGCAGCCAGGTCATACCGTTGATCGACGAAGAGCCTCCCAACACCCGGCCACGGGGTTGCTGAATTTCCCGGTTATTCAGATGCTTTTGCGGCTCGGTATGAAACCACCAGTTATATTTGGAAGTAGGTTTGAACGCTGACCGCAGGCCGGCAGGCATTTGCAGAATCCAGGATTTATCCGCGCTGCCCACTTCCAGCAGCAAGACCTCATGACCGGCATCCGCCAGCCGCCTTGCCACCACACAGCCGGCAGACCCGGCGCCGGCAACAATATAGTCATATCGTGTTTGCATAGTTGTCATCTCATTATCCGGCCTGAAACCTTCACTACAGCGCTTCAGATCCGTTAATTCAGTTACAAATCACTATAAGGCCCGAATCTGCATAAATATATTTAAATTGAAATAAGTATTACTTAAATATAATTTATAAAATTAAACTCAACCGACGACCTGCAAACAGCCTATGCGCCACCTCGACCTGAACCTGCTCATTACATTTAAAGCCATTGCGGAATGCCACAGCCTGACCCAGGCCTCCCAGCGGGTAAACAAAACCCAGGCGGCGATCAGTATTCAGCTGAAAAAACTTGAAGAGCTCACCGGCTGTAAGCTTATTGAACGGGGCTATCACAAAGCCGTGCTGACTAATGACGGGGAAGTTTTACTGCAGTACGCCCGGCGGCTGCTCAGCCTCAGCGATGAAGCCATCAACGCCCTGAATCCTGAAGAGGTCCGCGGCACGGTCCGGTTCGGCATTCCTGATGATTATGCCAGCCTGATCCTCAAAGAAGCGGTACAGGCCTTTGCCAGCCGTTATCCGGGGATCCGTCTGGAGATCCGTAACGATATCAGCCATAACCTGTTTAAAGGTCTTGAAAATGGCGATCTGGATCTTGCCCTGGTCACCCAGCGGGAAACCGATGCCGGGGGCAAGATGCTGCGGCGCGACCCGCTGGTTTGGGTGGCCGACAAGCACTTCACCATTCCACAGGGCCCGCTGCCTCTGGCACTCTACCCCCACGGCTGCGGCTTTCGCAAAAACATTCTGGATGCCCTGAGCAGCAGCCGGCAGGACTATTACATCGCCTTCGAATGCACCGGTGTCACCGGGGTTAAAATTGCCGTGGACAGCGGCCTGGCCATTGCCGCCACCGCGCCGGCACTGATTCAGCCAAACTGGCGAATCATCAGTCAGGATGAATACGCCCTGCCCCGGCTGGACGCCATTGTAATCGAACTGCGGCACGGAAAATCAGAACCGGATACCGCCGTAAAATGCTTCGCTGAGAATATCCGTGAACGGCTGTGTGACGTGTAAAAAAACCGGATATTAACAGCGGTTTTTCCGGCTGCTCCAGACATCGGAAAAACCAATAACAGCCATCCGTATTTTCCATCTGACATCCTCATAAAAGCAGCTAGAATGCAGTTTCTCATGGGATGTTCATCCCATCAGGCAAGACCCGGTATAACTTCAGAAGACACTGTTCACACAGGCCATTATCTCAACTCATGGGAGATGAGGTATTTGCATTTGGCTGAATACACAACAGCCACTACCGTGACAGTTTTTCAGACCCTCCAACCGCCATTCAGGAGCAGGGACGATCATGAACCAGAGCTACTTAAAAGGTGCTTTACTGATACTGGCTGCCGGCCTGTGTTACGCCTTCCAGCCGATCTTCGCCAAGGTTGCCTATGAGGACGGCGCCAATGCCATCGCCCTGATGCTACTGCGTTTCCTGCTGGCTGCCTGTCTGTTGCACCTCTATGTATTCCGGCAGCGCAAGCGTCGCCCGGCAGCTGAACTGACCCGGACGAATGTCGTAAAAATACTCGCGGTCGGCATGCTGGTCGGCGTCGGTGCCATGTGTTATTTCATGTCGCTGGAACGGCTGTCGATTGGCCTGGCGACTCTGCTGTTCTATATGTTCCCGCTGTATATCTTTGTGTTCTCGGTGATCCTGCGGCTGGAAACTATGTCGTTGCTGAAACTGGCTGCGGTACTGCTGGCCATTGGCGGCGTTTATATCAGCGTGGACCTCAACGGTGACCTGCCTGTGACCGGCATTTTATTAGGCTTATTTGCCGGAGCCATCTATGGCATCTACATCATGCTCAACAACCACTTTCTGGCCCATCAGGATACGCTGAGCAGTATCACTTGGGTCAGCAGCGGCGCGTTCGTCTGCTTTGCGATTCCCTCCATGGCCGGTCAGGCGGTTTTCCCGGACAGTATGCAGGGCTACGGGGCGGTGCTCGGGCTGGTCTTCATCAGCACCCTGCTATCACTGACCCTGTTCCTGAAAGGCATCCGCCTGATTGCCCGTTCGACAGACACTTCCGTACTGGCGATGACCGAGATCGGCACCACCATGCTGCTGGCATGGCTGTTGCTCAATGAACAGGCCAGCAGCCGGGAAATTATCGGTGCGGTTGTGATCTTCATTGCCGCCCTGATGATCCTGATGACCGGGCGTAAGGCTGCAGGTCAGACGGTTTAAACGCCCTGCTGTTGCCGCTGCCGGTCCCGGCTGGGGCCAATACCGTAATGACGGCTGTAAGTACGGGAAAAATGCGCGCCGGATTTAAAACCGCAACGGCTGGCAATCACAGCGATATCGCCGCCGGACTGATATAACAGCCGGCGGGCGGCCTGTAAGCGCATTTTCATGTAGTAGGCACTGGGGGTCATTTCGAAATGCGATTTGAACAGACGCTCCAGATGGCGGACCGACACATGCACCCGGTCTGCCAGCTCGCTGCTGCTCAGAGGCTGTTCGAGGTGAGCCTGCATCATGTTCACCGCCCGGTGTAAGCGCAAATCCGCCACACTGCTCAGCCCGTCATCACCATTCAGCGCCCACTTCCCCGGCAACATCATCGCTTCAGCCACCGCAGCAGCAACCGTGCTGTTAAATTGCTGATCCACAAAGCTCAGCATCAGTTGCCCCGGAGCTATCCCTCCGGCGCTGCTGATACAGTCAGTCGTTCCGTCTGCCAGAATGTAAGGTTTATCGGAAATCTGTATATGCGGGTACAGCCGTGAGAATTGCTGTGCCGCCGGCCCCTGCATACTCACCATGCCGCGGTTGAGTAAGCGGGCCTGCGCCAGTAAATGACTGCCACCGCCAATGCCGGCAAATACAGTCTGCTGCCGGTACAGCGTCTGTAACCACCAGCACAGTAATGGATAATTTTCCCGCCACAGCTGCTGGCCGGCAATCACGAAAAGATTGGCCGGTACTTCGTACTGATAGTCTGCACTGGGCAGAATCAAACCGTTACTGGCAGGAACAGGAGCCGCTGAGTTACCCAGCAAATGCCACTGATAACACTCGCGGCCCAGCACCCGGTTAGCCAGCCGTAACGGATCAATCGCCGCCTGCAGCGACGCCATGGAATAGCCGGGTAAGAGCAGAAAAGTCAGCCGGTAACGGCCATCCGGTTCGGGACGCAACATAGCAACATCCCCGTTCAGGCCTGGTCTTTACGCTGGCGGATCTCAGCAAATACTTCGGCAGGCGGTCTGCCAGACAGACCTAACTGTGCCTGCAAACCGGGAACATCCGCCCGCATAAACGGGTTGGTCTGACGTTCCTGTAAAACACTGGTGGGCAGGGTTGGCAGCCTCTGTTCCCGCAGCTGTTCGACCGTCTGACAGCGCTGCTGCAACTGCTGATTATCCGGTTCCAACGCCATGGCAAACCGGGCATTACTCAGGGTGTATTCATGGCCGCAGTAAACCGCGGTTTCATCCGGCAGATTGCGCAGCGCCAGCATGCTTTGCCACATTTGTTCAGGAGCGCCTTCAAACAGGCGGCCACAGCCCATCGAGAACAGGGTATCGCCAACAAACACCGCCTGCAGTTCCGGCGACCAGTAACAGACATGCCCCAGCGTGTGCCCCGGCGTGGCAATCACCTGCACGCTGATCCGGCCCAGCTGCAACACATCACCGTCATCAGCTGCCCGGTCAATACCGGGAATCACGTCCTGATTCAGAACCGGGCCGATAACCTCACAGTTATAGCGCTGTTTAAGGGCAACGTGGCCATCGATATGATCCCAGTGATGATGGGTGGTCAGAATGTAGTCCAGCTGCCAGCCACGCGCTTCCAGTTCAGCTTCGATTACCCGGGCATCCGGAGTGTCGATGACTGCGGTGATGTTATTTTCCGCATCATGTATCAGGCAGCAATAGTTATCCTGCAGGCAGGGTAACTGCACAATTTCGGCATTCAGCATAGTCAGGGTCCGTCATGTCATTTTTATTATGGTGTTACAGATCTAATTTCAGGCGGGGTGTCCGTGCCCGGGAGCAGCACACCATCAGCACGTTTTGCTCGGCTTTTTCCGCATCGTTCAGCACGCTGTCACGGTGGTCCGCTTCGCCTTCCAGCAAATCCACTTCGCAACTGCCGCACAGACCTTCCTTACACATGGTCTCGATCTCATGGCCTGCGTCCTGCAACACTTCAAGAATCGTCTGGGCTTCACCGACCTGCAGGGTCTCACCGCTGCTGGCAATCTCAATTTCAAATGCCTCGCTGACCGCATCGTCCGCCACCGGCGCAGCACTGAAACGCTCAAAATTCACCTCAATATCCGGCAAAGATTCCGCGGCATCCAGAATGGCCTGCAACAGCCCTTCTGAACCGCAGGTATACACCCGGGTCGGCTGGTTCTGCAGGCTAAACAACGCGCGTAAATCCAGCCGTTTCGCGGCATCGCCGTAGCTGTAATGAAATTCCACAGCACTGCCAAAGGTCTCTTCCAGCCAGTGACGAAACGCTGCCTGTTCAGGGGTTCTGCACAGGTAATGCAGAGTGAAAGGTTTGCCGGCTGCCTGCAGCTGCAGGGCCATCAGCATAATGGGGGTAATGCCGATACCGCCGGCCAGCAGCAGGTAATTGTCACCGCTCATGTCCAGCTCAAAATGGTTACGCGGCCCGTGTATTTTCAGTTCATCCCCGGCTTTCAGTTGCCGGTGCATATAATCAGACCCGCCGCGGCCATCCGGCTCATGTAACACAGCAATCCGGTAATGATGACGCTCCGCAGGATCACTGCACAGGGAATACTGACGGATCAGGTCATTGCCCAGTAAAACATCAATGTGGGCACCGGCAGAAAAGTCCGGCAGTTCACTGCCATCAGTGGCTTCAAGGGTATAGGCGCGGATCTGACCGGCGACATCCTCTGCCGCCGTGATACGGGTTGTGATTGGCTGAGAAGACATTCTTCACCTCCGGGCAGCCGGTATCCGTAGCATGTGTGCCACCAGCTGACATATATTCTTGGTATTGGGGTTATGGACGGGGAGCACAGCCGGTGCTCCCCGTGACCGTTCAGGCCGGGGTGGTATCCACCCACCGCCTGACCGGCAGGTGCTTACATATCTTCAGGGTCGATGCCCGGTACTTCGGTGATACCCAGCTGCTGCTTCCAGTCCACCGGATACACGGCGTAGAAGATCACGCATTTCTCATCACACTCGTACTTAACGTCCATGCCTTTAGGCATGTACAGCACGTCACCCGGCGCACACTGGTACGGTTCGCCATCGGCGATCAGGCGGAAGTTACCTTCCTTAACGAAGATGATTTCATCAACTTCCAGATTCCATGGCACAGACACGTTGTTCAGGAAGTTCACGCCACCGGCCATGCTCTCGCTGACCTTAGTGTTCACCCAGGGTTTGATATAGGTGCCACCCGGTTCCAGTTCGACCAGACGGTTCTCAATATCTGAAAACTTAAATAACGTTGGTGTAGGCATAACAGTTATCCTTTTTTGGATTTATTGGTTGGATTCAGTTGTAGTACTTAACTCTGTTCAGGCATCTGAACTCAGCGGTTCACCGGCTCGTTCAGTTCGATGACATAACCGTTCGGATCTTCAACGAAGCCCAGCATGCGGGTGCCATGGTTCATTGGCTTGGCCGGGCTGCGAATGGTTACCCCTTCAGATTCCAGATACGCCATGGCCTCCACCACGTTGTCGGCGTTGAACGCCAGGTGGCCGTAGGCATTGCCTTTGTCGTAATCGGTTTCCTGATCCCAGTTGTAGGTCAGTTCCAGTGTGGTCGTTACGTTTTCCGGACCGAAGCCAACAAAAACATTGGTAAAACGGCCGGCCGGATATTCGGTATTACGCAGCACTTCCATGCCGAGAATCCGGCAATAGAAATCGAGAGACTTTTCCAGATCACGCACCCGGATCATGGTGTGATCTAAACGGAATTTATTAGCTTGAGACATCATTCACCCCACTCAAAAACCACAGGCAATCATCCTGCCTGTGCAGATAAAATGGCCGGAGATAATGGCCTCCGGCCCGGTAATAATTATTCGCTTAACGCGCTGACAACCTGCTCCTGGAAGTTACGCACACTGCGCTCCCAGTGCGGTGACAGCACACCGCCGGTCCGGGCGACCTGAGACTTACGGCCTTCCTGTAAACGAATGCACATTTCATGGTCTTCAATGTGTACATCCACCCACAGCTGCTTGAGTTTTTCCGCCGCTTCGGCATCCAGTTCGGTGCCGTCGGTCATATAAATCGCCCGGCGCTGCAGGGTTTTATCCGGCCCCAGCGGCACATTCAGATGAACCCCCATCTGATCCGGGAAATACCGGCCGAATACGAAGTTAGGGAACAGGGTCAGATAACGGGAGCTGACCGCCAGTGTATTGCCACTGCCATCGCCGCCCTCTTCACTGTCATCCAGATCAACCGCGCTGCCCTGGCAGTGACCGTCATCCACGATGTAGTGGTCAACCAGTGGCTGATCGGTCGTAGAGGCGTGCACAAACTGCACGTGGTACGGCTCAATGAAGTTCTCCATCAGGAACTTCCAGTTGGTGTCCACCACCCCCAGATCGATCACGCCAACCAGTTTGGCCTGATCAAAATCCATGCCCTGCAGGCGGTTTTTCACCGGTGCGATAAAATCTTCGAATGGCTGGGCATCACCGCTGATGTTGACAAAAATCCAGTCATACCAGACTTCACAGCGCACCGGCGTCAGGCCGTGTTCTTTGGCATCAAAACCGTCCGGTACAGACTTAGGGTCATCACCGCCGAAATAAGGCGTGGTACGCAGTTCACCGTCCAGACCGTAAGCCCAGGCGTGATACGGGCACTTCAGCATCCGGCCGACGTTCATTGGCTCATCGACCAGTTTCAGGCAGCGGTGACGGCACACATTGTGGAATGCATTAATCTGATTATCGCGGTTACGGACCAGCAGCACCGGGCTGTCGCCCACATTCACCGGCATCGCATCGCCGGCATTGGCCATTTCATGGGCAAAGCCCACTAATACCCAGTTATTTGGAAACAGGCGGGCTTTTTCTTCCGCCCAAAAGGCTTCACCGGTATAGGCTTCCGGTGGCAGACCGCGTTTTACTTCACCCGGCTCATTGAAGGCTTCCAGGCTGGCGCTGGCCAGATCAGTTGCAATCAGGGACATGATTGTTTTCTCCGAACATTATTGTCGTTATATCGGGGGCGCTGCAGTGTGCCTGATGCAACGGTCTGCAGACGCGTCATAAGGTCTGGTCAGGCACCGTTGCAACTCAGCAGCAATGCCCTAGCTGGCGAATAAAAATTTATCAGGGAGGTAATACACAGGCCCAATTCAAATACCACACAGGTCATGAGCCTGACTCATGAGCGAGCCTGAAAACGCTTTTCAACGGCCACGCTTACACTATAAAAACTAAATTATTTCAAACAGATAAAAGCGCTTTTAAGAATCTGATACCGGCGACATTAACAGCGGGCACGCTTGTCTTTTCCGGACAAAAAAAGTCGTTATCCGGGCGCTATTAGTTGGCCTCATACCCTGTGTGAAATTTGCATTGGGCGATGTATTCAGCGCTTGCTAGGTTGTAAGTTCTGGTCAGTCGTAGCTGGCGAAACCGGAACCAGCTGAACACTGCACAACAGTGTTTCAGGATGATCCTCTTTATCTCACTACAACAATAAAAGAGCGGCATCAGGCCCCTGAGTATTCACACTCAGTTGCCCGCGCCGGGAGAGATTATGAACAACAAAAACAACAATACAGGCATTGCCGAGTCGGGGCTTTTCTCCGGCATCAATCCTTCTATGGGGATTCTGGCAAAAGGTATGGTCGTCGCATTTCTGGTGTTTACCATCATGAATGTCGACTATGCCGGCGGGGTTTATGCCGACATCAAAAACTGGATTCAGACCACCCTCAACTGGTATTACGTCAGTCTGATCAGCGTGTTCTTTTTCCTGAGTATCTGGCTGACCACCGGCAAGATGGGCAGCTTACGACTGGGCGCAGATGATGAACGCCCGGCTTTCAGCTTCTTCTCCTGGTTCGCCATGCTGTTTGGCGCAGGCATGGGCATCGCCATGCTGTTCTGGAGCATTGCTGAACCGATCTTCCACTTTCAGGGTAACCCCTTCATGACCATGGCCGGTGTTGAAGCTGGCAGTGCAGAAGCGGCTCAGATCGCCATGCGCATATCCTTTTTCCACTGGGGTTTCCACGGCTGGGCCATCTACGCCATTGCCGGCTTAGCCATGGCTTATTTTGCCTTCCGCAAAGGCTTACCGCTGACTATCCGTTCAGCGCTGTACCCGATTCTTGGGGATAAAATCTACGGACCGACAGGTCATGCGGTTGATCTGCTGGGTGTCTTCGCCACCATCTTCGGCGTTGCCACCTCTCTGGGCCTGGGTGTTTCTCAGATGAATGCCGGCCTTAACTACCTGTTTGGCATGGAAATTTCAGTCATTAACCAGGTGATTCTGATTGCGGTGATCTCAGTTGCAGCGACCTTCTCTGCGGTTTCAGGGGTTGCCAAGGGCATCCGCATTCTCAGCGAGCTGAACATCAAGCTGACCGCTATTCTGTTCCTGTTCTTCCTGTTTGCCGGGCCTACGGTCTTCCTGCTGGGCTTCTATGTCACCAGCGTCGGCGACTACCTGTGGAACATGATTCCGATGGGCTTCTGGACCGATCCTAATCCGGAAAGCCAGTGGCAGGGTTGGTGGACAGTCTTCTACTGGGGCTGGTACATCTCCTGGGCACCGTTTGTAGGGATGTTCATTGCGCGCATTTCCCGTGGCCGTACCGTCCGTGAATTCCTGTTAGGGGTCATTCTGGTACCCTGTCTGGTGAGCTTCCTGTGGCTGTCACTGTTCGGCGGTACCGCGCTGCACATGGAACTTTATGGCGACGGCGGCATTGTGGCTGCGGTTAATGACAACCTCACAACCGCACTTTACGTCACGCTGGAAGCCCTGAACATTGAATGGGCTACCTGGGCGATGGCAGCACTGGCCACCCTGATGATTCTGACCTGGTTCGTCACTTCCGCCGATTCAGGCACACTGGTGATCTGTACCCTGCTGTCGATGGGCAGTGAAAACCCACCGCATAAATTCCGGGTTATCTGGGGTCTGGGCGTGGGAGCTGTTGCAGCAGTGCTCTTGCTGGCCGGCGGGCTCAAAGCCCTGCAGGCAGCATCCGTTGCTGCCGCATTACCGTTCTCAATTGTCATGATCATGATGATTATCGGCCTGCTCAGCTCCATGCTGACCGATTCAGACTATGTGCCTTCCCAGAAGACTGCACCGTCTGAACCGGACAACCTCAGCCTGAATAAACCGGCTCAGGCTGGCTGATTCATCCGGCAATAAAAAAGGGCTACTGAGTAGCCCTTTTTTTATGACAGTTTGTTACCACACCCGTTTTGATGACATCCCTGATTACATAGTGCCACTCAGCCAGTGAACAAAATCCCGGACCTTGGCTATGTTTAAGCGATCTTCCGGTACGATCAGATAATAAGAGTAACTGTCCAGACTCTGTTCAAACGGGCACACCAGCTTCCCCTCAGCAATGTCATCCCGGATCAGCTCAGGACAAACCAGTGCAAAGCCCTGCTTCTCAATCGCGGCCTGCTGACGGACATTGGTATCGCTGTAGTACTCATTGCGTAACGGTACCAGACCATCCACCCCGGCCAGTTGCAACCACTCCTGCCAACTGGTGACATCGGTTTCATGCAAGAGTGCAAAGCGTTGCAGCAACTGCGGATCAGCCGGATCATCAATGCCTTCCAGCAAAGAAGGATGACACGCCGGGGTCAGGTTACCGGCAACAATCATACGGGCATTTGCCGGCACTTCAGCCAGATGCAGCCATTCGATGGATACATGAATATCGGCATTGGAAAAATCCGCCGGCTCATTGCTGTGGAAAAAGCGGAAGTCATAACTGAAGTCCGCTGCCCGCAGCCGTGAGGAGAGCCATTTCAGGGCAAAGTGTGAGCGCACTGAAATGCCAACGGGGGTTAACGCCAGACTGGCCTTGAGACTGCTCACCCCACGGCGTAACAGCGCCATAGACGCAGACAAATCCTTGTACAGAATCTCCCCTTCCTCGGTCAGGGCGATCCCCACACCGGAGCGGTCCAGCAACTTGGTATTAAAATATTCTTCCAGATTACGGATCTGGTGACTGATGGCCGACTGAGTCACATTCAGTTCTTCGGCAGCTCTGGTAAAGCTTTTGTTACGGGTCACCGCTTCAAAAACCAACAGGGACTTAAACGGTAGCAGCATGATTCCTCACCCTTCAGACTTTGCCGGAGGGATTCAGTTACCCCCCGAAACCTGCACGCCCGCGACCGGACATCATCCTTTTTGGCCGGATGACAATCCCCACTCTGAATATTCAGATAGCAGCACAGATCTTCTGTTTATTTTTATAATTAGAGGCACGTTTTATACGACTGCCTGTACGTCCTTCCCGGATCATAAAGAAAGCCTTTTAGCAGCACAATCCATATCCGGCGTGCGGGGGTTAAGGCCGGTTCCAAACCGCAGCACAGTTAAAATCCCTAACGCAGGCAGAATCCGGGCTGAGCCTGATCTGCCACCTGACGACGACGGTGAACCCAGCTAATGCCCCATGAGATCTTTGATTTTTCAGCACCGCAATCTACAGGTAATTTGTGCCTTTTTTCAGAGGCACAGGCCATGCAAAACAATAAATATACCGCCGACCTGATCCTGTTACTGGTGGCAGCTGTATGGGGATTTTCCCTGGTTGCACAAAGTATGGGGCTGGACTATCTGGGGCCGTTTGGCTTTAACGCCGGACGCTTTTTACTGGGTGCGCTGGTACTTATTCCCGTCTGCCTGTTCTGGCACCGTGGAAGGGTCAGTAACTGGCCGGCAATGCTGACCGGCAATGTTGCCGCCGGTTTTATCCTCTTTATGGGGGCCTCGTTACAACAGGCCGGACTGCAATACACCACCGCCGGAAACGCCGGCTTCATTACCAGCATGTACATCGTCTTTGTACCGGTTTTCGGCCTGGTGCTGGCCCATAAAACCGGCATCAACACCTGGCTGGGAGCTGCTGTCGCCGTTGCCGGACTGTACCTGTTAAGCATAGGCGAAGACTTCAGCATCAATCCGGGGGATGCGCTGATATTACTGGGTGCCGCCTTCTGGGCCGGACACGTGCTGATTATCTCCCGGCTGGCACAACAGCTGAATAATCTGATGCTGTCTTTACTGCAGTTTATTTTCTGCGGCCTGCTGTGTGCGCTGCTGGCCGTTATCTTCGAAGCAGATACCTTCAGCGGCACCAATATGCTGACGGCATGGCAGCCGTTGCTGTTTGCAGGCGTTCTCACGGTGGGAATCGGTCATACGTTGCAGGTGGTAGGTCAGCGCTCGGCACCGGCCTCCCACGCGGCAATCATTATGAGTCTGGAAGCAGTCTTCGCGGCACTCGGCGGCTGGCTGTGGCTGAATGAACACCTCGATACCCGACAGTTCACCGGCTGTGCGCTGATGCTGGCCGGGGTACTGCTGTCGCAGTTTCCGTTATCCCGCCGCCGCAAAACAGTCTCTGCTCAGGCCGAAAACGCCTGACGGCAAAGCCAGTCTGAAAAGCCAGTCTGAAAAGCCAACCCGAAATAAGGAGCAGCACGAGCTGCTCCGTTCTTCCCCCTGCGCTCAGTCAGCACTTTCCCGGCGGTTCCAGCGCGTGAGCACATCCGCCTCGAACTGGCCGTTGATCGACAGACCACAACTGCACTTCACAAAATAATAGGTACCGTAGCCATTCTGGAATCCGGCGCTGCAGGCCACTTCGCTGCCACAACACGGACAGGGCAAGACTTTCTGCCCTGCTGCTTCATCTGTACTCATGATCAGGCTCCTGATAAACAGTTAAATACCATGAGCATAATCTCCGGTAATCCGGGCTGTCAGCACCAGTCAGATCAGCAGCAGGTACCAGTTCAGCCATTATTTTTGACTGATTCGGACACCACTGACGCCATCAGTCATCCCGTTCAGCAAAATACGTCACCAACCGGTCGAGCATGACTCTTAATGCAGCAGGCTGGTGCTTACGGGAATGGTAGACGCCATAAATATTCAGCGTCTGCGGTTCATATTCCGGCAGCAACTGAACCAGCCGGCCACTGCGGAGATGTTCGATCACCGCATGCAGGGGTTGCAGGGCAATGCCCACATCATTCAGCGCAGCGCCCAGCACCACCATCGAATCATTGGCGCTGAAATTCCCCCGCACCGCCACGGCACAAGGCTCATCATCAAGGGTGCACGACCAGAGGCTGTTGCCAAAATACGAATAGGTCAGACAGTTGTGCTGGGTCAGATCCGCCAGAGAAAGCGGCGTGCCATGCGCCTCCAGATAGGCCGGGGTAGCACAGATTACCGAACGGCATATACCCAGTGGCCGGGCAATCAGGTTGGGATCGATTTCCTGACTGATACGGATCGCCAGATCAATCCGTTCCGCCACCAGATCCACCACTTCGCCACTGATATGAAAATCCACCGAGGTGTGCGGATAATCCTGCAGATACTGCTTAATCAGCGGTGCCAGCACATCCTGCGCCAGATACTGTGAACAGCTGATACGCACCAGCCCCCGGGGGCCGCTCAGATCAGAATCGCTGAGGGTCGGTAAACAATCCGCAATGCTCAGCAATTGCCGGCAATGCTGCAGGGCAGTTTCCCCTGCTGACGTCAGGCTCAGACGACGGGTTGAACGGTGCAACAGCCGGCTGCCTGACCAGCTTTCCATCTCACTCAGGTAACGGGTAATCATCGACCGGGACATATCCAGCCGTTCACCGGCCGCCGCCATTGTGCCCTGCTCAACTATGGTGACAAATACTTTTGCCGCAGTAATCCGGTCCATCTCTGTACTCCTCTGAAAAATATTCAGACATATCTACAGGCAAAACAATTCGTCCGATATACGCAACAATTATTGCCGTTTTAATGGGTATTTCAATCGATAAAGGAAACATAAGCTAACTGAAACCTGCTAATACAGATCCGGAGACACACATGAAACACGCAAATAAGACATTCAGCCGCCGGCGCATGATGGCACTTCTCGGTGCCACAGTGCTGGGGATCGCTGGTCTGAGTGGCTGCACCACACAGACCAAAGCAACGTCAGCGGCCCTGACTGTTGATGTGTACAACCCGAAAGAAACGGCTATCTTCCCTGCCAGTTCAAGCATCATCAGCGGCCCGAGCGAAGCCATTCTGGTAGACGCTCAGTTCCAGAAAAACGACGCCCAGAAGCTGGTTGATATGCTGCAGGCCGGCGGCAAAACCCTGAAGGCGGTTTACATCAGCCACGGTGACCCGGACTATTATTTTGGTCTGGATGTGATCCGGGCAAACTTTCCGGATGTAAAGGTGTATGCCAGCCCGAAAACCCGTGCTTACATTGCCGGCAGCATGGAACCCAAACTGGCTTACTGGGGCCCGATTCTCAAAGACAACGCCCCTGCTGAACTGGTACTGCCAGACCTGCTGCCGGGCAACAGCCTGACAGTCGACGGTAAGAAAGTAGAGATCATTGGCCTGAACGGCCCGGACCCGAAGCACACCTTCGTCTGGGTGCCTTCCGCGAAAACCGTTACCGGCGGTGTGATTGTCTATGAAAACCAGCATGTCTGGATGGCTGATAACCAGACACCGGAATCCCGCCAACAGTGGTTACAGACGCTGGAAAGCATCAAAGCCCTGCAACCGGACACTGTGGTGCCCGGCCACTATCTGGCGAATCCGCGCCTGGATACCCGCTCCGTGGACTTCACCCGTGACTACGTACTGGCGTTCGAAGCACAGGCTGCACAGGCTAAAGATGCGGCGGACCTGCGCGAACGTATGATCAAACTGTACCCTGACTTCCCGCAGGACGTTGGCCTGGATATCAGCACTAAGGTAATGATGGGCGAAATGAAGTGGCCTCAGTAAGTGGCTTAACTCTCTGAAACACCCACTCTCAAACACCCGAAAGGCCCGGCACCCGCCGGGCTTTTTTATGAGCGATTACCCGAAAATATGCATTACAAGGACGTATACAAAATAAATACTCACTAAGTCTTTATTTTTAAATAACTAAGCAGGAAATACAAACAGGCATAAAAACGACATAAAGAGACAATAAAAACAAAAAATGTGCACAATCTGAAATTTATATTGTAGACAGTATTTTTCACAAGGTTTATCTTAGCGATACCTGATATGCCCGCACAGGCGGATCAGAAAAGGAATACAACAATAAAAATACAGGTGCATAACAATGGCAAACAAAGACGCTGCTCACAGCGATCTGGTCTTCGGACTGGATGATAAACCCAGCTTTTCCGTTTCCACCTTCGCCGCACTGCAACACGTGCTGGCCAGCTTTATCGGCATCATCACCCCGACCCTGATCGTCGGCGGCGTACTGGGGTTAGGCAGCGAAGTGCCTTATCTGGTGAGTATGGCGCTGATCGTTTCCGGTATCGGTACCTTTATTCAGGCACGGCGCTTCGGACCGGTCGGTTCCGGCCTGCTCTGCGTACAGGGCACCAGCTTCGCTTTTCTCAGTTCTATTCTGGCCGCCGGTTTCATCGTCAAGGGTAACGGCGGCGGGCCGGATGAAATCTTATCCACCATCTTCGGTGTCTGTTTTCTGGCAGCCTTTGTGGAAATATTCCTCAGCCGCTTTATCGAGAAACTCAAACGCATCATTACCCCGGTCGTCACCGGTACCATCATCACCCTGATCGGTCTTTCCCTGATTAAAGTCTCCATGACCGATATCGCCGGTGGTTTTGGCGCACCGGACCTGGGCGCGCCGGTCAATCTGGCACTGGCAGGACTGGTGCTGATCACCATCGTGATTTTTAACCGTTTTCAGCTTCACATGCTCCGCCTGAGTGCCGTCATCATCGGGCTTTCGGTAGGATTCATCGTCGCCTGGTCGATCGGCAAGGTGGACTTCAGCAGCCTGAGCAATGTCTCACTGATCGCCATTCCGGTGCCGTTTAAATACGGCTTCAACTTTGATTTTGCCGCCTTCCTGCCCATCGCAATCATTTACCTGATTACCGCACTGGAAACCACCGGCGACCTGACCGCCAACAGCATGGTCTCAAAACAGCCGGTCAAAGGTCCGGTATACATCAGACGCATTAAAGGCGGTGTACTGGCAGACGGTGTTAACTCCGCCATCGCCTCTACCCTGAACAGCCTGCCGATGACCACCTTCAGCCAGAACAACGGCGTGATTCAGCTCACCGGGGTGGCCAGCCGCCATGTGGCGGTATTTATTGCCGGTATTCTGGTGCTGCTGGGTCTGTTTCCGGTGATTGGCGGCGTACTGCAACAAATGCCAAAACCGGTGCTGGGCGGCGCAACGCTGATTATGTTCGGTACCGTGGCGATGGCCGGGGTTAAGATCATCGCGGAAGCGGGCCTGAACCGCCGCAACATGCTGATCACCGCCATTTCCATTGGCCTGGGTTTAGGCGTCGCCTCAGTACCGGAAGTGCTGTCCGCTATGCCAAAGGACCTGAAGAACATCATTGGTTCGCCGCTGACCATCGGTGCCCTGTCGGCGATTATTCTTAACTTCATCTTGCCACTGAAAACCGATGAAGCCAGCGACAGCCAGACTGAAAGCAACAGCCTGCCTGCTGAAGATAAAACAGCCTGAGGAAGATCTGCATAACAGAGTAGCAATCTGCTGACAAAATCAGGCAAAATAAGCACCAATCCCCTGTCGGTTTAGTCTACAACCGACAGGGGATGTGTATTACAGGCACGAATATCTTTTCGCGTCTTCAAATGGCAGTCACACACGCCCAATCCCTGCCACATCAAAATTTCAGGCGCTATTCGCATGTATTTGTGAGACAAACTTCTGAGGAGATTATTTTGTCTGACGCCTCTAGAATCTGGATTAAACGTCCACTGGCCACGCTCGACGCTGACTCAGCCGGCGGCATCGTTGTTCAGGGCACAACCATCGCTGAACTCATTCCTGCCGGCGGTCAGCCCGCGGCACCTGTGGATGAAATTTTCGACGCCAGCCAGCATGTCATGCTGCCCGGGCTGATCAATGCCCACCATCATTTCTATCAGACCCTGACCCGGGCCTTTCCTGCCGCACTGAATAAATCATTATTCAGCTGGCTGAAAAGCCTGTATCCGGTATGGGCAAAGCTTGGGGAAGAAATGATTGAAATCTCCACCCAGGTAGCATTGGCTGAACTGTTACTGTCTGGCTGCACCACCGCCAGCGATCACCATTACCTGTTTCCTGAAGGGCTGGAAAACGCCATCGATATTCAGATGGCACAGGCTGCCAAACTGGGCGTGCGGGTGCACCTTACCCGCGGTTCAATGAGCCTGGGGGAAGATGACGGCGGCCTGCCACCGCAATCCACCGTTCAGACCGAAGATGCCATTCTGGCAGACAGCGAACGGCTGATCCGGCAATACCACCAGCCTCAGGCCGGCGCCATGAGCCGGGTTGCCCTGGCCCCCTGTTCGCCCTTCTCGGTCAGTGAAGACCTGATGAAAGCCAGTGCGGCCCTGGCCGCCAGACATGATGTCCGTCTGCATACTCACCTGGCGGAAACCCATGATGAAACCGACTTCTGCATTCAGATGTTCGGCCTGCGCCCGGTGGATTATCTTGAAAAGGTCGGCTGGCTCACTGACAGGGTATGGCTGGCTCACGGCATTCACTTTAATGACGCCGAAATCGCCCGTCTGGGCGCCGCCGGCACGGGTATCTGCCACTGTCCGTCTTCCAACATGCTGCTGGCGTCTGGCCAGTGCCGCACACTGGAACTGGAAGCAGCTGGCAGCCCAGTGGGGCTGGGAGTCGACGGCTCCGCCTCCAATGACGGCTCCAATATGATTCAGGAAGTTCGCCAGGCATTCCTGCTGCAGCGACTACGTTATCCTGCATCAGAGATAACCCACCAGAAAGCCATCAGCTGGGCAACCGAAGGCTCAGCCCGCTGTTTAGGCCGGGATGATATCGGCAAGCTGGAAGTCGGCAAACAGGCGGATATCGGTCTGTATAAACTGGATGAACTGCGCTTCGCCGGTGCCGGAGATCCGCTGGCAGCGCTGGTCCTCTGTGGCGCTCAACAGGCTGATCAGGTAATGGTTGCCGGCCAGTGGCGAGTCACCGACGGACAGATCAACGGTCTGGATCTGAATGACCTGATCCATCGTCAGAAACAGCTGGCACAGAAGCTCGCCTCCCTGTGAACGCAAAAAGCCAGCGGACTACCGCTGGCTTTTTCTTTCTGCACAAGAAGCTATCCCTCAATACTTTACACAGGACCATCCACCGCCCTCAGCTACGGAGGCACAAGATTCCCCTCTGTGATGCCGAGCATCGCAACTGACAAAAGACCAGCCTGATAAACTGTTTGAGAGCGCGTAGCGGTCGACCCGGCTTTTATAGAAAGCATCAGGCCTTTTGATCAGTGAGAAGCACAGGGAATCCGGCGTAGCCGGACGAACAGCGGGGCCGCATTTAGATTCTTAAGACTTTTACGCGGTTTCAAAAGTCTTGAGTCGCGTAAGCGAAAAAGATCATCACGTTTTAACCAACCAGGCTAATACAGAAAAGAAATCATTACTGCCAGCTCAGACTCAACAAAAGCATAGTCTTAAAGTCAGCCGCTCTATAAAGGCAAAAAGCCAGCGGACAACCGCTGGCTTTTTCTTTTACTAAAGGAAATTATGCCGCGATGATGCCACCATCTTTCCGCTGTACAACCATAATGGTTGAACGGGGCTTGCTGTTACCGCCGGCCGGGAAATGGGAAGGCTTGTCCTTCTCGCCCGGGTGCTGCACACCGATAAACACCGTACGCTGGTCCGGGCTGAATGTCAGGCCGGTCAGTTCACTGGCGATCGGGCCCGTGGCGAAACGGCGCACTTCACCGGTTTCAGGATCTGCCACCAGCACCTGATTATTGCCCATGCCCGCGTAAGACTCGATGTTTGAGTACTTGCCGTCGGTCATGATCCACAGGCGTCCTGCCTGATCGAATCCCAGCCCGTCCGGGCTGTTGAACATGTTTTCATCGTTAATGTTGGCGGAACCGGCATAAAAATCCTTGTGGATCGTCGGGTTACCGGCCACCAGAAACAGGTCCCAGTCAAAGCTTGTGGCGGTGTTATCACCACCGGCTTCACGCCAGCGAACAATCTGACCATATTTGTTTTCTGCCCGCGGGTTCGGACCGCCAACCGGCTGACCTGGCTTAACACCCCGCTCGGAGTTATTGGTCAGGGTGCAGCAAACCGTTTTGGTTTGCGGATGCACCGCCACCCACTCCGGGCGGTCCATGGTAGTCGCGCCCACAACGGTGGCCGCTTCACGGGCATAGATCAGTACTTCAGCCTGGCTGTTAAAGCCGTTGCTGCTGTCCAGACCATTTTTACCGTAGGTCAGCTCCAGCCACTGGCCTTTACCTTTCACATCACCTTCAGCGGCATCAAAACGGGCCACGTACAAAGTGCCATCTTCCAGCAGATTGCGGTTAGCAGCAGTGTTACCCGGCTGATACTTGTTGGCAGACACAAACTTATAGATGTGCTCACCGCGCTCATCGTCGCCCATATAGACAACCACATGGCCGTTATCTGCCACTGTTACCGCGGCATTTTCATGCTTGATGCGGCCCAGTGCAGTGCGCTTCAGCGGTGTGGAAGTCGGATCCATCGGGTCGATTTCGACCACCCAGCCATGACGGTGCGGTTCATTCGGTTCTTTGGTCATATCGAAGCGGTCATCAAACTTATACCACTGATAACCGCGGTCTTTGGCTTTCAGGCCGTAACGCTTCTGATGCTGATCCAGTTCAATACCTTCTCCCGGCGCAGCAAAATACCCGTTAAAGTTTTCTTCGCAGGTCAGGTAAGTGCCCCACGGGGTTTCACCGTTGGCACAGTTGTTAAAGGTACCCAGCACTTTAGTACCGCTGGCATCGGCACCGGTTTTCATCAGGTCATGGCCGGCGGCAGGTCCGGTCAGCTGCATTTCGGTATAGGCGGTAATGCGGCGGTTGTAGTCTGAGTCAGAGACATAGTCCCAGCCATCGGCGGTACGCTTAATTTCAAAGACTGAGACACCGTGTGCAGCCTGGGCTTTTTTCACGTCATCAGCGGTCATCGCCTGACCTTTATGATCAAACAGCAGCTTGTAGTTGGTGTATTCGTTGTTCACCGCCAGCAGGGCGCGGTCTTCAGACAGGGGGAAGAAGCTCATACCGTCGGTGTTATCGCCAAACTGAGACGCCTGTGCACTGGCGGGTTGCTGGCCATTTTCATTAAACGCCGGCGCACCTTTCAGAATCGGATCACCCCATGAAATCAGCGGACGGGCCACGTAACCTTCCGGTACCACGAAGGTATCAGCGGTGCTGGTTGCGACCTTGGTAAAGCCCAGCAGTTTGCTTTGTGGCTGAGTGCTTGCAGCCACCGCCTGTGCAACGGGGTTAGCCGCAAGGAACATGCCCATCGCCGTGGCACCGCCCTGTAAAAAGCGACGGCGGCTGACGCCGGCATCAACAATCTTGCTGAAATCCGATTCCTGATTTTTCATTATTTGGCCTTTAATACGTGTCATAAGTGGTTTTAGGTGGCCCAGCCTAAAACCCGTGAATGACAGTTTAATGACTGAAATGTAACAGTTTACTGTCACACCGGCAGAGGCAGAAAAGGACTGCAGCCGCGACGGCCCCTTACGGGGATTTAACTTCGCAGCCTTTAAGCACCAGTTGGCAGATCAGATCCGCAGCGGCTTTATAGTCTTCTTCTTCAAGCTGATCTTTACCGGTTACCCGGGTAATCTGCCAGTCAAAGTCAGCATAGGTCTGGGTGGATGCCCAAATAGTGAAAAGCAGGTGTTGCGGGTCTACCGGTGCCATCAGCCCACGGTCGATCCAATCCTGAATCCGGGCACTGCTCTGGCGGGTCTGCTGCAGCATCTGCTCTGCAATCTCAGGCGGCAGGTGCGGCGCACCGTGCATGATTTCACTGGCAAATACTTTAGACGCATAGGGCTGCTGCTGAGAGATTTTCACCTTGGCACGGATATACTCTGTGAGAGCAACCCGGGGGTCATCATGCTCGTAAAAAGGGTCCGACGCCGCCAGCAAAGGCTCAATCACACTTTCCAGCACACTGCTGTAAAGGTTCTGTTTGGTTTTGAAATAATAATAAATATTCGCTTTAGGAACGCCGGCCAGCTCACCGATATCCACGGTTTTTGCCGCCGCGAAGCCCTGCTCAGCGAACACTTTACTGGCCGCCCGGATAATCAGTTCCCGGTTACGTTCTCTTATCTTTGCCATACAGCTGTCAGGCCCTCTCCCAGCGTAGCTTATTGATAATCCGAATATTCTCTGAACAGGCATGGTAGCACCCGTGCGGCACAGCGCTCAAGCTGACGACTTATCATCTGACGGAATACCGGCCGCCACCTACACTTAAAGTGACAGGGCAATGACGCTGACCGTCAATACCGCCATTCACGATGTGAAACAGCATTTCTTGACTTAAAAGTCAGCTTTTACTTAAATTGAGTGTATACAATCCATTCTCAGAATAAATACAACAACAGAGGAGCCTGCCTTGATACAGTTCCTGCTTAATGACGAGCTCAGGTCGGAAGACAATCTCGACCCCAATACCACAGTGCTGAAATACCTGCGCGAACAGCTGGGTAAAACCGGTACCAAGGAAGGCTGCGCCTCCGGAGACTGCGGTGCCTGTACCGTTGTACTGGGGGAATTACACAACGGCAGCATGCGCTATAAAAGCATCAACTCATGCCTGACATTTGTGTCCGGCCTGAACGGCAAACAGCTGATCACCGTTGAAGATCTGAAACATGCCGGCGAACTTCACCCTGCCCAGCAGGCCATGGTGGACTGCCACGGTTCCCAGTGCGGCTTCTGCACCCCAGGTTTTGTCATGTCGATGTTCGCGCTGGGTAAAAATATTGCGGCGAAGAATGCCCCGGAGCCGGATAAGCACGATATCCACGAGGCACTGGCCGGTAACCTGTGCCGCTGTACCGGTTACCGTCCGATTGAAGATGCCGCTGCCAGCATGGCGCAGCAGCCGGACCAGTTTGACAAGCATCAGGCCCGGACCATTACCCGTTTACAAAGCATCGCCAGCCAGCAGGCTGAACAGAGCACAGAACTGCAGGGAGCCGGCCGAAAAGCATTTAATCCCCGCACCCTCAGCGAACTGGCAACCCTTCTGAAAGCAAACCCAACAGCCAAACTGCTTGCCGGTGGCACGGATCTGGCCTTAGAGGTCACCCAGTTTCACCGTGATATCGACACCCTGATTTACGTGGGAGAAGTCACCGAACTGCAACAAATCACGACCACGGATGATTTCCTCGAGCTGGGTGCCGGTGCCTCACTGACCGACTGTTACGCCAGCCTGACCGCCGAATATCCGGACTTCGGGGCCCTGCTGCAGCGTTTTGCCTCCCTGCAGATCCGAAATCAGGGAACCCTTGGCGGCAACATTGGTAACGCGTCCCCCATTGGCGATTCTCCACCGGCCCTGATTGCACTGAACGCACAAATCGTGCTGCGTAAAGGTGATCAGACCCGCACCCTGCCGCTGGAAGAATATTTCCTCAGCTACAAGGTCACCGTGCAACAGCCCGGCGAATTCATTGAGAAAGTGCTGGTGCCCCGTGCCGGCAGCAATCAGACCTTCCGCAGCTACAAAATATCCAAGCGCCTTGATGATGATATTTCAGCAGTGCTCGGTTGCTTTAACCTGACAGTCGAAAACGGCGTTATCCGTCAGGCCCGGGTTGCCTTTGGCGGCATGGCGGCCATTCCGATGCGTGCACGGCAATGCGAACAGGTGCTGGAAGGGGCCGACTGGAATAAACACACCATCAGCCTGGCAAAAGCGGCGCTGGCGGAAGACTTCCAGCCTATTTCCGATTTCCGGGCATCAAAGGAATACCGTCTGCTGACCGCAGCAAACATGCTCACCCGCCTGTTTGTCGAACTTGAATCCCCAGCTGTAGAAACCCGGGTAACTGCTTATGTCTAATCATCACCAACCAACACTGACTCAAGAACAGTTACTGCAGCAGGCTAAACAGGACCTGACCACCGGCGTTGGCCGCAGCGTCAAACACGAAAGCGCCGCCAAGCAGGTTACCGGCGAAGCGGTGTATATCGACGACCGGCTGGAGTTTCCGAACCAGTTACATGTGTACGCCCGTCTGTCGGATGTGGCCCATGCCCGCATCACCAACATCGACGTCAGCCCCTGTTATGACATTCCCGGTGTCACCGTTGCGATTACCGCGGCGGATGTTCCCGGCCAGCTGGATATCGGCCCGGTACTGCCCGGCGACCCGTTACTGGCGCAGGACACCATCGAATTCTACGGCCAGCCACTGCTGGCGGTCGGTGCCTGTGATCTGGAAACCGCCCGTAAGGCAGCCATGGCCGCCATTGTTGAATATGAAACACTGGATGCCGTACTCTCGGTAGAAGATGCACTGGAGAAAGAATTTTACGTCAGCGAACCCCACCAGCATAAACGGGGGGATTCAGAAAGCGCACTGGCCAGTGCCAAAAACCGTTTAGAAGGCGCGGTACATATCGGTGGCCAGGAACACTTCTATCTGGAAACTCAGGTCTCTTCGGTGATTCCCACCGAGGACGGCGGCATGATCGTCTATACCTCCACCCAGAACCCCACCGAAGTGCAGAAACTGGTGGCCGAGGTGCTAGGTGTGTCCTTTAACAAGGTGCAGATCGATATGCGCCGCATGGGTGGCGGCTTTGGCGGCAAGGAAACCCAGGCAGCAGGCCCCGCCTGTATTGCTGCAGTCATCGCCAGCATCACCGGACGCCCGGCAAAAATGCGCCTGCCGCGGATGGAAGACATGATGATGACCGGTAAACGGCATCCGTTCTTCAACCGGTATCAGGTCGGCTACGATGATGAGGGCCGGATTCAGGGCTACGAGATGCAGCTGGCCGGTAACTGCGGCTACTCGCCGGACCTGTCCAACTCGATTGTCGACCGGGCCATGTTCCACAGTGACAACGGTTACTATCTGGGTGACGCCACCATTACCGGTTACCGCTGCAAAACCCATACGGCATCCAATACCGCTTACAGGGGGTTCGGCGGTCCGCAGGGGCTGATCATGCCGGAAATTGTGCTGGATGAGATCGCCCGTGATCTGGGCAAAGACCCGCTGGAAATCCGTAAACTTAACCTTTACGGCGACGAAGGCCGCAACGTCACCCACTACTACCAGACCGTGGAAGACAACCAGTTGCCGGAAATGCTCGCTGAGCTGGAAGCCAGCAGTGATTATCAGAAGCGCCGCCAGGAAATCCGCGAATACAACGCCAGCAGCCCGATCCTGAAAAAAGGTCTGGCGCTGACGCCGGTGAAATTCGGTATTTCCTTTACCGCCACCTTCCTCAATCAGGCCGGGGCGCTGATCCACATCTACACCGACGGCAGCATCCATCTGAACCATGGCGGTACCGAAATGGGTCAGGGTCTGAATACCAAGGTGGCCCAGATTGTCGCCGAAGAGTTTCAGGTAGACTTCGACACCATTCACATCAGTGCCACCAACACGGATAAGGTACCGAATACGTCACCCACTGCAGCATCCTCCGGGGCGGACCTGAACGGTAAGGCGGCCCAGAATGCCGCACAAACCATCAAACAGCGGCTGGTCGAATTTGCCGCCCGTCACTATGACGTGACCGAAGAAGATGTCTGTTTTAAGAACAACTTAGTACAGATCCGAGATACCCTGATGCCGTTTGCTGAGTTTATCCAGCTGGCCTATTTCCATCAGGTCTCCCTGTCCAGCACCGGTTTCTACCGTACGCCGAAAATCTTTTACGACCGGGATAAAGCCCGTGGCCGGCCGTTCTATTACTTCGCCTACGGCGCCGCCTGCTCTGAAGTGGTGATCGACACCCTGACCGGCGAATATAAAATCCTGCGGGCAGACATCCTTCACGATGTTGGCGCATCCCTAAACCCGGCCATCGATATCGGGCAGGTTGAAGGGGCTTACGTGCAGGGTGCCGGCTGGCTGACCACCGAAGAGTTGGTGTGGAATGAACAGGGCCGCCTGATGACCTCCGGCCCGGCCAGTTACAAGATTCCGGCCATTGCGGATGCGCCGGTGGACTTCCGGGTGAAACTGGTGGAAAACCGCAAGAATCAGGAAGACACCGTGTTCCATTCCAAGGCCGTGGGTGAACCGCCGTTTATGCTGGGGATCTCGGTGTTCTGTGCCATTAAAGACGCCATTGCCAGCCTGGCCGATTACCGCCGTAGCCCGAAACTGGATGCACCGGCAACACCGGAGCGGGTACTCTGGGCGGTACAGGCGATGCAAAACCAACGGACCAGCCAGGGGTCAGCAGCAACGGCCAGCCAACCGGCAAGTGAGCATGAATATGAGTCATAAATGGATTCACGCCCTCGCTGAACTGGATAGCCAGGGCACCCCGGGCATACTGATCACCGTCATCGAAGAACGAGGCTCCACGCCGCGTAACGCCGGGGCAAAAATGGTGGTCACCACTGAGGCTCAGTTCGACACCATCGGCGGCGGCCATCTGGAATACAAGGTGATTAAACTGGCCCGGCAAATGCTGGAAGACAACCTGCATGAGCCCCGTCTGGAACGTTTCTCTCTGGGGGCCAGCCTTGGCCAGTGCTGCGGCGGCGCCACCACAGTGCTGCTTGAACCTATGGGCACCGACGTGAAAGAAATCGCCGTGTTTGGTGCCGGCCATGTCGGTCAGGCGCTGATTCCGGTGCTGGCCAGCCTGCCCTGCCGGATTCGCTGGATTGACGCGCGGGAAGACATTTTCCCTGAACATATCCCGCAGGGGGTCACGAAGGTAGTCAATGAATTCCCGGTGGACGAAGTGGAAGACCTGCCGGCTAACAGCTATTTCATCGTGATGACCCATAACCATCAGCTGGATCAGCAACTGAGTGAGAAAATTCTCGCCAGAGATGATTTCAGCTACTTCGGCCTGATCGGCTCGGCCACTAAGCGAAAAAAGTTTGAACACCGCCTGACCGCCAAAGGCTTCAGCCGTGAGCAACTGGATAAGATGACCTGCCCGATGGGCATTCCCGAAGTGAAAGGTAAACTGCCGGCAGAAATTGCAGTGGCGGTTGCCGCTGAGTTCATCGCCCTATATAACCGGAACTTCGGGGCAGGTGCTGAGCCTGGCAGTAACAAAAATACCGGTACAAAAACTGATCACCCACTGAAGAAAGTCGTCAGCCGTCTGGCAGTCTGATCACACACATTAAGAGACCTAACATGACTACACACAGCCATGCATATCGCGCTGCCCTGATCCACAGCATTGCCGACCCTGCCAAAGTGGGCACCGAAGCCTCCTATGAATATTTTGAAGACGGCCTGCTGATTGTCCGCGACGGCAAGGTTCAGGCCGCCGGCGACGCACAAACTCTGCTGGCGGATCTGCCGCCGGGAACCCCGGTGACCGCATACGAAAATGCCCTGCTCTGCCCGGGCTTTATCGACACCCATATCCATTATCCACAGACCGGTATGATCGCCTCTTATGGCGAACAGTTGCTGGACTGGCTGAATAATTACACCTTCCCGACGGAACAGCATTTCAGTGATCCTGAACATGCCGGCAAGGTTGCGGATATCTTCCTCGATGAACTGACCCGTAACGGCACCACCACCGCACTGGTCTTCGGCACTGTGCACCCGGAATCTGTTGATGCATTTTTCAGCAAAGCGGAACAGCGCAACCTGCGAATGATCGCCGGTAAAGTGATGATGGACCGCAACGCCCCGGACTACCTGACAGACACCCCTCAGTCCGGCTACGAAGACAGCAAGGCCCTGATAGAGCGCTGGCACGGCAAAGGCCGTCTGCACTATGCAGTGACGCCGCGCTTTGCCCCAACCAGCAGCGATGAACAGCTCACCATGGCCGGCCAGTTGCTGAAGGAATACCCCGACCTCTACCTGCACACCCACCTGTCAGAAAATAAACAGGAAATTGAATGGGTAAAAGAACTCTTCCCGGACCGCAGCGGCTATCTGGATGTGTACGATCACCACGAACTGCTGGGTAAACGTTCGGTCTTCGCCCACGGGGTGCACCTGTGTGACAGCGAATGTCAGCGGCTGGCGGAAACCGAATCAGCCATCGCCTTCTGCCCGACCTCCAATCTGTTCCTGGGCAGCGGCCTGCTCGACCTGCCGAAACTGGAAGCGGAACAAGTGAAGGTCGGACTGGGCACCGATGTCGGCGGCGGCACCAGTTTCTCAATCCTGCAGACCCTCAATGAAGCCTATAAAATCATGCAGTTACAGGGCCATAAACTGGACCCGTTCAAATCCCTGTATCTGGCAACGTTAGGCGGGGCTGAAGCCCTCTGCCTGGAAGATAAAATCGGCAGCTTCGCCACCGGCAACGAAGCGGATTTTGTAGTGCTGGATTACAACGCCACACCGCTGATGGAATACCGTATGCAGCAGGCCAGTAGCATTGAAGAACGGCTGTTCGTGATGATGATGCTGGGGGATGACCGGGCCATCCGGGAAACTTTCGCCATGGGTAATTCCGTTTACTGGCGCTGATCAGGCGCATCTGAAAAGCGCTTGACTTAACAGCCGGTAACCACCGGCTGTGTGCTTGCTTTATCCTTTGCACGCCTCGCTTCCTGTACGCCTTTACCGGCGCTGCCTGACATCCCTTTCCGCAAAACTGATGCCGGTTTTCTTTCCTGTCTGCCACCGACATTCAATGTGAAGAAGCGGCGAAGTTCCCCATAATGCCACCCTATTCTCTCGACAGTGCAGACAGGATTCCGCACACTCAGTGTTTCTAGCGTGCCACAGTTTGCAGTCGTCAGCCGCTAAATTACTTACGGGTCGTTCGCAGCCAGGATAATAACTGTGTCAGTAGCTGAACTATACATGGAGTCTCGCAACCCGCAGGCCAGCCGACAGCAAGGGCTTTTCCCGTGCTGGCTGACAGCCGCCGTATTGTTATTGCTGCTATTCAGCAGCAATGTACTGGCCAATACAGACGGCACCCATACATTCCATATTCAGCCCAATATGGACGGCGAAGTCATGACGCCGTACATGCAGGTACTGGAAGATCCTGACTGCACACTGAGTTTTGCTGATGTTCAGAAGCCTTACTGGCAAAACAGATTTACACCGATCAACAACAATCAGACCGCCCACGGGGTTTCCAGCTCAGCCTGGTGGATCCGCATCAGTGCTGCCAATCACAGCGATAAAAGTGTCGACTGGATACTTGAAGCCCTGCATAACATCACCGACTATATCGACGTATATCAGCTCGATGCCGCTGGCAATGTCAGTGCCCAGCAACTGGGGGATCACCGCCCCTACGCAATTAATCATCTGCCCAGCGAAGCATTCTCTTTCCCGCTGAAGACACCCGCCGGTGAACAACAGACAATCTATCTGCGGTTTAACTTCGAGCATGCCGGGGTCATTAACCTGTATCTGGAAGCTTCCACCCCTGAAGCTTACGTTCAGAAGCAGCATATTCAGGGTATCTGGCTGGGAATTTTTCTGGGTGCCGCCATACTGGTGATGGTGTATACCCTGTTTCTGATGCTGTCTATCCGCGAAAAACCCTACTTCTGGTACCTGCTCTATGCCAGTGCCGCCGTGGTCATGTATCTGGCCCTGAGCGGGCTGGGTTACCGTTATATCTGGGGCTTCACCCCTACCCTTGCGGATGCCATTCCGCACTTTGCCATCGTGGCCTTTTACAGCCTGGCGATTCAGTTCTCCCGCAGCTTTCTGGACACAGACAAACAGGCTCCTCAACTGGACGCCCTGCTGTTACTGCTTCTGGGGATAACTGCATTCAGCGGTATATTGCTGATCATTAACATCCGGGAACTCGCCCTTAATCTGCTGATGCTCACCGGTCTCGCGCTGGGGCTGTTCCCCGCCATCGGCATTTACCTGTGGAGTAAGGGGCAGCATCAGGCACGGGGATATACCCTGGCCTGGAGCATCTGGTCTATTACCGTGATCTGCGGCATTCTGCGCTTTCAGGGCATCATCCCCACCAGTAATTTTGCCATCGGAGCCACCCGCTTCGGGATGATTCTGGAGACTATTTTGCTGGCGTTCGCCCTGGTGGACCGGGTAAATATCCTGCGTAAGGAAAAACTCGCCGCCGAAGAACGGGAACGGCTCGCAGCTCAGCAGGCCACCGATCAGCTGGAAACTAAGGTAAAAGAACGGACCCGGGAACTGGAACTGGCCCGCCAGCATGCTGAAAAACTGGCCAGTCAGGATTCTCTCTCGGGGCTATTCAACCGGCGGGCATTCTTCCAGCAGGGTAATACGGAAGTTCACCGGGCCCGACGGTACGATCAGACGCTCTCGGTCATGATGCTGGATATCGACCACTTCAAACAGATCAATGATCAGCATGGCCACGCAGCGGGTGACCGGGTCATCAGCACTGTCGCCAGCATTCTGAACGAAGTCCTTCGGGAATCAGATATTAAAGCCCGTATCGGCGGCGAAGAGTTTGCCGTGGTACTGGTGCAGACACCGCGTAATAAAGCGCTGCATCTGGCTGAGCGAATCCGGGATGAGATTCAGCATACGCCAATCAGCAGTCAGGGAATGACGGTGAACATCACTGCCAGTTTCGGCATTGCCGAACTGACTGAAGACAGCGGCGGAGGAACCACACTGGATCAGCTACTGGCCCGGGCAGATAAAGCGCTTTACTGGGGCAAGAATAACGGCCGCAACCGGGTGACAGGGTACACAGCACCGGCCACCGCTGCAGAAGAAGATCTGCTCTGAAGCGGCTATCGGCTGTTCAGTGCAAACGGTTACTTATCGCTAACAACGTCGGCAAAGATTGCCCGCAGATCATCGGACGATACCTCGTCATCCAGCTTCAGTTTGTTTTCGATATGATCCAGATGATGCTGCATCAGTTGCAGCGCCAGCGGCTTATTGCGCTGCCGGATGGCGTCGATCAGCTCAAAATGTTCATCATATGAGCAGTGAGACTTCGAACCGCTTTCATACTGCGCGATGATCAGTGAACATTGCGACACCAGACTGCGCTGGAAGCTCAGCAACGGCGGGTTATCAGCCATTTCAGCCAGCTGCAGGTGGAACTCACCGGACAAACGGATACCCGCGCCCCGGTCGCCTCTGGCAAAACAGGCCTGTTCATCCAGCACCATCTGCTTAAGATTATCAATCTGGGCATCCAGTGCGTTATCCACCACCAGTTCGGTGACCGCCTTTTCAACCACCCGGCGGGCAAAAACGATCTGCCGGGCTTCTTCAATGCTAGGGCAGGCAACTATGGCACCTTTGTTCGGCCGCAGATTCACCACCTGCTCATGGCCCAAACGGGATAATGCCCGGCGCACAATGGTCCGGCTTACGCCAAAAATCTCACCCAAAGACTCTTCATTTAATTTGGTTCCCGGTGCCAGACGCTGCTCCAGAATCGCATCAAAGATATGTGCATAGACAATCTCATCCTGGGTTTTTCCCGCTTTCCGGGATTTTTTAACCGCACTTTTTACCGAATTTCCGTTCGGATTTTGTGGAGAAATCTGTGTCATAAACTCTGCTGTATCTGAACCAAAATATAAAAGAAATTGTTACGTTGGGTGACTGCTTATTCGCTGCTAAAAGCGCCACAAGCCAACCTTCTGTCGTTTGTTACTCTCCGGGAACTGCTTAACTTTCAGACAATTATCTGCCAAGCACGCACTCCGGAAACCGACGGTCTCTGAAGCGAAAATAGTACACAAAAGCGGCTCTTCTGTACACATGAAGCCCTGCTCAGGATCAAGGCCTGTGCCATTAGCAGCACCTCAGATGCGGATAAATTTCAGCACGTGAAAAAGAAAAACCTGACCCGAGAGTTGATTTTTTTGTATACAATCTTACTATTAAATCCAGTACACAAGTTGTACCGCATGCCAAAGTTGCTGCACAACGGGCGCCATTTATAAAAATAATTCGTGGCTCTCTAACCTGAGGAGTAAGTTGTGGAAAATATTCAGCAAGACCAGCAAGCACTGAGAGAAGAACGCGGTTTACTCGACCGTTTTTTCCGCCTCAGTGAACACAAAACCAATATCAAGACCGAGCTAATCGCCGGTTTAACCACCTTTGTAACCATGGGTTACATCATCTTCGTTAACCCCAACATCATGTCTGATGCGGGTATGGATCACGGTGCCGTCTTTGTCGCCACCTGTATCGGCGCGGCAATTGCCTGCTTCCTGATGGGGCTGTACGCCAACTGGCCCGTCGGCCTCGCCCCCGGAATGGGGTTAAACGCGTTCTTCACCTACACCGTCGTTGCTGAAATGGGCTATGACTGGCAGGTCGCACTGGGTGCGGTATTCATTTCCGGCATACTGTTCGTCATTATGAGCTTCTATAAAATTCGCGAGTGGCTGCTCAACAGCATCCCCACCAGCCTGAAGTTCGCAATGACCGCCGGGGTCGGTTTATTCCTGGGCCTGATCGGTCTGAAAACCGCCGGTATCGTGGTGGACAATCCCGCTACCCTGTTGTCCATGGGCACCTTCCTGGAACCCTCTACATTACTGGCTGCGGTCTGCTTCCTGATGATCTCTGTGCTGGCGTACCATAATATCTTCGGTGCGGTACTCATCAGCATCCTGGCCGTGACCGGCATTGGCCTGACAATGGATCTGGTGCAGTACAACGGCATCGTGTCCGCACCGCCAAGCATTGCCCCCACCCTGATGGCACTGGACATCATGGGTGCGCTGAACATCAGTATGGTCAGCATCATTCTTGCCTTCCTGTTTGTGAATATGTTCGATACAGCAGGCACCCTGATGGGCGTGGCAACCAAGGCAAATCTGATCCGTAAAGACGGTTACATCGAAAACCTGAGCAAGGCACTGAAAGCCGACAGCAGCTCCAGCGCCATCGGGGCACTGTTCGGTTGCCCGCCGGTGACCAGTTATGTGGAAAGTGCCTCCGGTGTTGCTGCCGGTGGCCGTACCGGCCTGACAGCCGTCACGGTTGGCTGCCTGTTCCTGGCAGCGATGTTCCTGGCACCGCTGGCCGGTATGATCCCTGCCTACGCCACCGCCGGTGCACTGATCTATGTCGCCATGCTGATGATGACCGGCATGAAACAGATCAACTGGGATGACACCACCGATGCGATTCCGGCCATCGTTACCGTGATCATGATGCCGCTGACCTTCTCAATCGCCAACGGTATCGCGATGGGCTTCATTACCTATACCGCCATGAAGTTGTTCACCGGTCGCCGTGATGAGATTTCCCTGAGTATCTATGTGCTGACAGGTATCTTCATCAGTAAATTTATATTCCTTTAATAACAGTTACTCCGTGGGTGGGTGCGCCACTGCGCGGAGTTGTGCCCTCTGTTATTATCCGAATGGCCTGTGGCCGAAACCCTTGCCTTCCCCTGTGGAAGGCTTTTTTCGTCACGGCTATCAACACCAATCTGAACCATAACCGGAAGCCTTTTAATGAACATCGAAACCTGGTTACTTTTTTGCTCAGCCTCCATGCTGGTAATTCTGGTCCCGGGGCCACTGTCGTTGCTGATGGTGGCGAACAGTATTAATTATGGTCTGTTGCGCAGTACACCGGCCTTTGCAGGCGGAGTAAGTGCTTCCTTAATTCTGCTTACCGCCTCGGCAACCGGCCTCGGAGCCCTGCTGCTGGCCTCTGAGAATCTCTTTACGGCTATCCGCTATGCCGGTGCGGCCTATCTGATTTATCTTGGCTATCAGGCCTGGCAGAGCGCCAGACGGGCTGAGGGCGCCGGCCAGCTGAAGAGCTCCCGGCCGGGCTTTGCCGGCATGTTCTGGCGGGCTTTCAGCCTGGGGATCAGTAACCCCAAAGACATTCTGTTCTTTGTGGCCTTCCTGCCTCAGTTCATCGACCCGGCCAGTGCCTTCCTGCCCCAGCTGATCACCATGATTGTCAGCTGGTGCGTATTGGATCTGGTCTGCAAACTGTTTTACGGCGGCGGTGCGCAACTGGTGGCCCCCTGGCTGCAAAAAAGCCGGGGCGTACAGATATTCAACCGAATCAGTGCGGGCATTTTTGTCACCGCCGGCGGCGCTGTCCTGCTGAAATAGTGCCGAAAGTTCAGACAATAAAAAACCGGCTTAAGAGCCGGTTTTTTATTGTTAAGGGTTGTGAGATCAGCTGCCCCGGTAGGTGGAATAGCTGTACGGTGAGATCAGCAGTGGTACGTGATAGTGCTCATCTTCATCGGCTATACCGAAACGCAGCACCACCTCATCCAGAAAAGCCGGCTCCGGTAACGACAGGCCTTTACCCCGGTAATAATCCCCCACCCGGAAAACCAGCTCATACACACCGGCCACAAAGTCACTGCCTTCCAGAATCGGGCTGTCACAGCGGCCGTCGTCATTGGTATGACGCTCCGCCAGCAATGTCCGTTCGCCATCGATCCGGTACAGCGTGACCGGAATATCACTGCCCGGACAGCCATGTGCAGAATCCAGTACGTGGGTTGTTAAGTAGCCCATCGGGAATACCTCCTGTTTATAAGCATCAGAGACGGACGCAGCTCCGCTCTTACTGAGCCATTAATGAATAGCTGAACTATAATACTTCTGAGACAAAAATAAACTTATTTTGTATACAATCAATATCATTTACTGTCTAATCAGCTGTTATATAAGCGCTTTATAAGTTGTTTCGAATGATGAAAAGCAAAGAGTCTGCTTATCTTTGCATATAAAACCAAAAATTGTATACAATGATTTCATTCTGACCTTGAGGTCAACTTATTATTCAGTTTAATACAGAAGGAACGTCACCGTGAATCATGAATATCCCCGAGATCTGATCGGTTACGGTAATACCCCTCCTGATCCGCAATGGCCGGGTCAGGCGCGCATCGCCGTATCCTTTGTTCTTAACTATGAAGAAGGGGGCGAACGCTGCCTGCTTCACGGTGATAATGAATCCGAAGCTTTTTTGTCGGAACTGCCCGGCGCGGTCCCCTTCCCGGACGCCCGTCACATGAGCATGGAGTCGGTATACGAGTACGGCAGCCGTGCCGGTGTCTGGCGCATTCTTAAACTGTTCGCCAAACATAAAATTCCACTGACAATTTTTGCCGTCGCCATGGCTGCTCAGCGTTACCCGGAAGTCATTCAGGCGATGCATCAGGCAGGCCATGAGATCTGCAGCCACGGCTATCGCTGGATCGATTACCAGAAGCTCAGCAAAGAAGAAGAACAGGAACACCTGTACAAAGCCATTAACATTCTGCAGGACATCACCGGCCAGCGGCCGCAGGGCTGGTACACCGGCCGCAACAGTCCCAACACCCGGGACATTGTGATGGAGGAAGGTGGCTTCCTGTACGACAGCGACGCCTACGATGATGACCTGCCCTACTGGGTCAACAATCAGGGTAAAGGCCACCTTGTCGTCCCCTACACCCTGGACAGCAACGATATGCGCTTTGCCACCCAGCAGGGTTTTAACAGCGGTGAGCAGTTCTTCCAGTACCTGAAGGACAGCTTTGACACCCTTTATGAAGAAGGCGAAGAAGCACCGAAAATGCTGTCCATCGGCCTGCACTGCCGGCTGATTGGCCGTCCGGGACGCATCGCCGCGCTGCGCCGCTTCATTGAATACGCCCAGTCCCACGAACGGGTCTGGTTTGCCCGCCGGGTGGATATCGCCCGCCACTGGCATATCACCCACCCATTTCAGGCTAACACTTAAACGGAAGCGATCTGCCATGACTCAGCAATTTCAGCACTGCACCCCCGGCCGGATGGACCGCGACACCTTCGTCAGCACCTTTGCGGATATTTACGAACATTCCCCGTGGGTGGCCGAACAGACCTTTGATCAGGGCCTGCCGGACGATGCCAGCAACATTGAACAACTGCAGCAGCGGATGGCCGCTGTGCTGTTATCCGCCAGCCAGGAAGCTCAGCTGGCGCTGATCAATGCTCACCCGGACCTGGCGGGCAAGGCAGCCATTGCCGGAGAGCTCACCGAAGCCTCCACCTCTGAACAGGCCGGGGCCGGTATCAATGAATGTACCGCCGAAGAGTTTAAACGTTTTACCGAGTTAAACGATGCCTATAAAGCCCGTTTCAACTTTCCGTTCATCATGGCGGTAAAGGGCAGCAACCGGCACGAAATTCTGGCGGCTTTCGAAACCCGCATACACAACTCGCCGGAAACAGAGTTTTCCCGCGCACTGGAAGAAATTAACAAGATTGCCCTGTTCCGCCTCAGCGCTATGTAAGCCGGCCGTAACGACAATCATCTCAGCAGGACACTGACACAATGACTCAAGACTTTTTAAAATACATCAATCTGGCAGACGCCCGCCTGGGCAGTAAAGCGATCTACGTCACCGATGACTGGTTTGCCGACGTAAACCGAATGCTGCAGCCTGAAGCGCCGGTGTGGAAAGAAGGTGTATTCGATGACAACGGAAAATGGATGGACGGCTGGGAATCCCGCCGCAAGCGCTTCGAAGGCTATGACTACACCACCATCCGTCTGGGGGTACCCGGGGTGATTAAAGGGGTGGACATTGATACCTGCCACTTTACCGGTAACTTTCCGCCATCCGCATCACTGGAAGCCTGCTTCTGCCCGGACGGTGATCCGTCTGATGAGCAACAGTGGCATGAAATCCTGCCGGCAGTCAGCCTGCAGGGTAACAGCCAGCACCTGCACAGCATCAGCGATGACCGCCCGTGGACCCACCTGCGCTTTAACATCTACCCGGACGGCGGGGTTGCCCGCCTGCGGGTATACGGCCTGCCACACCGCGACTGGTCGGCCCAGAGCGCCGATGAACAGGTTGATCTGGCGGCATCTCTGAACGGTGGCCGGGCACTGGCCTGCAGCGATGAGCACTTCGGCACCATGAGCAACATCCTTAACCCGGGCCGTGGCGTCAACATGGGCGATGGCTGGGAAACTGCCCGTCGCCGTACGCCGGGCAATGACTGGGTTATCGTCGCACTGGGACACCCGGGCGAGATCGAACGCATTGTCGTCGACACCCTGCACTTCAAGGGTAACTACCCGGACAGCTGCTCCATTCAGGCGGCCTTTGTCAAAGGCGGTACTGACGAGCAAATCGAAACCCAGAGCCTGTTCTGGAAAGAACTGCTGCCATCCCAGAAACTGGAAATGCATCAGGAGCATGAGTTCGCGGAACAGATCGCTGCACTGGGGCCGGTTACCCACGTGCGCCTGAACATCTTCCCGGACGGCGGCGTCAGCCGGTTACGTTTATTCGGCAAGGTCGCCAATACTGACCGTTAAAGCCCGATAACAGGTTGCCGGACGCAGAGACTAACCTCCGGCCCGGCAACCAGGCCAGCCCTGCCGGCATCTGCCACAGGGCGGCAACCATGAGGTGAATATGCTTACACTGAAACCACAACCCTTAACCGCCGAAGCCTTTGCACCGTACGGCGATGTGATTGAAACCCGCGACCGGGATTTCTTCATGATCAATAAGGGTAATACTCGGCGCTACCACCGTCTGGCGGATGTCAGCCTGGGCAAAGCGGAAGATACGGCGATCATCAGTATCTTCACTACCCATGCGTATCCGATGCCGATGCCTGTCAGCATGCTGGAACGTCACCCGCTGGGCAGTCAGGCTTTTATCCCGCTGAACGGTGAGCCTTTTCTGATTGTGGTCGCGCCCCCCGGTGATACCCCTGAGGTCAGCAAGATTCAGGCATTCATCACCGACGGCCAGCAAGGCATTAACTATCACACAGGGGTCTGGCATCACCCGGTGATCAGCTGCGCGGCAGACGACAGCTTTCTGGTCATCGACCGGGCCGGTGAAGGCCACAACTGTGACGAACATGAATTTCCGGCAGACATTGCCATAGAGCTGCTACCGGCCTGACGCAGCTTCCGCCTAATAAACGCGGTACGCCGGAACGTAAGTGCATAATAAAAATACTGGCAGGCTGAAAAATGCCTGCAACTTAAGATGAGGAGTGAACGATGGATCCCCATATCATAGAGTGGTTAAACCTGGCGGTACGCTGGGTACACATGATCACCGGCGTTGCCTGGATAGGTGCGTCCTTTTATTTTGTCTGGCTGGAGAACCATCTGGAACGCAGCAATCCCCGCGAAGGTTTGTCTGGCGATCTCTGGGCGATTCATGGCGGCGGGATTTATCATCTGGAAAAATACACACTGGCACCGCCGCAAATGCCGGAAAAGCTGCACTGGTTTAAATGGGAAGCCTATGCCACCTGGCTGTCGGGCGTTACCCTGCTGGCGGTGGTTTACTACCTGAACGCCAAGCTGTATCTGGTTGCCCCCGGTTCTGATTTAAGTTCTGCGGCTGCCATCGGTATGGGTGTTGCCAGCCTGGTGGTTGGCTGGTTCGTCTACGACCTGCTGTGCGATTCGCCGCTGGGTAAAAAACCAGCACTGCTCGGCGCGATCCTGTTCATTCTGCTGATTGCAGCCGCCTGGGGGCTGTCTCAGGTATTCAGCGGCCGCGGTGCCTTCATCCACGTGGGTGCCATCATAGGTACAATAATGGTGGGTAACGTCTTCCGCATTATCATGCCGGCCCAGCGGGCGCTGGTCAGCGCCATTGAAGCCGGCCAGCAACCGGACCCGGCCCTGCCGGCCAAAGGCCTGCTGCGCTCGCGCCACAATAACTACTTCACCCTGCCGGTGCTGTTTATCATGATCAGCAACCACTTTCCGAGCACCTATGGGCATGAATATAACTGGCTGATCCTGGCCGGCATTGCCGCCATCAGCGTACTGGTACGCCATTACTTCAATACCCGTCACCTGACGCAGAAGTTTGCCTGGACCTTACCGGCCGGTGCACTGGGGATGATCTGTCTGGCCTTTGTGGTGGCTCCGAAACAGGCGGCGCAGAGCAGTCCGGCGGTCAGTGCTCAGGTGGTCCATGAAATCATCAGCGAACGCTGCAGTGTCTGCCACTCGGATACCCCAAGTTATCCGGGCTTCACCAGTCCTCCCGGGGGCTTTGTACTGGATACCATTGAACAGATCTCACAGAAATCTGCACAAATAGAAGCGCAGGCCATCACTACCAAGGCCATGCCGCTGGGCAACATCACGCAAATGACTCAGGCAGAAAGGGATCAGATTGCCGCCTGGATCAGTGCCGGTAAGCCCGAGTAAACCAGAAAAAAGCATAACCAGAAGGCGATAGCCTGTTAGGGTGCTTCCACACGGAAGCACCTTTTTTTATGCGCGGTGTGTTGCCTTACTGAGGCTCAGTAAACCCCTGCAGCCAGCCAGGGAAAATCTTCAGTAACTTTTTACTGCTGCGGCTGCCGTCCGACAGCTCAAGAAATGCCGTCCGACAACTGGCCTGTAACGCCGGTGACAGATTCTTACTCCACAGCGCGCCGGGGTTAACCGCTTCAGTGACGCCCACCAGCTGCAGATCATTATCCCGACGCCATTTATCCGCCAGCGGCGTGGCAATCACGGCGGCAAAGACATCCTTATGCAGCAACAGGGACATTGCACCGACGCTGGTACGGGTATAGGTAATCCGGTCAGCTTTATGTTCCACACCGACAGAGGTAAACAGGTCTCGGGCCAGCAGATAACCGGTCACCGATTCCGGCGATAAAAATGCAATCCGCACACCTGACAGCGCCTTAAGGTCCGGTACTGCTGTCGATCCCCGCACCAGAACACTGGCCGACAGCTCCGCACCGTTAAGCACCTGCAGATTCAGCAACGGCTGATAACCGGAACTGAATTCATGCTCAAGGGGTGCAAACACCAGCTGTGCATTCAGGTCGTCAGGAAATGCTGCCGCTGTTTTGATATCGCTCACCGGACAACCCTGCTGGTTCAGATAGCGGCTTAAGTTGTGCAACCTGCGCCCGGATATAGCCCCGCCTTCTGCCGAGCTGACAAACAGGGTTAGCGGTTCAGCGGCCTGCAGCCCGGCCGGTAAACTGCCCAGACACAGGAACAGACAAAGTACAGCGTGTTTCATGGTAATTCCCCCACGGGCAATACTGAGACTGTAGGGGATTTTAAAACACAACCGCTCCCCCACCCCTGCGCCAGATCAGGCAAACTGCAGGCAAACTCTTTACAACAAGTGCTTTCCTACAAGCTATCTCCTACAAGCCATCTGCTGCAAGCTTTCAGTAACACATCATCTGCAGTACACCATCTTCATCTCACAAAAACCGGTTGTCTTCCCGCCCGTGAAATGCCGCACAGCATTCCCCGGCCAGTATCATTAAAATCCCTTATCAGCCCGATAGTATATTTCCGCTTTGCATTGTTTTTCTGGCCGGTAGTATGAAAACAGACGCCATTTCAGCCCGCCCGAGCGGGCATATATCAGGAAGATAATATGATGAATGATAAGGATATCTGTTCGTCCGGCCCTGCGGACATGTCCGGCCAGACGCCGCCGTTTTCCCCGCCCTCACCGCTGGAATCGTACTTCACCTCACAGCTGAGCAGCGTCGGGATCACCGTTAACGGTTCCAACCCCTGGGACCCGCAAGTGCATAACCCGGCGCTCTGGCTACGGATTCTGAAACAGGGCACAGTCGGGCTGGGCGAAGCTTATATGGAAGGATGGTGGGACTGTATCAGCGTCGAAGAACTGATTCGCCGTATTTTAGAAGCCGGGCTGGACCCACACTTTACCGGACGCCGGATCCCCCTGAAGGAATGGTTCAGCGCCACCCTGTTTAACCGGCAGTCTGTGAAACGCGCTTTTCAGGTCGGCGAACAACATTACGACGCCGGAAATGATCTCTATGAAGCCATGCTGGACCCGACCATGGCGTACTCCTGTGGCTACTGGAAAGACACCACCGATCTGCATCAGGCGCAACTGAATAAATTACGGCTGACCTGCCACAAAGCTCAGCTGTCCGCTGGCGAACATGTCCTGGACATAGGCTGTGGCTGGGGCAGCTTTGCAGAGCTGGCGGCCCGGGAATACGGGGTGCGGGTGTGTGGCATTACCGTCTCGGAGCAACAGGAGAAGCTGGCCCGGGAACGCTGCAGGGGGCTGCCGGTGAGTATCCGGTTGCTGGACTACCGCAGCCTGCAGGGGCAATACGATAAAGCAGTATCAATCGGCATGTTTGAGCACGTCGGACCGAAAAATTACCTTACCTATATGCACACTGTTCATAACTGCCTGAAGGATGAAGGCATCTTTGTACTCCACACCATTGGCAGCGATACCCGTCATCAGGGCACCGATCCCTGGATTGATAAATACATTTTCCCCAACGGCGCCATTCCGGCGCTCAGCGAGATCAGTGCTGCTGCAGAACCCTGGTTTGTGATTGAGGATGTGCATAACTTTGGTCAGGATTACGCCACCACACTGCGCGCCTGGCATCACAACTTTGAACAACACTGGCCACAGCTGCAGGCAAGCTACAGCGAACAGTTTTACCGCATGTGGTCCTACTACCTGAAAACCTGTACGGCAGCATTTCAGAGCCGCAGCCTGCAGCTTTATCAACTGGTACTGCGCAAACGGCTGGTGCCCCTGCCCCGCTACCAGAGCCCCAGATGAACGGCGCGTTTACACTGCCCCCAGCCGCTGATGCATGTGGATAAACTCCCAGGGTGAAGCTTCCGAACCCCGTTCCGACATCACTTCAATCAGCACCGGCCGGTCTGCCGCCAGCGCTTTTTCCAGTACCGGTTTAAGCGCCGCAGGCGAGTCCACCCGCCAGGCCTGTACACCACAGCTTTCCGCCATTCTGACAAAATCCGGACTGGTAATTTCCGAACCGCTGAAACGGCCACCGTATCCCAGTAACTGATCACGGCGCACATTGGTATAGGTACTGTTATTAAACACCAGCGTCACCAGCGCGATATTATGCTCTGCGGCGGTAATCAGTTCCTGTGCACCAAACATAAACCCACCATCCCCACAGACCGATACCACCGGCCGCGCCGGATTCGCCACTTTCGCCCCCAGCGCCGTGGCAAAACCATAGCCCAGATTGCCCTGATACCCGCCTTCAATAAAGGAGCGGGGCCGCAGCACCGGAAAGCCGCCAATCCAGGTGGCAAACCCCATCTGTGAGACTTCCGGTACATAAATCCCTTCCCGGGGGAGCACCTCACGAATCACATTCAGATAAGACAGCTGCGGCTGCACTTTCTGAATGGCCCGCCAGGCCACCGCCTTAGCCGTTGCAATGTCATCCAGCCGTTTATGATCCGGTGAATGACCACTCTCAAGCTGTTCAAGGATCAGCCGGCACGCCTGAGCAGAATCCGCCACAACCGCCTGATCGGGCTGGAAGATATCCATCTGCGCCGGGTCAATATCAATCCGCAGCAGTTTCGGGCCGCCACTGGGCTTCTGCTCATACTGCATAAACTTATTGGCCCAGTTGAGGTACGGCATCTCCAGCCGGCTGCCAATGCCGATCAGCAGATCCACCTCATCCCACAACTGGCGGGCCGCCACCGGTGGCACCCCCAGCGGGTGATCTTCAGGCACGATGCCCCGCCCGCTGCGAAAGCCACCCACCGGCGCCGTAATACGTTCAGCCAGCGCCAGCACTTCTGCTGCAGCATGCTGTGCGCCCGAGCCGCAGAGGATCATCGGTTTACGGGCCTGCCGGATTAACGCGGCAGCGGCCTTAATCTGTGCCGGATCAGCTTCGGGTAATGTCGGCATTACCGGCGCAACAGGCGGTTGCAGGCTGCTATTTGCGGCCATGATATCCCAGCACATTTCCACCGTAACAGGCCCCGGCCGGCCACTCTGTGCCAGCTGAAACGCCCGGTTTACTTCACCGGAAATATCCCCGGGTGAACCGATATGGATGGCATCTTTAATCAGTGTTTTTAAGGTGCCGGTCTGGTCCTTCAGCTCATGCAGATGCCCCCGCCCCTTGCCGAGGAATGAAGATGGAATCTGCCCGGTCAGGCCGACAATCGGGCTGCAGTTACTCATTGCCGTACACAGTGCTGCACTGGTATTCAGAATGCCCGGCCCAGGCACCACCGAAAACACTCCGGTTTTACCGGTGGATTTGGCGTAGCCCATCGCCATGTAGGCCGCCGCCTGTTCATGACGGGGCACCACCAGCCGCAACGGCGATTTATAAATGCCGTCAAAAAGCGGATAAATCTGTGCGCCGGGAATGCCGAAAACGGTGTCCGTACCGTTGGCCACAACCGCATCAATAATCGCTTCACCGGCCGTTCGTTGCTGTGTCACTGCATCCACCTTATAGCCTCCTTCCATTCAGCATGTGGCCGAATGCTATGACAGGCATTTGCTATCAACAATTATAAAGATTATTGATCTGATATAACGAAATCGTTATACATAAGTTTTCAGCACCAATGGCAGCGACGATGAACCACAAACAGCTTCACCACTTTCTGGCGGTTACCAGGGCACACAGCATTGCGGCAGCGGCACGGTCGCTGGACGTTGCCCAGCCGGCCCTCAGCCTGAGCATTTCGAAACTGGAACATGAACTGAAAACCCAACTCTTCACCCGCGGCACCCGAGGCGTCTGCCTGACCGAATCAGGCCAGCTGTTTCACCGTTATGCACAGGAGGTCATCCGTGGACAGGAGCGCTTACTGGTGGACATCGCCGAGCTGGAAAGTAACCCTAAAGGTACGGTAGTGCTGGCCATGAATCAGGCCACGGACAATATCCTCGCCCTGCCACTGACCCGGGCTGCGGCAACCCTGTACCCCGGTCTGGATCTGGATCTGCGCACAGGCTTATCTTACGAAGTTACCGATATGCTGAAGAACGGCACGGCGGATATCGCCATCATCTACGAAGATGGCAGCGATATTCCCGGCATCCGTAAAGAATTACTGATTCGCGAGTCGATGTATTTTCTGAATCAGCGGCCGTCATCCGGTGAAGGGGCCTTACCGGCAGAGATCAGTTTTGCTGAGCTGGCAAACTATGAAGTGGTGACCACCACAGGCAAGGAGTCGCTGGCGTATATCCTGCAACAAGCGGAAAACCAGACCGGTATCCGGCTCAGAAAACGCCGTCCTTACGGCCAGTTGATGACCAGCCTGCGTTTTGCCTGCGAAGGACACTGCCGGCTGATTTTACCCTCTTCTGCATTTTATCATCTGGAACCGGCCCCCCTGCTGTGCGCCCAGAAAATTACCGAACCGGAAATCTACCGCAATGTATATATCGCCACCGACCCGGACCGGCCGGTGCGTAACATCACCCTGCGGCTCACAGAACTGATCCGCCAGTGCACCCGGGAAGAATTCGCCAGCGGCCGCTGGCGAGGTATGTTAAATGAACCACAGCGTTAACGGGCGTTACTGCGGCATACCTGCCTGTGCCCGCAGGCCCAGAATCCGGCCGACGGTTCGGTTCCAGTTTGCCGCACATTCCGGGCCACAGCGGCTGGCCCAGCGGGGCAGAATGACATCCGCCGCCACCTGATCACGGACCACCAGATCAGACGCCGACGGCTCCACCAGAGTCATACCGCCGCTTTCTCCTATCTCGCAGGGGCCTGTGGATAAGCAGGCCAGTGCGGTGGCATCCTCAGTCGCGGTTTCCTGCCACATACGCTCAGTGAGGGTGTCGATTTCCTGCTTTAGCAATGCCTTCTGGGCGTCACTCAGCAAATTCCACTTGGTTCTGTTAATTGCCCCGAAGGCCAGCCCCCAGCCGACTCTTAACGTAAAGCCGTGGGACGCCACCTTGTACAGCTCGCCGGTATAGGCCGACATCGTGCCGGTAATCACGCAGTCAAACACCCCTTTCTTCATCGCCTCAGGGACATCATGAAACGGCGCGCTGACCGGGATCGCCCCGACCCCTTCAACAAAATCCCCCAGGGTCGTCAGGTACACCCGCACCCGTTTCCCACGCAGGTCTTCAATGCTGTTCACCGGGCTGGTACACCAGATCATCTGGCTGGGAAAGGGATACAGCATCATCAGTTTGGCGTTGTATTTTTCCTCAAACGCCCGGGCCAGTGTGGGAAAATACGCATCCGCTACCTGCCGTTGCACAGCAATGTTCTGCACCAGAGAAGACAAATCCGCCCCCTCGAATATTTCGCTTTCCGGCACCACATACCCCGGCAGGCCAAAAGCAAAATCAAACACGCCGTTTTTCACCAGCCGCATGATTTCATAGCCCCGCAGGCCCAGTTCCGTCTGGGGTTTTATTTCACCGATTATCTGACCGCCGGAAACCTCAGCCATGTGCTGATTCCAGAACGGGCCTTCATGTTTCTGGTAGTTGGTAAAATATCCCCAGGTACCGACGGCCTTAATAATAATGGTATCACCGGCCAGCAACCGCCCTGCGGACAGCAGGCATATCAGCAACGGGATCAGCAGCAGTTTTGTGGATAATTTCATGCAGTAACAGCCTTTAAAGCCAGAGGTCACTCCGGATAAACATCAGGTCATCTGATGTTACCCAGAGTAGCCATTATTGAACCGCTTAGCCATTGCCCGGCGAACGGTTTAACTGCTCATCAGCGTGGGCAAATAGAGCACGATGGACGGAAATACCGAAATCAGTACAATCGCCACGGCAATCATAAAGAAGAACGGCAGCGCCGCTTTCGCCACATAGAGGATGTTTTTTCCGGTCAGTGCCTGAATCACGAACAGGTTAAACCCGACCGGCGGCGTAATCTGCGACATTTCCACCACCAGCACCAGAAAGATACCGAACCAGATCAGATCAATATTCGCCTGGGTCACCATGGGCAGTACCACCGAAGTGGTCAGCACGATCACCGAGATACCGTCCAGAAAACAGCCCAGCACCACAAAAAATACCGTCAGGCAGATAATCAGCTGTACTGTGGATAAGCCTTGCTCAGCAATCCAGCCGGCCAGTGCATTGGGAATACCGATAAAGCCCATGGCCAGCGTCAGAAAATGCGCGCCGACCAGAATCAGCCCCAGCATGCAGGAGTTTTTTACCGCCCCGGCCACACTGTCGATAAAGCCCTGCCAGCTGAAACTGCCCAGCACTGCAGATAATAACAACGCTCCGGCGACACCAAAGGCAGCCGCTTCCGTGGGCGTTGCCAGCCCCTGATAGATTGACCCCAGCACGCCGCCAATCAGCATAATGATGGGAATCAGCCTGGTTAAGGACTGCAGTTTCTCCCGGGTACTGTACTCCACAGAGTCTGCCACCTGTGCGGTACGGCCATTGATGATCGTCCAGCCAATGGTGAATGCCATGAACAGGCCGATCAGTACCATTCCCGGAAAGACACCGGCCAGAAACAGCCGGGCAATAGAGACTTCCGCAGAAACTCCGTAAACGATCAGGATGATGGAAGGCGGAATCAGCAAACCCAGCGTTCCGGAGCCCGCCAGGGTGCCAATCGACATGGTATCGTCATAGCCCCGCTTCGACAGCTCGGGCAGAGTCATCCGGCCTATCGTGGCCGCCGTGGCCGCCGACGAGCCGGATACCGCCGCAAAAATGCCGCAGCTGAGAATATTCACATGCAGCAGCTTACCCGGCAGCTTGGATAACAGCGGTGACAGCCCTTCGAACAGATCCTGTGATAAGCGGGTGCGAAAGAGAATTTCCCCCATCCAGATAAACAGCGGCAGAGCGGTCAGTGACCAACTGGTCACGGCACTCCAGGACGAAGTGCCCAGTAACAGCCCGATACTGTCATTGCCGATCAGGCTCAGGCCAATCACCGAAAGCCCGGTCAGCGTCAGTGCAACCCACACCCCGCTGGTGAGCATCAGCAGCATGCAAACCACCAGAATAAACCCGGTTAATGTCATATCCATGGTTTACTCCCCTTCCAGCGCGGCTTCATGGCTGATGTACCCGGGGGTATGCCCCCGCAGCGCGGTTATAAAATTATCTGCCACGGCGATCAGCAGAAACAGCGACCCCAGCGCCATCGGCATTTGTACCAGCCACAGGGGCATCACCAGATAGGTATCGGTGACATCCTCATACACCCAGGATTCATACACCGTATACAGGATGTACCAGGTGGAATAGCCGACGATCAGTAAGCCGGCGCTGATATTTACCAGCTCCATCCAGCGGCGTGTATGGCCTCTCAGACGGGATAACAGAATGGTGACCCGGATATGGCCACCGGCATTGAAGGTATAGGCCAGACCGAAAAAAATCGTTGCGGACAACAGCCAGCCGGCAAAATCTTCCGAAGACGGAATGATCACCCCGAAAAAACGGGCGACGATTTGTGCCAGAATCAGCAGCGTCATAATCACCAGACAGCTGCCTGATAAGATCGCAGACGCTAAATAGAAGTATTGTCTGAGTGTGTGCATATTATTATTTTTACCCGACTGCATTGGTCGGAGAACGCGGTACTTCAGCCTGCCTGAATAACAGACAACCAGCGCTTTCCGGGACAGGTTATAAAAACTGAACACTGTTCACCCATACCTCAGGCACAGGTGAACAGAGAGAAACGCCTTACAGGGCTTTATAGTTATCGAATACCGCCTGACCGGAGGCACCGGCTTCGTCAAGCCATTCGCCGATCATGGTATCGCCAATTGCCCGCAACTCGGTTTCCAGCTGAGCACTGGGAGCGGTAACAGTCATGCCGTTGTCTGCCAGTGTGTCGGTGTGTTCAACCGCCAGTTTACGGCCCAGTGCCCAGCCGTTTTTCTCCGCGTTGGCCGCCGCGGTCAGAATGACCTGCTGGGTGTCGGCATCCAGACGGTCAAACATTTTCTTGTTGGCAAACACCATGTTCTTCGGAATCCAGGCATGGATGGTGGTGAAATTAGAAATGTAGTCCCAGCTCTGGCTGTTCACACCGGTGCTTGGGGAGGTCACCATGGCATCAATCGCGTTGGTGGTGAATGCCTGCGCCACATCGCTGAAAGGAATGTTTACCGGGGTGGTACCCATCAAATCTGCCAGACGGGAGGTGGTCGGGCTGTAAGAGCGCATTTTCAGGCCGCTCAGATCCGCCAGGCTGTTCACCGCCTTATTGGAATACAGGTCCTGCGCGGGCCACGGTGAGGTGTACAGCAGAATCAGATTTTCTTTAGCCAGCGCCTTGCTCAGCGCCGGTTTTGAAGCCTGATAAAGTTTTTCGGCGCTGTCGAAATCCGTCGCCAGAAACGGAATGTTATCCAGTTTATAGATCGGGTTGATATTGCCCAGACGGCCAATGAATACTTCACCGATCTGCACCTGACGGGTTTTCACCGCCCGGTGGATTTCCGGGTGTTTGATTAACGAGCCGCCGGAATGAACATTGATGGTCAGTTTACCGCCGGACTTTTCGCTCACTTCTTCCGCAAAGCCGCGTGCAACCTGGGTCTGATGCGTGCCATCGCCATAAGGGGTTGGCATTTCCCAGCGGGTCTCGGCATAGCTGCCGGTTGCCGTGCCCAGGGATAATACCGATGCCAGCATTAACGCTGCTTTTTTGGTTACAGATTTCATTATTATTCTCCAAAGTTAAGGTTACTTAGCGATACCAATGGCATGTGCTGCCCATCCTTATCGCAAAGCCTGTACCAACTCTGAAAAATATTTTTTATCTGTTCAAAAACAAAAAGTTATCAGGAACCCTTACTGCGGGAAAATAGCCCGCTGAGTTACTTTTGACTCAGTATCTCCCCCCTCACTGAGTCACTTTTGACTCACCCCTCCAGAAACGTCTGCCGTTCCAGCCCGTATTTCTTCATCCGCAGGTACAGTTTCTTACGCGGAATACCGAGCGCTCCGGCGGTTTGCTCCGCATGGCCGTTATTCGCTTTCAGGGCGGCAAAAATCAGCTCTCTCTCATAGCTGTCGACCAGTTCATCCAGCGTGCCGTCGCCAGCGTCCGTGACCGGTCCGGTTTGCTCAATGGTCAGCCCCAGCGCCCAGCGTTCCGCGGCGTTCTGCAGTTCACGGACATTCCCCGGCCAGCTCTGCAGGCTGAGCTGCTGAAGCAGCAACGCCGGCACCGGACGGCTGTCGCGGCCAAAACGCTGGGCAGCCCGGTCAACAAAGTGTGTGAACAGTACCGGTATATCTTCTTTACGCTGATCAAGAGACGGAATCTCAAGGCTGGCAACATTGAGACGATAATAAAGGTCTTCGCGGAAATCACCGGCCTCACGCAGATCCACCTTGGTGGCGGCCAGTACCCGGATATCTACCTCGATGTCCGCATTGCCACCCAGGCGCTGCAGCACCCGCTCCTGCAGGACCCGTAACAGCCGGACCTGCAAAGACGCAGGCATGCTTTCTATCTCATCCAGGAACAGAGTCCCGCCGCTGGCATACTCGATTTTACCTGTACGGCGCTTATGCGCCCCGGTAAACGCGCCGGCCTCGTGACCAAACAGCTCGCTTTCAATGACCGATTCGGTCAGCGCGCCGCAGTTAAGGGCCACAAAGGGCTGTTCCGCCCGGGGGCTGAAGTCATGTAAACAGCGGGCAACCACTTCTTTGCCGGTACCGGTGGCGCCGTGAATGATCAGATCCACATCCACCTCTGCCAGCTGCAACACCATCTCCCGCAACCGGAGGATCGACGGCGCCTGGCCCACCAGCCGCTTATCAATTTCATGCTGACCTTCAATCACCTGCCGCAGGCAGCGGTTCTCCAGCACCAGTTCACGTTTCTTCCAGGCCCGCTGCACGGTATTCAGATGATGCTGAGGATCATCGGTTTTCTCAAGGAAATCATAAGCGCCCATCCGGATCGCCTGGATGGCAATGGCAATATCAGAATGGCCGCTGAACATGATGACGGGAATTTCCGCATCAATGTTCAGTACCTGTTCCAGCACCTGCAGCCCGTCCATGATGTCCATGCGCACATCACAGATAATCACCCCCTGCCAGTTCTCCGAACAGAGCGCCAGTGCATCCTTAGGATTTTCAAAGGCAACGGCGTGGTACCCCTCCAGTTCCAGGGTCTGGATCATCGACTCCCGGACGATCTCTTCATCATCAATAACAATTACCTGACCATGGCTCATGGCAGTACTCATGAATGTTTTCTCCGGTATTCGGGTAACTGGATACAGAACGACGCCCCGGCTGAAGATGAACTCTCCACACTCAGCTTGCCGCCAAAATTTTTAACAATGTTATAGGAAATAGACAGCCCCAGCCCCAGATTCTGCCCCCGCCGCTTGGTGGTAAAGAACGGCTCGAAGATACTTTCACCCAGCTCACTGCTGATCCCAGGCCCGTTATCACTGACATAGATATCCAGCCGGTCGCTGTTATGCACACAGCTGATACTGATGTGTTTTTCAGTCTGATCCCGAATCGCATCCAACGCATTGGTCAGCAGGTTCAGCAGCACCTGTTCCAGTTGAATCGGATCGGCACAGACCCGGTGCTGCAAGGTAATGAAATCCACATCAATGCGGGTCTGTTTGCGGACTTCATCCCCTTCCAGCATCTGCAAAACGTTTTCCACCACCTGCTGCAGGTTGACCGCCACAAAGTTATCCTGCTGCTGACGGGCCAGCGACTTAAGCCGGGTAATAATCACCGTGGCCCGCCGGGTCAGGTTCGAAATCTGATTAAGATTTTTCTCGGTTTCATCCAGCCGGCCAGCCTGAATCAGCCGGACACCATTATGGGAGTAATGGCCGATGGCCGATAAGGGCTGGTTGATTTCATGGGCAATGCCGGCGGATAACTGCCCCAGTGCGGCCAGTTTACCGGCCTGCACCAGCTCTTCCTGCAACGTACTGAGCTGATCCCTGAAACTTAACAGTGAGCGCGCCATGGTACCGATTTCATCCTGGCCTTTGACCTGCACCCGGGTATCCAGATTGCCGTTGGCAATGCCGCGCATGCTGGTATCCAGGCTGGTAATCCGGGCCACCATGTTGCGCCCCACATAGAGCCAGACAATCAGGATGGAAAACAACAGACTCGCGGCCACCATCGACAGCATCAGGATACGGCTGTTCTGGATGGTCACCCGGGCATTTTCAGCTGAGCTTTTTGCGGCCGCTTCAGCCTTATTGGTTTGCACCGTCACCAGTTGATTAAGGGCACCAAGCTGTTCCCGCATCCGGGTCAGTAAGGCCTCGCCTTCCCCCAGCACACCCCGCTCCTGGCTGCGGATGGTAAACATGTTATTTTCACCCCGGGTCAGATAAACGATGTTAATCACTGTCTGGCTCAGGGCCTGTACCCCATGCACTTTTTCCACGGCTTCCAGATCATGCTGAATACGGGTAATGATTTCGTCAGAATGGGTCTGGGTGGCGATCAGGGAATTCAGATCCGGCAGATGCTGTGCCCGGTCTACCAGATTAATCAGCAAGTTGACGTCCGCTTTTATCCGGTAGAGCCGCTGCAGATCGGCATTGATTGTGCTGATGGCATCCCGGCCAAAGTTATTCATCACAACCCAGGCATCGGGAAAGTCCTGATTAAACTGGCTGAACAGGTTCTGCTGCACGTTTTCCGTCAGGGTATTGATATCACTGAGAAAGTTTGATGCCACCCAGCGAAGACGCTGATTTTCAGACCGTTTCTGTGCCTGAATCTGCAACTTCAGCGCGACGTTTTCATCCAGTTCAGCCAGCATATTTTTCAGGGTATCAATCTGGTCAAACAATGTCTGCTGGGCCTGATGATCCCGGGTGGCTGCAGAAATCCGCGGTAGCAGGTCCGCCATGAGGGCGATATTCAGGTTCAGTTCCTGCCGGATTTGCTGCCGGGTCTCCTCATCTTTTGCCGCCAGCAGCGTCGGAGACACCAGCGTAATGGTCGTCCCCTGCTCCTTTAAATCCGCCATCAGGCTAAGGGTATGAATATTACCTTCCACCACCTGGTTAAGCTCATCCCCCAGACGGTTATAGGACACCCAGCTCACAATACTGGCCAGCAAGGTCAGGGCTGTCAGTGCCCCAAAGGCAATAAAGAGTCGGCCGCGAAGCCCCAGACGGTGTCGGGATATCATAAAGAGAATGCCTTACTGAAACTATGCTGCATGATAGTCACATCGGGGATTAATTAGAAATCCTGCCGCCGCGTGTGACGCCCGCTTCGCTGACATTTTCCGCGTATCTGCCACGGGCAGCCGCTATATGCCCCGGCTTAAAATAAATTTCAGTTATCAAATGATATTTATTATTAACTTTATTATTCAACCCCATTCCCTATGATCAGCCAGTCCGATTTGCAGGCCCCGCTGCCATGCCTGTGTCCGCTACTGCCTTAGCGGTAAACAGCCCGGTCAGCGCCAGCAGGGTTACCCACCCCGGCCCTGCAATATCCGCAATCCGGAAGCGAACAGGATACCCGCCCATACTGATTCACCCGGCCAGATGCCCGGACAGTTAACCGCGGAACCAAGCCCCGTACTGGCTGAACCATCAGTGCATGAAAGGGCTGTTTAATACATAAAAACCGGCCGTTCGACGGTCACCTGCAATAAAAATAACGATTTGTCAGGAGACAATCATGAGCAACACAACCACGCTTTCACCGGGGGCCTTAAGCGGCGCCAAGCGCAAGGGTATGCTGGAAGGGGTCGACCTTCCGGTATTCCTGATCAGCGGGGGAGTTCTTGTCCTTTTCGCCATCATGGCCCTCTACGACCTTGACCTTGTATCCGGGCTGGTGAACAGTGCATTTGCGCTTTCCACAAAATATTTCGGCGCTTACTGGCAGGTCCTGCTGCTACTCACCTTTGTTATCGGTCTGTTCCTGACATTCGGCCGCACCGGCTCAGTGATGCTCGGTGGCCTGAAACAACCGGAAATGTCGACGTTCAACTGGGTTTCCATTCTGATGTGTACCCTGCTGGCAGGCGGCGGTGTGTTCTGGGCAGCGGCAGAGCCAATGGCTCACTTCACGTCACCACCGCCGCTGTTTGGCGGTGAAACCGGTACTCCGCAGGCCGCTTACAATGCACTGGCACAGAGCTTCATGCACTGGGGATTCCTGGCCTGGGCGATTCTGGGCAGCCTGACCGGCATCGTACTGATGTACCTGCACTATGAAAAAGGCTTACCCCTGAAACCCCGTACCCTGCTGTATCCGGTATTCGGCAAACATGCCCTGAAAGGCCCGATTGCCATCATTGCCGACGCCAGCTGCGTACTGGCCGTGGTTGCAGGTACCGTTGGCCCGATCGGCTTCCTTGGCTTACAGGTAAGCTTCGGCCTGGAAAAACTTTTTGGCATCCCAAACACCTATTCCACACAGCTGACTATTCTGATCGGCCTGATGGCGATCTACACAGTCTCTGCCGTCAGCGGCGTGACCAAAGGCATTAAAATCCTGAGTAACCTGAACGTAGCGCTGGCAGTTGGCCTGATGGCGTTTATCCTGTTATTCGGCCCGACAGCTTTCATCATCGACAGCTATATTCAGTCATTCGGTATCTATATTGATGAGTTCATCTCTATGGCTACATTCCGTGCCAATCCGGGCTGGCTGGACTGGTGGACGGTCTTTTTCTGGGGCTGGTTCCTGGGATACGGTCCACTGATGGCAATGTTTGTTGCCCGTATTTCCCGTGGCCGCAGCATCCGTGAACTGGTGCTGATCATTTCCATTGTTGCACCGGTAATCACCTGCTTCTGGTTCACCATTGTCGGCGGCAGCGGTCTGTTCTATGAACTGAATACCCCTGGGGTTATCTCCGAACCTTTTACCGGTTTTAATCTGCCTGCGGCGCTGCTGGCGATCACTGAGCAGTTACCGCTGGGCTTCACGGTTTCGGTGCTGTTCCTGATCCTGACCACTATCTTTGTAGCCACTACAGGCGACTGCATGACTTACGCCATCTCCATGGTAATGACCGGTCACGACGCCCCGCAAAGCTCAGTACGTGTGTTCTGGGGTCTGGCAATGGGTGTCATGGCTGCCATTCTGATCTCCATCGGTTCCGGCGGCATTTCCGCCCTGCAGTCCTTTATTGTGGTAACCGCTGTTCCGGTATCACTGGTACTGCTGCCATCCTTGTGGAGTGCACCTAAAATTGCCCGCCAGATGGCGGACGAACAGGGTCTTTAAACGCGGCTCTCTCACGTAACAAGGCGCTTCATATGAAGCGCCTTTTTTATTGACAGACATTGTCCGGCATCCGGGAAGCTGATAGCTTTTACCTGATAATCCCGGAACAATGGAACCAAGATGATTGATCAAGAACTGGAAAACCTGACTTACTTCTATAACCTGATTATTGATTTCTTCATCAACTACAGCTTTCAGGTCATCGGTGCCATCATCATTCTCATTCTGGGTCTGATCGTGGCGCGCTGGGTTGGCAATCTCACTCTGAAACTGTGTAAACGGCATAACGTTGATATTACCCTGAGCCACTTTATCAGCAGTACAGTCAGGCTATTGCTGGTCGCCATGGTTGTTATTATCTGCCTGGGTAAATTCGGCATCAGTGTCGCGCCTTTCATTGCCGCGATCGGCGCAATATCGCTCAGCATTGGTTTAGCCCTGCAGGGGGTCTTTTCCAACTATGGCGCCGGTTTTACAATCATCCTTACCCGCCCGTTCGTCGTAGGTAATACCATTCGGTGTAACGATGTCTGCGGGGTTGTGGAAGAAATTCGTCTGGCCTATACCTTACTTTCCACGGAAGACGGTGAAATCATCACCATTCCCAATAAACATATCGTTGGCGAAGTGCTGGTGAACTCATTCGAAAACACGGTGGTTGAAGCGGAAATTGGCATCAGCTACAGCGCTGATCCGGCACAGGCGATCAGCCTGATTCAGGAACAGCTGAGTCATAACGCCAATATCGTTTCTGAACCGGCTCCGCAGGTAGGCATCGCCTCTTTCGGTGATTCCAGCGTCAACATTGCTTACCGTTACTGGGTCCCTACCCGCCAGCTGTTTGAAACCCAGTTCCAGATCAACGCGGCGGTCTACGCAGCATTCAACAGCAACAATGTGCAGATTCCGTTCCCGCAACGGGAAGTGACCGTGCTGAATCAGTCTCAGGGCTGACCCAACAGGCTTAGCGGGAACGGCGGAAAAGATTTTCTGATTGCAGAAGAGGCATTCAGAACCTCAGGTCTGGCAAATGTTGTCCGGCTGGAACGCCGGAAATCACCGGATAGCGGCTGACAAACACAGTGACACAACATCAGGCGGACCTGTGACTCTGAATATTTATCCAGCCTGTTAAGCCGCTAAACGTCATTGCCACCACCCTGTGTAGCCAGTGGTCTTGCTTTCAGTTTATTCGCCAGCAACCGGCACTTTTCAGCCTGCACCTGCTTTTCCGGTAACTCCTCAAGGGCATCTGCCATCAGGAAATACGCCTCCGGTAAGCGATCAAATCCCGGATGATCACGGTGCAGCCGGTTAATCAGTCTGGCGCTCAGAGCAGGCTTACCCTGCTTCAGCAGTATCCCGGCAAGCTTAAAACGCACCTCTGCCGAGGCGGGCAAATAATCAGGTGCGAATTGCAGAATACGCAGCATCAAACCGGCAACCTTAGGCAGACTGCCGCTTTTACTCAGACACTCCAGATACGCTAACCAGAATTTATCCAGTTCAGCGGTCTTGTGTAATGCGCAAAGATAATCAAAGTAGCGGTCATATATCCCGATATCGCCCGGATACTTCTTAACCGCTGTTTTAAGCTCATGACTGAGCTCGCTGAACATACCCTCTTTAGCCAGCACCCCGATTCTGGCCATCGTATGTTGCTTTTCAGAACGGTTATGCACATCTCCGTCGCTTTCCAGGCGGCTGACATAACCGAGCGCACGCTGCTTCTGAAAGAGCAGGTATCCCATCAGATGGAATATAACGATCCAGTAATAGTAAGACACCACACTCTGCAGCGCCGCAGACAACAGATCTTCACCGTCAAATAACTGGTTTAACGTGCCGACTGATAACATCATGATCGTTATAAACAGTAATAATAAGAAATACGCCCCTCTGAGCTGCAACACCAGACGGGCCACTTCGACCGGGTTAAGGGCTGAACTGATTTCTTCAAAACGGGCATAGTTAATAAACACAGCGGGCAAACAGCAAAGCCAGAAAGCACTGAAAGCAATGGCGGCAAACGGGCCCAGCACATTTGCCACCGCCAGAACCATAAACACAATGCCCAGTAAGATAATGATGATATGAATGATCAGTTTCACACCGCCCAGAAACGCTTCAGAGACATCGGGCGCAGACATATTCCCGGCGGCGGTTTGTTGCAGGCATAAAAAGGCGTACTTTGTCGTCACCGCGGTCACGAGCAACAGTATGATAAAACCCTGCAAGCCTCCTGCTAAGGCGCCGATGACCGACACCACTGATGCAATAATCGTTAACAGCAGGGCCTGCATCGTCATTGGATAAGAAAAGCATTTATCCAGGCGGCGCCAGAACGGCACAACACTGTCACCCGGCCCCTTATTTTCAAGTTCTCTGCGGCAGACAAAACAACGCACCGAACCGGAACTTGCATCCACACAGTGATCGCACTGCCCGGCATTGCAGTGTGCGCACCGGTAGGTCGCTTCAGAAACAGGATGGTATTTACAATATTCCATTTGTGGTCACCTATGTAATGACGTACTGCACAGCCCGTTAAGCCTGCCGGGCCCTTTTGACAATCTCATCAGCAACCCGCTCGTACCGCTTACGTTTTGCTTCCTGCGCCTGCTCACCAAACTTCTGTGACAACTTACGCGCTAAATGACTCATCTCCTGGGTATGATCATCTTTGTCACACAGGTACTTAACAATCCCTTCTGTCATCTGCAGACTTTCCAGCTGCATCGTACGCCACCCCAGCCCAACGACTGCGGTCGCAGTAAGACCGTCACGCACTGCAGGCGTCTCATTCCAGACCTGCTCAGTCTTTCTCAGCTGCCCGCCCGTTAAGTGTTCAAACGTTAACAACTGCTCAGCTGACTGCAGCTCTGAGGTCACATCTCCCCGTGCTTTATAAATACGGTATCTGAGCCAGCAAAAATCAAACTCAGGCCCGTTTTTCTGTTCATAAGCAGCAATGCTTCTGAGGGCAGCATCGTAAGCAAACTGGCCCAGCAGCTGATAGATCCGCTGCTGTTCCTTCTGTCTCTCGGGCAAGCCTTCATCCTGTTCCAGATACTGTTCATCCAGCGCCCTTGGCGCGATCAGCAAGGTAATCCAGATCAGCACTGCGCCAGCAAGAAAACCACCGGTATGCGCCATAAAGGCGACATCAGAGTCAGGCTGGGTGTAAAAGTTATAGAATTCATTTGCCAGATACAGTGGCAGCACAGCCAGCGCCGGCGCCCGGATAAAGCCAACAAAAATATAAAACCAGTAAAAGAACTCAATTTTTCTCAGACGAAATACGCCCAGATACATCGCCATAACGCCTGAAATTGCCCCTGAGGCCCCCACCAGAGCGGTGGAACTTGTAGCGTTCACTGCGCTATACAGCACACCGCCGGCGACACCGGCGATTAAATAGAAAAGCAGAAACCGTAAATGACCAACGGCGGCCTCAACCGAGAAACCGAAAATCACCAGGAAAAACATATTCCCCAGCAGATGCAACAGCCCCCCGTGCAGAAACTGATAGGTGATCAGTGACGTCAGGTCCGGCGACTTCGGCCTCAGCCCGTATGCGTAAATGCTGATCGTGCTGACCAGCCGGTTAAGCTCTTCCCGTACCGGCCAGTACTCACCGTAACCGGGCTCATCAAATTGCGCCTGATGATCTCGTAAATAAGAAAAGTACGTCTGATCCGTTAACAGGTACAAACTGAGCTGCAGTTGCTCTTCCTGTTCGTACAGCTGCCGGTATGTTGCGATCTCAGGGCTGTCAGTTTCTTCAAGATAACTCAGATACACCGGCCATTCAGCGGCAAAATATCCGGTGGATTCATACCGGGAGAGCACGTCATTTAATTTCTCTTCATCAGCGTCCTGATAAAAGAAGAAAACCAGTACATTGGTTACAACAAGGCAGAAAAGGATCAGCGGCGGCTTACGCCAGTCAAAACGCTTTTCGGTAGGTATGATCACCATAATGTATGAATCCGTTCATTTTGTGTGACGTTAAAAACGTATAAATTAAAACAGATCAGCCAGTTAAAGCCAGATAAATACTGATAATAAAACACACACCGGGAGCGTAATAACACTGCGTTATGCCCCTGCTACCGAAAAATTCAGCAGCCAGCTGATTTATATCCCGATTTTTGCAACACTACCATTTAAATATATCAATATACGCAAGATTAACTTTACACTACACTTGCCCCATTACAGTTCACGGAGCATCTCTATATAATGCCCCGCGACCCGAAATAATCTCTGCGGCGGTGTCGCCGCAAAGCAGAATAATGAACGCCTTCTCACAGGCTAACTAAAGAGATATACAGACCATGTCTAATAACTATTTCAACACCCTGCCACTGCGCGAGCAGCTGGCTCAGCTGGCTAAGTGCCGTTTCATGCACCTGAACGAATTCGATGACGGTGTTACCGCTCTTAAAGGTAAAAAGATTGTTGTAATCGGTTGTGGTGCACAGGGTCTGGCTCAGGGCATGAACCTGCGTGACAGCGGTTGCGATGTTTCTTACACCCTGCGTGCTGCGGCGATCGAAGAGAAGCGTCAGTCCTGGAAGAGCGCCACTGAAAACGGTTTCACCGTAGGCACTTACGAAGAACTGATCCCGACTGCTGACGTGGTTCTGAACCTGACACCTGATAAGCAGCACACCGCGGTTGTTGAAGCCGTAATGCCGCTGATGAAGGAAGGTGCCTGCCTGTCTTACTCTCACGGTTTCAACATCGTTGAAGAAGGTATGCAGATCCGTCCTGACCTGACCGTTATCATGGTTGCACCTAAGTGCCCGGGTTCTGAAGTACGTAACGAATACGTACGTGGTTTCGGTGTTCCTACCCTGATCGCTGTTCACGAAGATAACGATCCTAAAGGCGAAGGTCTGGCACTGGCCAAGGCATACGCGGTAGGTACCGGCGGTCACAAGGCTGGCGTACTGATGTCTTCTTTCATCGCTGAAGTTAAGTCCGACCTGATGGGCGAGCAGACTATCCTGTGCGGTATGCTGCAGACCGGTTCTATCCTGTGCTTCAACAAGATGGTTGAGAAAGGCATCGATGCAGGCTACGCATCTAAGCTGATCCAGTACGGCTGGGAAACCATCACTGAAGCTCTGAAATACGGCGGCGTGACTAACATGCTGGACCGTCTGTCTAACCCGGCTAAAATCAAAGCGTTCGATCTGTCTGAAGAACTGAAAGTTATCATGCGTCCGCTGTACAACAAGCACCAGGACGACATCATGACCGGCGCTTTCTCCAGCGGCATGATGGAAGACTGGGCGAACGACGATGCCAAGCTGCTGGGCTGGCGTGCAGAAACTGCTGAGACTGCTTTCGAGAAGACTCCGGCAGGCGACGTTGAAATTTCTGAACAGGAATTCTTCGACAACGGTATCCTGATGGTTGCTATGGTTAAAGCAGGTGTTGAGCTGGCTTTCGAAACCATGACAGCTGCTGGCATCATTGCTGACTCTGCTTACTACGAGTCACTGCACGAAACGCCACTGATTGCGAATACCATCGCACGTAAGAAGCTGTACGAAATGAACGCCACTATCTCTGATACTGCAGAGTACGGCTGCTACCTGTACAACCACGCGTGTCTGCCACTGCTGGAAGACTTCATGAAGGGTATCGACACTGATGTTATCGGTAAGGGCCTGGATGTTGCGGACAACGGCGTAGACAACGCCCGTCTGATCGAAGTGAACGCTGCTCTGCGCGCTCACCCGGTTGAAGCGATCGGTTCTGAACTGCGTGGTTACATGTCTGACATGAAGAAAATCGTATAAGATTTTCGCCACAGCCATGATTGTCTGAGCCTCTGGCCGGACAATCAGGCATATGAAGGCCGGCGCGCTTCTTCACGAAGTTCCCGGCCTTTTTTTATTGATTAAGCCTTTTGCAAAGCGCCCCTCCCCCCGGCACTTTGCAAAGCGTTTTACTGTATTCAACCCGCGACTGGCCAAAGACTCTACTATGACTATCCGTTTTAACACCCTCAGCGTCGACTTTGACGAACGTTTTCAGCTGGAGCAGATCAACTGGCAGATCGCCCCCCGGCAACACTGGGTCATTACCGGCACGAACGGCGCGGGCAAATCAGCACTGGCAGCAGTGCTGGCCGGTGCCGGCGAGATTCTCAGCGGCAGCGTTGACGGTATTCCTGCGAAGGTCGGTCTGGTGTCGTTTGAAGCGCAGGCGGAACTGATTGCCGCCGAACTGAAAAAAGACGATGCCGATATTATGGATGTTATTTCCGAGGGGACATCCGTACGGGATATCATCGCTCAGGTGTCTGATAATCAGCCACTGATTGATGATCTGATCACCCGCTTTAAACTGGATTACCTGCTGGATCGGGCATTCCGCAAGTTATCCACCGGTGAGTCCCGCAAAGTCATGCTGATCCGCGCCCTTGCCAGCGAGCCGGATCTGCTGGTGCTGGATGAACCCTTCGATGGTCTGGATGTGGATACCCTGGCCATGCTGCAGGACTATCTCAGCTCACTGATCGAAACCGTCCCGATGGTCATGGTGCTGAACCGCTTTGATGAATTTCCGGACTTCATCACCCACATTGCCTACATGGATCACGGCCGCCTGCAGCTGACCATCGATAAACAGGATGAGCAGGCCTACGACGAACTGTACAAACTGCTGCACCTGAAAACCACCGACCTGCAGGTGCCGGGCGCTGATCCGGAAACCGCCATTCCGGCACTGAACCCTGAAGACCCGCTGGTTCGGTTAAACGGCATCAATATCAAATATGCCGATAAAACCATTATTGAAGATCTGCACTGGACCATTAACCCCGGCCAGCACTGGCAGCTCAGCGGCCCGAACGGCAGCGGTAAAACCGGCCTGCTGTCACTGATTACCGGCGACCATCCTCAGTGCTATGTGAATGACATTTTTGTGTTTGGTTTTCAGCGCGGCAGCGGCGAAAGTATCTGGCAGATCAAACAGTTCATTGGTTACGTTTCCACTGCCCTGCAATGGGAATACCGGGTCAGCATCAGCCTGCGCAATGTCATCATTTCCGGTTTCTACGACAGTATTGGCCTGTACAGTAAATACACCGACCGGCAGCGGGACATTGCCGATCAGTGGCTGGCGGTACTGGGGATGTCCGACCGGGCGGATCAGCCGTTTAACAAACTCTCGTACGGTGATCAGCGACTGTTACTCATCGCCCGGGCAATGGTGAAACATCCGCCGTTGCTGATTCTCGACGAGCCCTGCCTGGGGCTGGACGACATGAACCGGCAGTTGGTACTCAGCCTGATCGAAAAAATCTGTGCCGACAGTGAAACCACTGTGCTGTATGTGAACCATCACCCGGAAGACAGGATCCGGGGCATTGATCAGTATCTGGCACTGGAAAAAAACCAGTAACCGCCAGACCAGTCGCCTGCCCGGACCGGGCAGGTGACTCCTACCTTCCCCTGCGTAACCCTCTGTTTTCAGACACAAAACCAATCTCTGACAGCATTAAATAAGAATAGTTTGCAATAAGATTTGCATTCTTTTACCATGCCTGCCGCTGTATTTTTTACCACGCGTAAAACGTGTCAGAAAACAGCCTTCATAACGAACCAGCCAGCAGGCCACCGTGTTTTCACGGCAAGCCCGCAAGCCATTCGAACAATAACTAAAGGGCGCTGCCCTGTTTACTTCTGACGATTGGATGGCTCTGGTATGGAAGGCCTGCAAGACTATTTCCGCGCCCGTATAGATGCGCTGAAAGCCCCCCGAAAACCGCTGTCGGTACAGTACACCGCATTTTTAATCCACAGCTTTGTGGGCCTCAAACTGAGCCTGTTATTTACCCTTGTATTACTCAGCGGCGCGCTGGCGGTGCTGGCGCTGGAAATCGACTGGCTGCTGTATTCTGAATTCCGGGCCCCGACCGGCGAGGTTCGCCTGGGTGCAGGGGAATTACTGGATCGCCTGCAGGCCGCGTATCCGGAATTTGGTCTGAGCTTTTTTGAAACCATGAACCAGCATCCGGGCTTTGCATCTTTTGCCATGTTTAATGATGCCGCCGGCGGTTTCCGCTATGCCTGGATCGACCCCTATACCGGCGAAGTGAATGGCGATACCCCGGTACTGACCCCCGGTCGCTTTATCGGTTTTTTACACTCCACGTTATACCTGCCGGTCATTGGTCGCAGTGTCGTCAATGTCTTCGGGGTACTGACACTGTTGTCACTGATTGCCGGCCTGTATGCCTACCCTAAATTCTGGCGCTTCTTTTTCCGTATGCCCCGTACCGGCAATGCCCGGGTTTTCTGGTCGGACCTGCATAAACTGATCGGTCTGTGGAGTTTATGGTTTGTACTGATCATCGGTGTAACCGGCACCTGGTGGTTTTACGAGAATCCGCTGGTCAGCCATCTGGGGGCGCCCAATCCAGTGGAACCGGCTAATATCAAGCCACTGCTCAGCTATGATGATATGGACAATATCTCCGGCACCATGCTCAGCGCATCCAGCATGATCACAGCGGTCAGAACAGCCTACCCGGAGGCACTGATCCTGGGGATAAATCCGCCGGAACATAACGCGGATCCTTACACAGTCACCTTCGCCGGCGATGCCTGGCTGGTACCGGATGGCCGGCAGAACAAGTTGTATCTGAATCCCTTTACCGCAGAGATCATTGCCAATCATACGGTGGATAAATACACGGCGGCACAACGGGCTGATATGGCGATGGCGCCGCTGCATTTGGGGAACTGGGCGTCTGGCAACCCGGCTGATCTGGCAGTCAAACTGATCTGGTTTATATTTGGCATGGGGATGACGGTGCTCTGCATCAGCGGGCTGATTATCAACCTGAAGCGCACCGCCCGCGCTGCCCGGATCGTCTGGTCCCGCAATGCCATTATTCGCCGATTACACAAATCCTGGCGGGTTATCCGTCCGTGGGGCCGGCCTTTCGGCCTGTTTAAATATATGAATGTGCTGTTGATTCTGGGTATCGGTGCCGGTTGCGGCATCGCTCTGACCCTCAGCAGTCAGGGAACAAAAGGCGCGGGCTTCCTGTATCAGCCCCAACCTGTGGGTAACTGGGAAGTATCGATGAATGCCGTGGCCGGGCTGCTGGAAAAAGATCTCAACCCGATCCGTCCTGACGCTGCGGTGAACGTCAACGTCGCCATGCCGGATGCCGCCGCAGAAGCCTTCAGATTTGCCTACCTGCGCGTAGGAGAACCCCGCACACTCCGTGCCCCGGGCATCCTGATTCACGGGCCAAAGGGGTCACGCCATGCGGATATCCACCTGCCCCGTACCCTCAAAGGTAATGAAAAAATCTGGTTCACCGCAATCGGCTGGAACGGTCAGGTCTATCAGACACAATGGTCACTGAACGCCAACGGCAAGGAGACAATCGATGGACGCTAAAACCGTTAACCGGCTGTTATTCACCGCCGCTGCACTGCTGGGCGCAACCCTGCCGGCTCACAGTTATGCGGACGGTGCAGATGTCAGCTGTGAAGCAGAGGACAGTCGCCGCAACTGCACGCTGGAGCTGGACGAAATCAGCCCGGCTGATTTGTCCGTTGAAGTGATGAGCCTGGATCTTTACCGGCTCAGTAAAACCCGCAGCAATGCAAAGGGCGAATTTACCTTTATTGCCCCTAAGCAGAAATATTTCCTGCTCATCGATGCCGGCCCCGGCCATGTATTCGATGTTGGCCCGGAACACTTTGCAGCGAACTGAATTTTAATAACCAGAATCGATCTCAGGCCCTCCCCAGCTACCGCCAGGCACCGCCTTTACTCTTTCTTCCAGGTATTCCAACCCGTTTTTAAGAATAAGGAACACAGTTCTATGAATTCCCGCATGAATTATTCTGTGCTGGCGCTGGCTGTTTGTGGGGCAAATACAGCCCTGGCAGCTGACACACCGGATACACCAGATACAACAGTCCGGCAAGACACCGTCGTCATTAATGCCAGGGCGCCGGGTTACGCTGAAACCGGCTCAGCCAGTGCTAACAAGTCTTCACGCCCTGTCAGCGATTCACCCTACTCAATTTCCATCATCAATCAGACTCAGCTGAAGGACACAGGCGCCCAAACCCTGCAGGATTCCCTGACCTATAACGCGGGTGTCTTTGCCGGTGAATTCGGTGTCGACAGCCGGACGGATACTGCGGTCATCCGTGGCGCCGGCGTGTCTTACTATCTGGATGGCCTGCGTACTGACTTTGGTCACTATAACCGGGCCCGTATCGACCTCTATACACTGGATAACATCCAGGTACTGAAAGGCCCGGGATCTTCCCTGTATGGTCAGGGGTCTCTGGGGGGCATTGTCGCTGCAGAAACAAAGACACCTGCGGGAGAGGAGCGGACCGAACTCTGGCTGCAGGCCGGTAACCGCAATCGTGCCCAGATCGGTATTGATACTCAGGGCAACGTCACAGGCCGTGACGACCTGAGCTACCGTCTGGTGGCGTTAGGCCGCAATGCGGACCAGCAGGTTGATCATGTTGAAGACAACCGTCTGCTGATTAACCCGTCCCTGCGCTGGCAGATCAACGAAGATGCAGATCTGACCGTCATCGCACTGACTCAGCGTGATAAGTCAGGTTCCACCCTGCAATTTCTGCCGCAGGCAAGCACCATCGGCCTGCCGGAAAGTCAGCGCTTACCGACCAGCACCTTCCTGGGGCATCCTGATTTCGATAAGTACGATACCGGAACGGATTCCATCACGCTGAAATTCAACCAGAAAATTAACGATACCTGGAAGTACAGCACGAATTTTCGGCATCTGAAAGGCGAGGGTAATTACCACAGCCAGTACGCGATTTCCAAGCCAGGCATCATTAATGCTCTGGTTGCGCAGGGCCAGACAAGGGCTTTCGCAACCGCCGCTATCAACGGGCAGTTCCCGGGTAATAATGTGCCAGTGCTGTCTGAAGTGATCGAGCGTAAACTGAGCTCGACGGTCTGGGATCACCAACTGATCAGCAACTTCACCACAGGTGCAGCAGAGCACGAGCTGATCCTGGGTGCCGATCTGAGCCGTAACAAACTGGAAGAAGACCGCTGGAATAACCAGACCGCATTGCTGACCGCAATCCAGACCAATGACGCCGCGACACTGGCGACCTTACAGGTTGATCCGTTCAATCCGAATCCGAGCCTGCCAACCAATGTAAACATCACTAAGCGGCCAACCAACACACTGAAGCAGGAAGGTATTTATGTTCAGGACAGTATCCGCATTCATCAGTGGGATTTGAATGCTGGCCTGCGCTGGACCCATTACTCCAGCAAGTTTGATAACGGTACCAGAACGTCTGACAGTCAGGTCTCCGGCCGCCTGGGTGCGCTGTATAACTTTAACAACGGTGTATCACCGTACATCAGCGTGGCAACCGCCTTCGAACCGACAGCCGGCAGCGACAGCAACGGCAATCCGTTTAAGGCACAGGAAAATATCCAGTATGAAGCCGGTATCAAGTTCCAGCCGGACAGCAGCCTGTCACTGAATACTGCCATCTATCACACCACCGAAGAAAACCGTCTGGAACGTGATCCGAATAACCCACTGCTGGGCAGCCGTATTCAGCTGGAAGAAGTTACAATCAAAGGCTTCGAAGCTGAACTGCGTAAAGACTGGGACCGTTTCAGTCTGCTGGCCAACTATACCCACGCCAAGACTGAAGTCACCAAGGACAGCACCGGCAAGTTCCTGAACAATGAACTGGCTGGCCGGCCGAAAGATATGGCTTCCGTATTCGGTAAATACCGCGTGAACGAAGCGCTGGAAGTCGGTCTGGGCAGCCGCTTTATCGGCTCCAGCGACAACGGTCTGGGCACCCTGCGTACCCCATCAGTAACGCTGTACGATGCGCTGGCCAGCTATGACATTGCTGACTGGCAACTGTCTCTGAACGTACGTAACCTGGCAGATAAAGAATTCATCTCTTCCTGTAGCGGCGACAGCGCCTGTTACTACGGTGAACGCCGGACCATACTGGTTAACGCCCGTTACGAGTTCTGATAAAACCGCAACGCAAAAAAAAGCCGGACTGCCTGAGCAGCCCGGCTTTAAGCCCCTGCAAAAGGCTTAAACCTGTCTGTTATCTCACCGGATAACACTTAAATCGCAATCTTCAGCGCCAGCCCCAGCAAGACCACCCCGCTGACTTTATCCACCGTTGCAGCGCCTTTCTGCATTTTTGTCAGCAGGCCGGTGCGCGCCAGCAATACGGTCAGAAGTATGTACCAGCCGGAATCAATCACAGTGACGGTAGACAACATGATCAGCTTGTCGGCCAGCAGCAGATCCGCCGACACAAACTGTGAAAACAGTGCAATGAAGAATACCGCCAGCTTCGGGTTCAGCACCGACACCATCAGGCCATCCCAGGCAGCCGCGGACACCGGTACCTGCTGGCCGTCAAGTGCCATCTGACCGCCTTTGGAACGCAGCGCCTTAATGCCCAGCCAGGCCAGATAAGCCGCGCCCACATAGGTAATTACCTGAAAAATCTGCGGGGTTTCGACCACCAGAACCGCCAGCCCCCAGATCGTCAGCATGGCCCACATCGCCACCCCGATGGCATGGCTCAGGGCCGCAACGACCGCATGGCGGGTACTGTTACTCAACGCATGACGCAGCACCACTGCCAGACTGGGGCCCGGCGACATCGCCCCCAGACAACATACCGCCACCAGTGATAACCAGGTTATTAAACTCATTGCACCACACCTACCTGAATTCTTAATGCTGGCAGTGTAGTGGCTCAGACACTATGCGAGAAATGCATTTTTCTTATAGAACACTATGATTTCAAATCATACTCGTGCGGAGAATAGAGCGACGCCTTGATCTGACCGGCAATACATTCCCGCAGCCAGCGGTGTGCCGGATCGGCATCATGCAGTTCGTGCCAGTAGAGGTAGTAATTAAACGCCGGCGCAGCCACCGGCAATTCACGGAAGGTGAGCGGATAGAGCGCAGCCGCATTACGGGCGATATGTGCCGGCGTGATCAGTAACATATCGCTGCCTGCCAGCGCCGGAAAGGCCGCGGCAAAGAAAGGCACCTCGTAGCGCACCCGGCGCTGTTTACCCTGACGTGTCAGCAAACGGTCAAAGAAAGAGTCCTTATCGCCGCCACTGCTTAACTGCAGGAACGGATACGCCAGCATGTCATCCAGTTCAAAGCCATTCTGACGGGCCAGCGGGTGATCTTCAGCCAGCAGACAGACCGGCGAATCCTGCCCCATGTGCAGACTACAAAGACTCTCAGCGCTGTCCAGGCTGACCGTAGAGACCAGATCCAGCGCCAGTTGCCCGACCTTATTAAGCCAGTCCGGCTGCCACATGCGATAGGCAATATCGATCTGCGGAGCCTGCAGCGCCAACTGCTGCAGAATGTCAGGAAAAATAAACTGTGCAACATAATCGCTGCAGGCAAAACTGAAACGGCGCTGACAGGCCGCCGGATCAAATACCGGGGTCTGCTTCAGTTCACCGATCTGACCCAGAATATCCTGCACCCGGGGCAGCAGTTGTTTTGCCCGGGTGCTTAACAGGTATTCATTGCCGTCACGGATCAGCAGCGGATCATCAAAGTAGTCCCGTAACTGCCCCAGTTGCCGGCTCATGGCCGACTGGGTCAGGTGAAGCTGATCAGCCGCCCGGGTAACATTCCGGGTTTGCAATAATACCTGTAACGCCTTAAGCAGATTAAGGTTTAAATGATCCATAGAGGTTGCCAGCAGATAATCCGTTTAAGCGGTTATGGTACCTTAATTGCCCGTCTTGCAGCAGGTCTGTCCGTCCTGCTGTCACGGCCCGGTGCTTTCAGTTAACCCGGTAAGGTTTATAGCGGGCCAGCACCTCAGCCAGTTCATTAAACACATTATTCAGGTGTGCCAGTTCATTGCGGGCCTGCTCTTCATCTCCCCGGCTGTGCAGAGTTACCAGCTTTGCAGCCAGCGCCTGAAACTCAGTCTGGGCATCTGCCAGACGTTCCAGCCAGACCGGATCAAACACCTGTTCCTGACGGGCCCGGGTAATCCAGGCGCGGAAATGGCAGTTATCGGTTTCCATAATCGCCCAGGGATCGTCCTGCATACGCGGCGCCAGTATTTTCGCCTCGAAATTCTGATACCAGTGTTTGGTGGTCAGCCGCAGTAGCTGAATCTTGTTGTCTTCATCACTGCGAATAATCTGCGAGAAACGCCGCCACTGGGCATTCGGCGAATATTCTTCTAACCAGCCGGGAATGTCGCTGGCCGGCATAGGCCGGGCAATGCCATAGCCCTGTGCCTCATTACAGCCCATGCTCAGCAGCATCAGACCATGTTCGGTGGTTTCCACACCTTCGGCAATCACATCCCGGTTAAAGGAGTCCGCCAGCCCCAGTACGCCGTCAATGATGGCGTAATCATTCGGATCCACCAGCATATCCCGGACAAAGCTCTGGTCAATTTTGATGGTACCGGCGGATAAACTGCGCAGGTGCGCCAGCGACGAATAGCCGGTGCCGAAGTCATCCAGGGCAATTTTCACCCCCAGGGTATTCTGGCAATTGCGGATAATGTCACTGATCACGTCCAGATCACCCAATGCGCTGCTTTCCAGCACTTCCAGCTGCAGACACCCGGTATCAATATTGGCGTAACGGGCCAGTTGGGTGGCAAAGTTTTCCAGAAAACGGCCGGAACGCAGGTGATTGGAAGAGATGTTTATACTCACTTCCAGCGCCAGCCCCATGCTTGTCCAGTCACTGAGTTGTTGCAACGCTTCACTGATCACCCAGTCGCCGATCTGTATTTCCAGTTCAGAACCTTCCACCGCAGGTAAAAAATAGAAGGGGGATAACAGGCCTTTTTCCGGATGCTGCCAGCGGATCAGCGCCTCAACCCCGAACACTTTACCGGTGCGCATGTTCACCTTTGGCTGGTAATGCAAGCAGAAGTGGCGCATATCCAGACTGGTGGCGATTTCATCCAGCAACTGATTTTGCTGAATCAGCTGCTGATCTTTCTCAGTATTGAAGAAATGGTAACGGTTACGCCCCGCCAGCTTAGCCTGATACATAGACTGGTCAGCATGGCGCATCAGCGTATCCAGATCCGCATTATCATCAGGATAGAGCGTCACCCCGACAGAGGCACTGATACTGATCACATGACCGTCAATCATATAGGGGTGAGACAGCAGACCGATAATCCGCTGCAGGATCGCTTCGCAATGCTCCAGAGACTCTATATCCCCCAGCAACATGGCGAATTCATCGCCCCCCTGCCGGGAGACAGTGTCCTCTTCCCGCAGGGTGGTATTGATGCGCTTGGCCACCTCGATAATCAGCTGATCGCCCACTTCATGACCATACTGATCGTTCACCGGTTTGAAATCATCCAGATCAAGGAAGCAGATCGCCAGCTGTTTACTGTGCCGTTTGCTGTGAGCTATCGCCTGGCGGAACCGGTCTGCAAACAGGGTCCGGTTAGGCAGCCGGGTCAGTTCATCATAGTGCGCCATCAGCCGCAGCTTATTTTCCTGTTCTTTATGCTGGGTAATATCCGACGCCAGCCCAACGTAGTTGATCACTTCTCCGCGGCTGTTACGCATTGCCGAAATTTTCATCAGTATGGCGTATATGTAACCATCCTTATGGCGGTTCCAGATTTCCCCCTGCCAGTGACCATCGCTGCGCAAGTGCGCCCACAGGTCATCATAAAAGCTGCGGGGGTGCCGGCCGGAGCTGAGCAGCCCCGGGTTCTGACCAATCACTTCAGCAGCACTGTAACCGGTGAGTTCAGAGAAGCGGCCGTTCACTTCAACAATCGCCCCCTTAATGTCCGTCACCATGATTGACTCATGGGTTTCATTAAAAATACGGGCCGACAGCTGCAGTTTTTCATCGGTTTTATGGCGTTCAATTGCAATGGCCACCAGCTGCGCAGCAAACTCAATCAGCTTGATGTCTTCATCTTCCGGTGCGTGTGGCCGGCTATGATAAATCGCAAATGTCGCCAGCACCCTGTTATTCGCTCCCAGCACAGGTTCAGACCAGCATGCCCGGAGATTCGCCTTTTCGGTCAGCTCCAGGAATGGCGCCCAGTTCGGGTGATTATCGATATCGGAGACGATCATCCGTTCTCCGGTATAGGCTGCCCGCCCACAACTGCCGACCATTTCACCGATTTCAACGCCGTCAATGGCTTCGTTATAGAAAGCCGGCAGGTTCGGCCCGGCGCCGGTATACAGCCGGTTGGTCTTTTCATCAAGCAACAGAACACTGCCCAGGCTTCCGGGGCTCTGCATTTCAATGGTTTCAATAATGGCTTCCAGAATGACTTCCAGCGAAGTACCTTCCAGCAAAAGTTCCAGAACCCGGTTCCGGGTCATATCCAGGGCTTCAATTTTCTTCTGCCGGGTGATATCCGTATTAATCCCGATAACCCGGGACGGCTTACCGTCCGTCCACTCAACCGCTTCACCAATGCCCTGCTGCCACATCCAGCCACCGGCAGCCGTCTGAATACGGAACTCGGTTTCACAGGCTTCGCCATGATTCATCAGTCGGTCGAATTCTGCCAGTATCCGTGCCTTATCATCCGGGTGCAGCGCTGCTTCCCATACAGGCACAGTGAGCTTAAACGTCTGTGGATCGTACCCCAGCATCCGGGCATATTCATCGCTCACCAGTACATCCCCACTGGCCACATCAATATCAAACCAGGCCTGATGGGAGGCGCCCATGGCAAGATTGAGACGTTTAAGGCTGTCATTCAGGGTGCGGGTGCGTTCATCAACCGTGACTTCCAGCATTGCATGGTTATTTTTCAACCGGCTGATAAGCACTGAAATCAGGGTGATGAAACCGCAGAAAATCACCGCAATCATGATTTCCAGCGTTAACAGGAAACTGTCCAGATAGCCCTTCTCCGGAGACACCCGGAAAATCCACAGGCCGTTTGGCACCCGGATGTCATAACTCTCGAAATTAGCAATCAGGGGGGCTTCAGAACCGGCAATCAGCTCTTCTTTGCCACTGAGTGCATCCAGCCGGGATAACTGATAGGCAAACCCGCCGGATTCCAGCCGGTACAGGGACGCCTGATCCAGGATTTCAGGAAAACGGATTAAGACAGAGGAGAACCCCCAAAAGATGTTTTTGCCCTGCTGACCGGTCAAAAATACAGGTAAGCGACCGATTGCACCGACCCCGCCCTGCTTCAGCTCAAAAGGGCCTTCAAGGGTCAGCTGACCGGTTGCCCGGGCCAGGAATGCGGGTTTATTTTTGCTCTGATCACGTAACAGGTCATAACCGATCACCGCTTCATTACCCGCTTGCGGAATGACCTCCCTGATCACCCCTGCCGGAGCCAGTTCCAGCGCAGATGCACCGCTGTAAAACGGCAACATTTCAGCCGCCAGCTCCCTGAACCCCCGGGTACTGCCATTTTGCATACGCACCATGGCCGCCACCGGATACGTCGCCGATAATGCCTGACTGATATTTGCCTCAATCAGGCTGACATAACTGGTTGAAAGCTTCTCCAGCAGCATATGTTTTTGCTGGTACCGGTAGTTTTCAACAAAATAAATGACGCAGCCGCTGATGATAACTGCCGCAAGCAAAATGAGCCGTATCATCAGCGAACGTTTAAGTTCGTATAGCATTCATTACCTTCGGGTATACAAGCCTGCACAGCACTGCAGACAAAAATGCTCTCCCTGCAATCACTTATTAACCAGTCCGGCGCATTAAACACCTGTTTATACACGCGTGTCGCAGAGTATCGTGAATTTCCGGCGCCCGCCAGTCATCTGTTACCCATGCTGACCTGCAAAACGAGTGTTTTTACTGGCCACGCGCAGCGAAGATTAACTGAATCTGAACAATTTATTGATCCAGGTTAACAAAACCCGTCTTTACCCTCCGCACCGACGGACATTCAGATAGAATCGGTCGGCTAAAAATGCTCCTCAGGGACCCGGCATTGAAAAGTAGTCAGGTATGAAACTTAATAATAAAAATAAGCTGCTGTGCAGTATTCTGAGCCTGCTGGTGCTGGGCCTGCTCGCCTCGGCACTGGTCGCGTATTTATACATCAGCAGTGCACAGCGTCAGGCATTGCAAAATGAGCACCTGGTCAAAGCCCGCGCCACCACCGAGAAACTGACCCACTGGCTCAGTGAAAACCTTGCGATTATCAGCCATTATGCTGAGGTTATTACTGAGCATCCTCAGGGGTTGCGCGACAATCCTGCATTACAGGCCTATTTACGTCAGAGCACAGCAACCGGCCGGTTCGACTACATCAGCTACAGCCTGGAAAGCGACGGTTATATGTGGATCAATGACTGGGAGATCCCGGCTAACTACAACCCCCGCTTACGCCCCTGGTATATCAGCAGCAAGCAGGCCATGCGGCCCACCATCCCCGAACCTTATCTGAGTGTGGATACAGATCCGCACCGCTATCTGGCTGTAACCGCGCCCTTACTGCGGGATGGCAACTTTATCGGTATGGTGCTGGGTGATGTACCGATGGAGTTCGTTAAAAACACCGTCATGGATACCCGCCTGGATTTCAGTGGTGAAGTTTTCATCACCGATCATCAGGGTAAAGTCCTGATCCACAAAAGCGACCAGATGGAAGGTCTGAATCAAACCACCCTGCTGGGCGACAACCTGCCAACTGACAGCGCCGCTGCCTCTGTAGAGAAGGTTGGCGCCGACCGTTCAACGGCCGGTAATGCGCAAGTTCTGGAAACCGAAGGTTACATCTATACGGTTTCATCAATCGGGGTGGCTGGCTGGCGACTGGTGTTCGCCCAGCAGAAAAGCATTCTCAACAAACAATTACTCAAGTCTACCCTCAACCTGCTGAGTGCGTTTGTGGGTATTTTTCTGATGGTTCTGACCTTACTGTTCATTTCTAACCGGCATGTCTTCTCCCCCCTGCTGAACCTCCTGGAACAGGATGCCAATACCGGACTGGCCAACAAACGCACTTTCAAAGACCTGATAAGCCACCAGTATATCGACGCCAATGTTCCCGGCATGTTGCTGATCATTAACGTGAATAACTTTAACCTGCTGACTGCGGCTTTATCCGGCCCGGCCATCGCCCGGTTACAGAACGAAATCAAATCCCGGATCCAGCAGACCTTACCGCCGGACACTCAGTTGGGAATGTTTTCTGAAAACCGCTTTATTGCTTTCCTGCCCAACCATGGCCATATGGAACAGCGTGACCAGCTGTTTAAATTGCAGCAGCTACAGGAAACCCTGACCCACTATTACACCGTGAAAGATCAGCAGATCACCTGTACGTTCCGTCAGGGTGTCTGTTTCTTTCCACAGCACGGCAGCCATATTGAACAACTGATTGACCGGGCATTCTCAGTCATGGGGAATGCTAAAAAAAATACCAGTCGCGGGAATATTGCGGTTTACAGTCCGGATGTAGACCAGCAGCTCAGTGAAGACCTGCGCATTTTCAGCGCGATTCATAATGGCTTGCGTAATCATGAATTTGAACTGGCATTTCAGCCCCAGTACGACCTTCACCAACAGGCATTTAAAGGGGTGGAAGTTCTGCTGCGCTGGTACTCAGGCGAGTTAGGCCGGCAGGTATCGCCCGCTGAATTCATCCCCATCTCTGAAGCGTCAAACCTGATTATCAGTCTGGGTGACTTTGTGATTCGCGCCACCCTGCAACAGATCACCCTGTGGCGCGAACAAGGCATTCATTTTGATACTGTCAGCATCAACATTTCCCCGAAGCAGCTGCTCCAGCATAATTTCGTCGATAAACTGATCGCCGCGACTGAACGGTTTCAGGTCCCCGCGGAACAGATCGAACTGGAAATCACTGAGTCGCTGTTATTCGACGACCCGGATTTATGCATCAGGCTGCTGCAACAGCTCAGGTCTCTGGGGTTCACCATCGCCATTGATGATTTCGGTACCGGTTATTCATCACTGCAGTACCTTAAGCTGTTACCGGTGGATAAGCTGAAAGTAGACCGGGCCTTTGTCAAAGAACTGGAGACCAGTCCGAAAGATAAGGTGATCATCAGTATGGTCACGGAGATGGCGAAAGCGCTGGGATTTTCGACCCTTGCGGAAGGTGCTGAATCAGCCTCCCAGGTGGAGATACTGCGCCAGGCCGGTTACGACATGATACAGGGTTATTATTACGCCAAACCTATGTCCGCGACAGCGCTCGTCCAGTTTATAAACCGGCAGACTTAGCGTTTACCGGACCTGAGCACGGCCTCAAAAAAGATTCAATAACAATTGCTTAATCATCACCCGGCAGATGTACGCGTTTCGGGTAATGTCTGTTTAAAGCGGCCATATACGCATGATATGCTTCGCTCAATATCAGATTTTACTTCAGTAATACGTCATCCGCGCGACCCGGTATACATCAACCAGAGTGAAGTACATTAATGGCTGGACTAAAAGCAATCATTGTCGACGACGCCCGTTTTATTCGCGACCTTGTCACTAAGATTCTTCGGGATGCGTTCCCCGACTCTCAGGTTAAATCCGCCGAAAACGGTGAAGCCGGCAAACAGCTGCTCGCCAAAGAAACCTTCGACATTGTCCTGTGTGACTGGGAAATGCCGGGGATGTCCGGCCTGGAACTGTTGCAATGGACCCGCCAGCAGCCCAGCTATCAGACAGTGCCTTTTCTGATGATTACCAGCCGGGGTGAACGGGAGTACGTGCTCAAGGCCGTCAGCTCCGGGGTTAACGATTACATCGGTAAACCTTTCGAGCCACAGCAACTGGTCGATAAGGTAAAACTCTGGCTGGCAAAGGGCGGTGAAACCAGCCCTGCCGCCCGTCAGCGGGCAGCACAGCTACTGGCATCCGTAGACTCACCGGCGGCAAAGAAAGCCGCGCCTAAGCCGAAAGGGATGGCGCAGTTACGGTTTGGCGGCACGACGCATAAATGTGCCATCAAAGAACTCACCCTTCAGTTCGCCAAAGTCGCGATCAAACATGAAGGTAAGTTGCCGGCCATCTTTGAACAGGCGGTGGTGGATATTGAACAGCAGAACGGTAAAGGCGTTGCCCGGATCAACGGCTTTGTCCGCGCTATTTCGGCACTGGAGCCAGATATGAACTCCAGCTTCCTCGACGTTAATATTCACTTCAGTGATAACGATGCAGACAAGTTGGAAGTCCTGTCCCATTACATGTCGCGAATGAAGTAAGCCTCAGGCTGGATAAAAAAAGCACCGTTATACGGTGCTTTTTTATTTCAGACTGATTATTCAGCCATCAAATTCCAGACCGACCTCTGCATCTTCCAGGACCTCGTCTTCGGTAACCGAAGCAGCCACCCACTCCATAATAGCCGGATGTGCCATAACCGTTTCAACATACGCCTTGCTCAGAGGACTGATAGCCGGACCATAAGTGTTGAACCGCAGTGCAACCGGCGCATACATGAAGTCGGCGATGCTCAGCTCCCCAAACAGCCAGGGACCAATCTCCTGATGTTCATAGCGCAGCTCCTGCCACATCAGGTCTATTCGCCAGACGTCTTTCAGGGCTTCAGTTGAAAGATCAACAAAACGTCGCGCCCGGCAGTTCATTGGCATTTCTTCACGCAAAGCCATAAATCCGGAATGCATTTCACAACTGATCGCCCGGGCCTGAGCCCGTTTTGCCGGCTCCTGCGGCCAGGCTGCCCCGTTCAGACAGGTGTCATTGATGTATTCACAAATGGCCAGCGAATCCCAGACTTTCACATCGCCATCAATCAGTGCCGGCACCTTCGCCGCCGGTGAAACAGCCTTAATCTGCTCAGCAAATTCAGGGGTTCGTAATGCCAGACGGCGCTCATCAAACTCAACATTACAGGCTTTCAGCATCAGCCATGGCCGTAAAGACCAGGATGAATAATTTTTGTTTCCGATGATTAATTCCAAAATACATCCTCTTGTATCATGTGCGCATTGCGCATTTATGCCATAGGAAAATAATTCTGTTGCGTCTGAATGCGCCCTATCCATGCCTGAATTGCCGGATATCCGGACAAATCAAAGCCGCCTTCCCCCGCCACATGGGTATAGGCATACAGCGCAATGTCAGCCACCGAGATCTGATCATCCACCAGAAAGCCGGTTTCCTGGAGCTGCTGCTCCATTATCTGCAGTGCCCGGTGACCGCCGGCCTGCTTCGCTTCATACTCTGCGCGCCGGCTTTCCGGCAATCCCAGATAGCGGGCGATAAACCGGGCCACGGCTATACAGGGTTCATGGCTGTACTGTTCAAAAAACATCCACTGCATAATGCTGGCCCGGGCAAAACGGTCTTCCCGCCACAGCGCTGTCCTTTCGGTCAGATAACTCAGGATGGCATTGGACTCTGACAGATAACGGCCATCGTCCAGTTCCAGTAACGGAATCTTGCCATTAGGATTCTTCTTCAGAAATTCAGGGGTGTGGGTCTGGCCTTGCAGAATATCCACAGCGACCCATTCATATTCAAGCCCCAGTAACGCCGCCGTCAGTAAAACTTTATAGCAGTTACCTGACTGCGCATCGCCATAAATCTTCACAATTTCCCCCTCCTTTCCTTTCCCGGTTAGATGTCCGCCGGCCGTGTGCTCACTGGGTGTACCGGGCAGCGCATCTTTCATCCGGCTATTCTGGCCGCTTGCATTTACCGCCACCAGCGAATAGTTTTGATGCCTCCCATTCTGATTGCTAATGAATACCTTATGGACATTGATGCATTGCGCAGCTTCATCGCCTTCGTGGATACCGGCAGTTTTACCCGGGCGGCGAAACAGATCTTCCGCACCCAGGGTGCTGTCAGCATGCAGATGAAAAAACTCGAGGAAGAAACCGGACGTTGTCTGTTTACAAAAGATGGCCGTAATCTCAGCCTGACAGATGATGGCCGAAAACTGGTGAGCTACGCGCGGCGAATTCTGGCCCTGCATGATGAAGCGCTGGGAGAGTTTTCCCTCACCGCCGGAATGCCGCCGTTACGCATCGGCTGTCCGGACGATTATGCACAGGAAATTTTTCCTGATCTGGTCACAATGCTGCTGGAAGAATACCCTCACCTGCAGATTCGTCTGCTGTGTGATAACAGCAGCGGCCTGCGACAGGCACTGGATCAGGGCAAGCTGGACCTGGCCATTCTGACCCGGGCACCGGATAAGGAAGAAGGCTATCTGTTGCGTCACGATCACGGAATCTGGGTACATGCAGGCTTTCCTGAGTTACAGCACCGGCCGGTACTGCCGCTGGTGCTGTATGAGGCGGACTGTAAGTTCCATTCCAGTGCGGTGGACGGGCTGGAAAAGCAGGGGCAGCGCTTTCAGGTCCTTTGTGCGTCCAGCAGTGCGACAGCAATCAAAAGCCTGTTACGCCGTGGTATAGGGATCGGGGCGCTGGCGTCTTCTACCGTAGATGCCGGGCTGGAAGCCTGCACCCGTTCAGACCTGCCAACCCTGCCGATGGTCGATATCGTACTGGCGGTTGCCCCAACACCCCATCCACTGGTCGGCACATCGATGGCCCGGAAACTCAGCCAAAAAATGCTCAGCCAGAGGGCAAGCTGAAGGCTTCTTTCTCCGGTTGCGCCAGCAATGACGTCAATTGCGACATGACTACCCAAAGTGACGAAGTAATCCGTTCCTTGCCCTTGCTACTGCTTAGCTCCTCAGCATAAAGTCCCCAAACCAAAGTCTAATACGTGCTACATAAAAACGATAAGCTGCCGGTCTTTCTTTGGGGATTCACTTCGGAAAATGCATTTCACAATGCCGCATAATAATTAGATGTCTGCTCAGGAGTAGTCTGATGCCAATTCGCAGTCAGTTTATTTTAGCCTTACTCATAAGTATCGTGATTCCGGTCGCCTGTATCACTACACTTGCCATATTTGAATTCAGAAAAAGTGCCGTCGGTAACTTTGAGCAAGCCAGCCTGAGCGAAATACGTCAGGTAGATAATGCTTTCAGCCTTTACCTGAACGGTTTAGCCGAAGATGTTGCTTACCTGGCGAAAAAGCCCGAACTGCTCCAGCTGGACGGCAGCGCTGCTAAATACATTGATAAAGCAGCGGCGCAGATGACGCCATTGCAGAACGGTGAGAAAGAAGCGGCAACATTCCGCTTATTTGATACCTTCGGTCAGGCCCGTCCTGATCTTACTTACGTGTTTCTGGGCCTGAGTGACGGCGCCTATATTCAGTGGCCAAGCGGTAAAAACGGCCAGAACTATGACCCGCGCAAACGCCCCTGGTATGCCTCAGGCGAAGCCGCCAACGGACGGATCATCCGTGCCCCCGCGTATAAGGATATCGTCACCGGTGCCCCACTGGTGGACTATCTGGTGAAATTCAAAGCAGCAGACGGTCTTACCGGTGTTGTCGGCGTCGATGTCACCCTGGATAAACTGACCGAGATGCTCAAACAGGTTAAGTTCGGTCAGTCCGGTTATGTCATGATGATTGAAGATACCGGCACCATTCTGGCAGACCCTTCAAACCCGGATAACAACTTCAAGCCGGTCAGCGAACTGGGCGACTCGTTTACCCGCCAGATCAGTGCTGAAGGTATTTCCGAAGTGGAAATTAATGGTCAGAACTGGTTTGCTACCGTGTACGTTTCACCCACACTGGGCTGGAAGTTTGTGGGTCTGGTACCTGAAGGCGAAGTATTTGCCGTGATTGACGAACTGGCCGGCCTGATCCTGCTGATGAGCCTGGTACTGGTGGCCATTTTTGTTGCATTTGCCGCCTGGTTTGCCAACCGGATTACCAAGCCGATGCAGATCATCACCACCGGCTTACAGGAAATCGCCAGCGGTGAAGGTGACCTGACCCGCCGGCTGGATATTAAGGGCAAAAATGAATCTGCCCAGATGGCCGCCGCGTTCAACAGTTTTGTTGAGACCATCAGCACTCTGATCAGTGAAATAAAGTCCAATGCCAATCAGGTAGGCAGCTTTGCTCAGGAAGCGAATGAAGTTTCCACTGAGGTCAGCCAGGTCGCCACTCAGCAATCCCGCTCGATCGAAGGGGTTTCCACCGCTTTCTATGAAATGGTAACGGCCTCCAATGAGGTGGCTCAGCACTGTACCCTGACCGCGGATGCTGCAAACAACAGCCAGCAACAGGTAGAAGAAGGCCGTAAGCTGATCGTGAATACCTCCACACTGGTAAATGAGCTGGAAGCCATTATTGTCGACTCGAACCAGGCGATGTCTGAACTGGCAGATGAATCCCGCAACATCACCAGCATTCTGGAAACCATCCGCGGCATTGCCGGCCAGACCAACCTGCTGGCCCTCAACGCAGCCATTGAGGCGGCCCGTGCCGGTGAAAGTGGCCGTGGCTTTGCGGTTGTGGCCGACGAAGTACGCACGCTGGCTCAGCGGACCTCGGAATCCACCGAAGAGATTGATACCCTGATCACCAGCCTGACACAGCGGACCCAGGTGGTTTCTGAAAAGCTTTCCAGCAGTCTGGAAGGTTCGAAGCAAACGGTCGAAACCACTCAGCAAACTAAATCGGTCTTTGAGGCGATTGAACAGTCGGTGGACAGTATCCGTGATCTGGCCACACAGATTGCGTCTGCAGCCGAAGAACAGAACCTGGTCACCGAGGAAATCAACAAGAACATTCATGATCTGAATGATGAAGCCTGCCGGGCTCAGGGAATCGCAGAAGACTCCCGCCAGACGTCCGATAAGATGAATGAAATTTCCACTGACCTGAACACCCTGGTCGGGCGGTTTAAGACCTGATCAGCCAGTGATGGCCGGCGGTAAGGTTACTTATGCGTCACCTTACCGCCAATAATTTTATACGCTGGCACACCGCGAATCAGAGTTTCCCGGGCAAAAGGAATGCCGCAGCCGGGGCACTGACAGGCCACCTCGGTATAATCGGCAACAATCCGCTCCACAAAGCACTTAACCAGCGCACCTTTCCCCCCTTTACGGTACCGGAATAACGGTGCCCGGCACTTGGCACAATAGATATCCACCGCCTTTTCCGGCAGTTTTTTGTTTGGCTTAGCCATGCATCACCCGGTTATTAATCGTCCATACGCCTTCACCGCCACCGGCTATAACAGCATGGGTTATCGCCGGAAAAAGGTCAGGGAATCGTCCGGTAAATTTCATCAGACGCGCCTAATAATAACAGCGGTGGCTGATAGCCCACCAGCTCAGCACTCTTCAGATTCACCGCCATTCTTACCGGCTCAACAAACAACTGGGATAACTGGTTAGGTTTTGCACCGTTAAAGATCTTCCCCAGAGTCATGGCATGAAAATCACCCACCGCCCGGTGACCGGCCTGGGAAATACTCATCAGGATGCCCTGCCGCACTTCCCGGCCGCCGTTCTGGGAAAATGTCGGGATTTTATGCCGGTTCACAATAGAGATCAGCCTGGGCAGGCTGTTATCAGTAATCCCCCCCTGGGTGGTGACATAAATCGCATCGGTGTTCTGCACCAGGGTGTTAAAACAGTCAATCACACTGGCTTCAGCCTGCCGGGTATCACTGATATCGCTATGGGTGTAACAGGGAACCAGTGTAAAACCGCGGCGCTTTGCCAACTGCTGTGCTTCACTCCAGCCGGCATAGCTGCGCCCGGCATCACTGTCTTCCAGCGCGATGCCTAAACGCCGGAATCCCACCAGATCATGAAATACCCGTAACTGGCGTAAGTACCGGTCCGGATCAACCCGGGCGTGAACATGATCAAAGCCGGAATCATCAACGCTTTTAACAATGCCGGCAGAGATCGGGTTACTGGCTGAAATAATTAACGTATTGGTGGCATGACGACTGTTGGCCAGATCCTGCCCGGCCCAGGTACCGGCGGCAATCATCAGATCAATATCCTGTTGCTCACGCAAACGGGCAAGCACAGTCTGTTGCACGGTTTTCCGCTGGCCGTCATCCCAGCCGGCGCTGTAATGGGCATCGGCTACAAACTGGATATAACGGCCACTGGCTTCTTCACTGAGCCAGCGCCACAGGTCCGCGGTTTGCTCCCCTGAGGTTTCCGGTAACGGCCGGGGCTCCAGCCAGCCCCTCTTCATCATGGCTCTGATGGTCGCTGTAAAAATTTTCCGGTAGTAAATGTATTCACCACCTTCAAGATACCCTATACGCCAGGGTTTACCCTTATTCGTCGCCGGTGCGGATGAAAAGTCTGGAAGTGTACTGGCTGCCACCGGGCCGCATATAAACAGAATGCTGCCCAATAGCAGTGTGATAAAAGTCCGGATCAGCATGGACCTGCCCTCTCAAAAATCGGTATATCATGGTCCTTGCGCGGGCACTGTGTGCCTCTGTTTTGCCATCCTGTTCACTGGCTGTTGATATCAGTCTCTGATAACCGGGACAACCTTACTGCACCTCCGGTGACACTGCGTCTGTCTGTTTATCCGTCAGCCTTTTCTGACCGCCGGTTAACAAAGCAACACAGTTCTCAATTCCAGTATAGGCAAGCATATAGTGACGGCGTAGAATAGCAGCAAAATTATTACCCAAACCAGTGAATTCCTGCCATGACCATCGAAAGTGCCATCAGCTTCTTCATTGCCATTTTTATTTTTGGCATTACACCGGGCCCCGGCATTTTCGCGATTCTGGCCAAGGCAATGGTTCAGGGTGGCCGCGCCTGCTTCCTGCTGGCGCTGGGAATGACGATCAGCGATATCTGCTATCTGATTCTCGCCTGCATGGGCCTGGCAACCATTGCTGAACACTGGGGAGAGGTATTTACGGTGATCCGCTGGGTCGGCGCAGGGTATCTGCTGTATCTGGGCTATAAACTCTTTACCAGCCCGGTGAGCAAGGCTGACAGCGAAGACGTACGCAGTAACCGCAGTGGCGATTTTCTGCAGGGCTTTCTGATTTCAGCCTCTAACCCTAAGGTTATTCTGTTTTATATTGCGTTTCTGCCCACCTTTATGGATCTGCAAAGCTTGCAGGTAACCGATATCGCACTGGCATCCGTTCTGACATTATTTGCCCTGATGGCCGGGCTGATGCTGATCGCTCACAGCGCACACTGGGCCAGTGCAAAACTGAAATCCGCACGGGCTCAGCAAAACCTTAACCGCAGTGCCGGCAGCATTATGATGGGGGCTGGCGTATATCTGATCGCCAGCCGCTGAAATCAGCACGTATCCCGTCTGTTACTTTTACGCTGCAACCCTTGAACAGGCTTAATTCATGAACCAACTGCATGCTCCGCAGGGCGACTTCACCCTTAACCGTTATCCCGTCCGGGCCAAAGAGACGCTGCGCGCATGGGACGCAGCGGATGAATATATTTTGCAGAACATCGCCGACGCGCAAGCCAGCGGGGAGGCATTTCAAAACGTACTGATCATCAATGACAGTTGCGGTGCTCTTGCCACCGCACTCGCGCCAATGCGGCCGGTGATTATGAGCGATTCATTCGTTTCTCATCAGGCGATCCGGCACAACTTGCAAAGCAACTGGCCGGAGAAAGTCCCGCTGCACCTGACCGACTGCCTGCAATCACCGGCTGAATATTTCCCGGCCACCGAAGCACCCGCAGATCTGGTAATACTGAAGATCACCAAAAGTCTGGCCCAGCTGGAAGATCAGTTACACCGGCTGCGCCCTTTAATGGGAGAGAACACCCGGGTGTTGGCAGCAGGCATGGTCAAAGCCATTCATACCTCCACCCTGGAACTGTTCGAAAAAATCATTGGCCCTACCCATACTTCACTGGCAAAGAAAAAGGCCCGCCTGATTCACTGCCAGCCGGATCTGTCATTGTCACCGGCCCCGAATCCGTTTCCTAAGGCCTTACCGCTGCCGGAACACCGTCTGGACATCATTAATCACGCCAGCGTATTCTCCCGGGACAAACTGGATATAGGTACCCGGTTCTTTCTGGATAATATGCCTGCCAGTGACGCACCAAAACAGATCATAGATTTAGGCTGCGGCAATGGTTTACTGGGGATAGCGGCGGCCGGCAGCCACCCGAATGCCACCCTGACCATGGTGGATGAGTCCTTTATGGCAGTGGCATCCGCCGAACGGAACTTCACTTTTAATCACCCTGACCGGACAGCACACTTTCAGGTCACCGACTGCCTCACCGGCATTGCTGACAACAGTGCTGACCTGATCCTCAATAACCCGCCTTTTCATCAGCAAAATACCATTGGCGACTTTATCGCAGTGCAAATGTTTAAAGATGCCAAACGCACCCTGAAAACCGGCGGCGAACTGCTGGTGATCGGCAATCGTCATTTAGGTTATCACGTAACGCTGAAGCGGCTGTTCGGTAACTGCACAACGCAGGCCAGCAATAAAAAATTTGTCATCCTGCGCTGTATTAAACGCTAAGCCCGAACACCAAACGGCGACAACGCCCTGAAACACAAGGCATTGGCGGTAATATCGACGCTAAAAATAATACTGCCAACTGAGTTAATAGCAGTTATTATGTACACTGAAGCACGCAGTTTGCGCAGACAAATACCAGCCAGGTTATTGTGAAAGCCGGGAAAGCCCGGATCAGAAACTCAGCCTGTCGGGCCGGACCAGACACAAAAAGTGTATGCGTATCAACGCCACTTCGGCCACCCCGAGAAGTCTGAACCCTGAGATGAAAACAGAACGTTATTATTTGCCTTAACAGCCGGACCGCTATGCCGCTAACACACATTCGCCAGCCTGGTTTTCTGAATTTTACTGTTCGGCGTCCGTTGCAGGTTTTGCTGTCGCTGGCGCTGGTTCTGCTCGGTCACAGCGGGCAATCCTATGCTCAGCAGGAAGCCATGTATGACGAAGATCTGGCCTACAGCGATGACAGCTACGCGATCTCCGAACTGAATTATCTGGCCGATATTCCGCTGGTATCAGCGGCCACCCGGCTGCCACAGCAACGGCACGAATCACCGGCGGCAATCACCGTTATCGACCGGGCGGTTATTGATGCATCCTCTGCGCTGACCATTCCGGACCTGTTCCGCCTGGTACCTGGCATGATGGCTTACCACACCTCGTCCAATACGTCGGCGGTTGCCTATCACGGTATGAGTGACAGGTTCCCTTCCCAGATGGAAGTAATGGTTGATGGCCGCTCCATCTATGTACCGCTGTTTTCCACTGTCATCTGGGACACCCTGGGTCTCACGGTAGACGATGTTGACCGTATTGAAGTGGTCAGAGGCTCCAACAGTGCTACCCACGGTTCCAATGCGTTTATGGGGGCCATCAATATTATTACCCGCTCAGGTTTGTCCCACCCCGGCAGCAGCCTGAAATATACCAGCGGCAGCCACAATACCCAGAACTTTGAAGCCCGGCACAGCGGCAGTTATTCGCTTGGCAATTATGCCCTGTCTACCGGCAACCTCAGTAATGATGGCAGCGACACATTCGACGATAAAACAAACCGCCGGTATCTGAACTTTAATACCGTGGTCACACCCAACTTGCGGGACACTCTGACATTTAATCTGGGCTTCAGTGAAGGCTTCACGGATGTCGGGGATGTCGACAGCGCACCGGCTCTGGAAGAACGCACCTTTCACAACAATACCCAGCATATTAAGTGGCAGCGCATTCTTCAGAATGAAGCTGAGCTTGAAGTCCGCTATGCCCACAGTTACAGCAATCTTGATGCCGACAAACTGGATATCCCCACGGTACAACAGGCGCTGGATCTGACCAACCCGGCACTGATTGCCCTGATTCCAAACTTTATTGCCGCCAACCCGCTGCGAAAAACGTCAGAAGTCGGTGATATAGAACAACATGAATTAGAAATGATCTGGCGAAAACAAACCTCGCCAGCCAATCAGTTTATCATCGGCAGCGGTTACAAGTTCAACCGGGCCCGCAGCCTCGAATTACTGGATACCCGTGACTGGGTCAGCGAAGAACGTAGCCGGGTTTTCGGCAACTGGGAATACAGCGGTATCCGTAACTGGGTATTCAATGCAGGCGCAATGGTTGAACATGCCACTGCCGGCAACAGTGGCACCCGGATATCACCGCGCCTGGCGGCCAATTACCGACTGACGCCAACCAGCGGATTACGCAGTTCTGTCAGCCAGGCATACCGGATGCCTTCATTACTGGAAGCGAATCTGCAAACGGTGGTCTACAGCCCCGCCGGACTGCCGCCCGGAACCCCGTCAATTTATCAGATAGAAAGCCTGGCTAATGAGGATATTGAACCTGAGAGGCTGAGAACGCTGGATGTGGGATATTTTAAAAACTGGCCCGAATATAACAGCCAGATGGATCTGCGGCTATTTTACGAACGTATCGATAACGGTATTGAGACGGCTTTTCGCCCCCTCACCACAGCAACCGCCAGCAGCGACCACCGCTATCGGATTGAAGACAATGGCGCTGAATGGAATAACAGGGGCTTTGAAACCCAGATCCGCTACCAGCCCAACATGCTGTATAACCCACTGATTTTATTTAATTATAGCTATATTCACGTCCGGGGGTTTCGTAACCGGGGCCACAGTACTGTTGGCAACCCCGACAACATTGACCGGCTAGAGAACCGAACGCCGATGCACACCGCCTCGCTGCTGGCCAGCATTACCCTGCCGGATAACCTGCAACTCAGCCTGAGTCATTTTTATATGTCTGAAGTGGAATGGCTGGAAGGCAGCAGCGGTGGACCGAACCCACAATACAACCGTACCGATATTAAAGTCAGTAAGAACTTTAAATATTCGAACGGTAACGCACTGAAGCTTAACTTTATCGTGCACAACTTACTGGATGACTCGTATCCGGAATTTTACGTAGACAACCTGTTTGACCGGCGGGCTTATGTGCAAGTGGAACTGAGCTTTTAAGCGGCCACGGAATGTTATCGCCGTGCTGCAGATCACTGTCAGAGTTAGCATATGGATAAGTGTGAACTGACCAGAAAGCCCCTGACTTACGGGGGTAAAATAGTGTTTAGCCTGTTTGCCCTGCTAGGCATTATTAAAGTATGTGTTGCCAGCGCAGCAGCACAGGCACTTATCGTCCTGAGTAACGAGCAACAGCCTTACCAGATTGTTAACCGTGAAATTATTTTGCAATCAAAAGGCCCGGTCCCCCAGACCATTTCAGTGGATAACTTACGTCATCGCCCTGTCAGTTACCTGCAGCAATTTAATCCACTGATTACTGTTGGCAGTGCTGCAGCCGATTATCTGTTTGCCAATGCCCCTGACGGCAGTCAGATTATCAGCAGCTTTATCCCCAAACCCGGTTACCGGCGTTTACTGAACCGTTATGCTCACCGGCTGCAGCAAGTTGGCCATACCGCAGTTTTTCTTGACCAGCCATATCACCGGCACATCAGACTGGCACGGGCCGTACAGCCTGACGCACGCAATCTGGGGGTAATACTCGGCCCCACGACAGGTAAAGATCTGCCGGCACTGGAAACAGCCAGCAAGGCAATGGGCTTCAGGCTCAATCATGATGAGCTGGTCAGTAAGGATAATCCGTTACAGATGCTGCAACCGATTATGGCCGGTTCTGATATTTTTCTGGCCTTACCCGATCAGGCAATTTTCAACCGGACAACCGCCAAGTGGATCCTGTTTATGAGCTATCAGCAGCATATTCCACTGATCGGCTTTTCCCGCAGTTACGTCGATGCCGGCGCACTGGCTGCAGTCATTTCCACACCGGAACAGATCGGCCTGCAAACCGCCGAAATTCTGAATCGGTACAATGACTCAGGCACCCTGCCCCCGGCCGGTTACAGCGCGTATTTTTCCGTCATTACAAACCCTCAGGTCGCCCGTAACCTGAATATTGAATTACCCGCGCCTTCTCAGCTTGAAGCCCGCCTGAAAGAGGTTGAACAACGATGAGTTTGCTGCAGAACGGCTTCGCCAAAGGCATTCGCCTTAAAGTATTTACCATCACACTGGTACCGTTACTGGTGATGACGCTGATGCTGGCCGGTTACTTCATTTCTACCCGAATCGCGGATAACGAAACGGCTCTGATTGAGCGGGGAGCAACCATGTCCCGGCTGATGGCTGCGGCAGCAGAGTTTGGCATCATCTCAGAACTCACACCGCAACTGAAAGCCCTGAGTAAAGGGCCAATACAGGAATCCGACGTTAAAGATGTAATTTTCCTCAACGCAAGCGGACAACTGATTTACCGCTCCACAGAAATCGACTTCCGGTTTATTCCCCGACCAACGCCCACATACAACCGACACAACGGTTACTGGTTGTTCGCCACACCGGTGATGGCAACCGGCATTCTGATAGATGACTCGCGGGAATATTCTGAACCCCAGACACCGGAAATACTCGGTTGGGTTGTCATTGCAATATCCAGTGAATCCATGCGCGAGCGGCAGCTGGATATTATTATTAATACCCTGATTTTATTGCTGATCGGAATTCTGGTGACTTTTGTTGTGGCTGCCCGGGTCGGACACACCCTGACAGATCCGATTATCGATCTCACAGAACTGGTGGGTAAACTCCAGCAAGGGCAACTCTCTGCCCGGGCCACCGAACAGTCTGACGCCGAAATCGGCTCCCTGGAACGGGGCATTAACCTGCTGGCAGAACGGGTCCAGGCCTCGAATCAGTTGCTGGAAAGCCAGGTTGATAAAGCAACCCAGCGCCTGCGCAAGACCATGCAATATCTGGAAACCCAGAACCATGCCTTACATAAAGCGCGGGAACGGGCTGATCAGGCCAATATGGCCAAAGATGAGTTCCTTGCACGCATGAGCCATGAGTTGCGTACCCCGCTGACTTCCGTACTCGGCTTTACCGGCCTGCTGAAACAGACTGATCTGAGTTATGAACAGCAGGAACATTGCCGGATCATCAGTCAGACATCTACCATGCTACTGGCAATCATCGATGACATTCTGGATTTCGCCAAATTGCAATCCAATGCCATTCATCTGGAAAGCATCCCGTTCAGCCCGGAGGAGTGCATTCACAGCGCCATAGAAATGCAGGCCCAAAGTGCTGCAACAAAAGGGCTGGAGCTGGTTTATCAGGTCAGCAATGAGATCCCGCCGGTGGTACTGGGTGACCCGATGCGCTTACGTCAGGTGGCCACAAACCTGATAGGCAATGCTATCAAATTTACTGAACACGGCCATGTCATTGTCAGCCTGAAACGCCTTGAAAGTGAGGATGACTCTGTACGGATAGAATTGACGGTACAGGACAGCGGAATCGGCATTGATCCGGAACAGCAGGCACACCTGTTCAGCGCATTTTCACAGGCTGATTCTTCCATTACCCGCCGTTTTGGCGGCTCAGGTCTGGGCCTGGTAATCGTTCGTAAACTGTTGGAGCTGATGGCTGGGGAAATACGGCTGAACAGCATGCCCGGACAGGGAACTGAATTCATCTGTGCACTGAACTGCCTGCCGGCCGCCTCTGCGCTGACCGGCACCGCCGCCCATTCCCTGACACACACCAAAGAACTGATTATCTATGACCGGCACCGCAGCAGTTTACAGGCCCTGACCCAACTGGCAGAAAACAGCGTGGCCCGGGTCTATCCATGCCGTACTCTGGAACATCTGAATAACTATATTGAACAGGCACCCGGCATAAACAGCGCGCTGATTTTTGGTCTGAGCGCCGATCCGGATACGGCACGTGAACAAAAGCGGCATATTCCGGCGCTGTTCCGGGGCTTTAAAGGCAATATCCTGTTATTGGTGCCGTCACTCAACAACGATGTCAGCGAGCTCACCCGGGGCCAGAACCATCACAACATCACCGTGCTGACCAAGCCCCTGCGCCGGGTCAACCTGAGCAAGTGGCTAAGCCACTCAGCAACAAAATCCGGACAGCCGCAGCTCATCAGAAAACTGCCAACCCTGACACCTGGCACCCGGGTACTGATCGCCGAAGACAATGACTTCAACCGTTTATTGCTGAGCCGGATAATGAGCACTGCCGGCGCGGTGGTATCTGAAGCCATTAACGGTTTACAGGCCATACAGCTGGCTGAACAGCATCAGCCGGATATCATTCTGATGGATGTCCATATGCCCCGGATTGACGGCATTGAAGCAACCCGGCAGATTCGCGGGCTGATGCCGAATGTGCCCGTCATAGCCCTGACAGCCAATGTGGTATCCAGTGAAGAACAGGCCCTGAGCGACGCCGGCGTCAACCGCATTGAATACAAGCCAATTAACGATACCCGCCTGCTGAATACCATGCGGCTGTTACTGAAACAGGAACAGGGCAGCTTACCGCCGGCAGCACGTCCCCACGATGAAAGCAGCGCAACGGACCTGAGTAATTACAAACTCAGCGCAGAAGACCTCCACGCTGAACTGTTGCGCCAGTTAGCCGCGCTGCAACAGGGGTTTTCCGCTCAGGATATCGGTAAATTACGTAATCATGCCCACCAGCTGACGGGACTTGCAGGCTTATTCGAACTGCCGGCGCTGGAACTGGCCAGCCTTGATTTAAGCCAGGCAATAAAAGCGGCCAATATAAAGGACAGCTGGCACTGCCTGTGGCGGTTACAGCGTTTGATCGAACACCATCAGTATCAGGATAATACTGAAGATGACTAAGGAACCGGCAAACAAGTCTGAAACGCCTCTGGCTTATTCGCAAGTTCTCTAACCCTGTGGGCTAAAAACCTGGGCCCCGGAAACCGGGTCAGAAATCCCGGCTGACTGGCGTATGCTTAATAATATGAATGAGTTTGTCCGCCTGTTCCTGAATATATGCCCTGCCGGCGGCATCATACAAACGGCCATGCAATCCGGGCTTAACCGGTAAATCAGTTAAGCCTTCATCGAATTCATAGCAGTGACGGCGGATCGTTTCCAACGCTTCATCATGAAAAATCGGCGAGCCCAGAAAGACCGCCCATGCCTGCTGATCGGTACTGCCTTCACTGACCCCCTTTAACAGCGCCAGCACAGCTTCCCGGCTCGGCCGGTAGGTGGGTGTACGCCCAAAGACCAGTGCGGCAATCAGCAATAGCAGAAACAGTAAGGTAACAAGAAAAACAACCAGAAACTGCATAGCGACTCAGTGATAACGGTCGAACGGATGCTGACGCAGCTTCCCGGCGGCGGTCAGAATGGCCTCTTTATGCGTGTTTTCCACGTCATCCATTAACTGCATATGAGGCAGTTTCTGTTTGGTTTTTAACGCTTTCCATTCCTTTAAGCGCGGAATATGCCGGGTCTTCTCGTATACCTCACTGAAGACAGCAAAATCATCATGCAAACACAGCTGGGGGTCCAGATTATCCAGCAACATCCGGCATCTGATGGAACCTTCAATCACTGACATTTCATCATTCATCAACGTCTGGGCAATGACCTGCAGGCTCTCCACCAAATATGCACGGTGTTCCTGAGCTTTCGTTGCCACGTCTTCCAGACGGCGCTGATTCTCTTCTTTCCGGGCCTTCTGCTGCCCCAGTAACCGTACAATGAACCACAGAGCCCCGGCACTGACCGCCAGCCCGACAACAATTAATCCGTAGACCACAGCCTCAGACATTCACAACCTCGATTATTTTCATTCACTATGTTGTGTATTATCCCCCAAAACCGGCCCCAGCTATAGGGGCCGGGCCGGTTCTGACAGAAAACAGTGGCAATCCTGCGGACACTTTTTATTTTAAAGTGCTGCCGTCAGCTGTAGTTGCTGAATAAAGCCAGCCCGGTAACCAAAACGGTCGACACCTTTAGCATCACGGGCAAGGTCAGCCAGAGACTGCCAGCTGAACGCCGACAATGCCTGATGATTGCGCAGCTTCTGGCCATAGCCGGCAACAGCGGCAGCGAAACGGAAATCCTGACTGCAGGCGGCGACCGGCTGACAACGGCTCCCGGTACGCACCGCCACCGCCTGTTCTTCACTGCTCCCGCCCTGCCAGGTTTTATAACGCAGGCGGATATGACCAAGTTCACCTTCGTTAATCTCCGGAACATCCTGCTTAACGGGCTGATAACGCAACGGATAGGTTTGCGGCTGATTCTGTAGCACTAACTCATACAGAGCAGTAACTGTCTGTCCCGCACCGACCTCACCCGCATCGGTACGTTCATCCAGAAAGGCTTCATCAGCCAGCTGACGGTTTTCATAACCAATCAGCCGGTAGCTCTGAACTACCGCAGGATTGAACTCCACCTGGATCCGGGCGTCCCAGGCCAGGGTATGAAAATTTGCCGTCAGCTGTTCACTCAGTACTTTGCGGGCTTCCTGCAGGGAGTCGATATAGGCAGCATTGCCGTCCCCGGCATTACTGAGCGTTTCCATCAGCTGATCATTATAATTGCCGTCACCAAAGCCCAGCACACTCAGGCTGACACCCTGCTTTCGCTGCCCACTGATGTATCGTTCCAGTTCTTTTATACCGGTCATGCCCAGATTAAAATCACCGTCGGTGGCCAGCAACACCCGGTTCACGCCCCCCTCAACCAGGTGCTCAACTGCTGTGTTATACGCCAGCTTTAACCCCCCTTCACCATAGGTACCACCGCCGGCATCCAGTGCATCAATGGCCTGCAGGATTTTGCTACGCTGGTTGCCGGGTGTAGCATCCAGCACCTGGCGTACATTGCCTGCATAGGTGATCAGGCTGATCCGGTCATCAGCATCCAGCTGTTTTACCAACAGCTTCAGTGACTGTTTAACCAGCGGCAGTTTGTTGGCATCATTCATTGAGCCGGAGACATCCACCAGAAAGACCAGATTTGCCCCTTTATCGCTGCTGATATCCTGAGCCTTCATCGCCACTTTTAACAGACTGGCATCAGCATTCCACGGGCTGACGCCCAGCTCGTAGCCCAGAGACAGCGGTTTGCCAGTATCCGAAACGGGATAGTCATAGCTGAAGTAATTCACCAGTTCTTCGGTCCGTACCGCATCCACCGGCGGTAACCGGCCATCGTTAATGAAGCGCCTCACATTGGCAAAGCTTGCTGTATCGACATCCAGACTGAAAGTGCTCAGCGGTTGTGTTTGCGGCGACAGGTACGGGTTATCATCAAACGTCTGGTAATTCTCATAGGACGGTTCCGGGTGAATAATCCCGGGCTGAATTATCCCGGAATTAACAAAGTACTCCTGCATGGCAACAGCATCCGCCTGCATACTGCGCTTCACCATCTTCGACGCGCTCAGGGCTTCCTGTTCCTGCATCACTTCCGGCACCGGCTGCACCTGCACCGTTGGCTGCTGACCCGTCTGCCGGGCACAGCCGGCGACGGTTGCAATAACAACAGCCGATACGGCCAATGCAATATATGTTTTCCTGACTGACATACTGAATTCCTCGCATAAAGTATTTGCACCTATGCTAAGTTTTCAGCAGGCTATGTACTGATACCAGATCCAGACAAAAACGGGCTTCTGATTTTATAGACTTTATGTTATGGCAAACTTATACAGTAAAATTCACCGGCTGAAAGCGCAGGGCTGGACCTGGGATGAGTTTCTGCACCGGATCAGCCTGATTTATCCGCCGGGGATTGATGAAAAAACCCTGTACGGGCTTTACCGGCAGCCACACCGCAAGGCGTCCAGGCATATTCGCCAGATTCTCGAGCAACTGCATGATCAGTGTTTTCCCTCGCCTTTCCCGGCTGCTGCAGAGGCCCTGATCGGCCTCTATAACCGGCAGGTAAATACCCCCCGCCACCCGGATCTCGCTGCTGAACAGCAGGCACTGAGCATTTTCCTGCAGGAAGCCCGGCAACACGGGCCGCTTCTGTACCGAGCCAGGCTGTACTGGCTCAGTGGCAATATTCAGCTGGATCAGTTGGGCGTGTTCCGGAAAAACGGTAAGCTCAGACAATTAACCGCCGCTCAGCAACAGGGCATAGCGTTTTATCAACAGAGCCTGTCACTGCTGGAAGAGTCGCAGCAAAGCGCTGAATTACCGGCGGATATTGATGCCTTTACCTTTTATAAGCTACGGCAAAACATGCTGGCCTGTTACCTTAACGCCCTGACACCGGATGCCCGCAGTGAGAGCAGTAAACTGCTTGAGTATCTGGAGGCCTGCGATTTTATCTGCAGCACCAAACAGCTGCTGACGGCCGAGCCTTTTCAGTGGTTACCGGCCCGCAACGGACTGCGGTTCAGCTCTCTGACCCATAACGCTGAAGACTGTCACTGGTTTTACCAGGCCCTGTGTACCGCAAATAAAGCCTTTACTGATCTGCACTACAGCCCTGAAAATACACCGTCTGTTGTCAGCAGCATTGAGTTCCGCTGGGCAATTGAAAATGTTTTATGAAATCTGACACATAAAGGAATGGGATATGACCCCGGTACGCTTGTTTATTGCGTTTATTATCAGCCTGTTACTGATCAGCTGTGCAGTCGATTATCAGCAGGAACGCGCACCTGAGCAGAAAAGTCAGCAACAACAGCAGAGCAAGCCTGCCGCCAGCAGTATTGAGCAGGAGTCACATGAAGCGGTACAGGATTCAGCCGAACCAGCCCTGAAACGGGCACCGACCGATGATGATGATGACGATATGTTACGGCTTGATTAGACCTTTCAGATCAAATTCAGAAGCGGCCGGGCGGCGCTTCTGAATCTGCTGAAAAATAACCTGTCTGTCAGGTTTACAGCTCGTCGATACGGCGACGCAGCTCATCGACTTTGCGGGTAACAACCTTTTCCAGGTGATCCAGCTCTTCGATTAAATGTTCTTTCTTGTCTTTTGCCTGCTTCTCACCGGCAACTAACTGATCCAGTTCTGCAACGGCTTTCAGAAAGTATGGAGAGGCTTCAGTTGTATCGCGGAACGGCACAAAACCGCTATCCGTCGGAACAGCCTTATGGGCACGCTTAAACTTAAACTTCTTGCTCTTTGCCATCCACTCGCCCTGATGGCGATGCAGATAGATCTTCAGCACGTCGATATCATTTTCGATGCGCGAAGAGTAACGCTGGATATCGTACGGATCTTCGATACCCATTTCTTTCAATGTTGGAAATTTTTCAGCAGACATCAACCCACTCCTTGTAAAAAATTGACAAACCATGGCCATTATAGGGCAGTCAGAGACAATTCTTAAGAGAGTATTTCTAACGAATGACCCAGAATGAGTTCATCAGTTTACATTATCGAAAAAAACTGAAAACTGGCCGGTGAAAGTGAATCGTTACTTACCCTGTACAGTCTTTATCTAAAGGGCTCAGGAAGATATGTCAGATGATCCAGCAGCGTTTTGAAATCCAGCCCCCAGTCATCTGCCAGTTCATCAGCATTCTTTTTGAGCACCTCTGACACGACACAGGGATAGTGCCGGCAATAAATCACAACGTTCTCAAAACCTTCCATATGAAAAATGACTACATGTGAAAAATATTGACGAATAATTGTCACAACCTGAAGCAACACCGCCTGCTCAGTCAGCAAGAGATTCACAACCAGACAACCGGTGAAATGCATCCGTTCATACAGACTAAGCCAGAGCGATTCTTCCAGCAGCCGGTCCTGACAGCCATCTGATCCGAACAGGTCAACACAGATCAGGTCATACTGTTCAGCCGTTTGCTGCAGATATTCAAATGCATCTGCCTCAATCACTTTAACGCTTTCAGGCAACGCAAAATAACGGCGGGCTGCAGATAAGACATCGGCATTTAACTCGACGGACACTATGTCACAACCGGGTAAGTGCCTGGTCACAAAACGCTCGACAGCCCCCCCGCCAATGCCCAGATTCAGCAGACTGCGGGGTTCACTCCCCATCACCAGACTCATCATCATTGCCTGAACATAGGCAAACACAGGCCTTGACGGCTCATCCGTATCCATGGCGGCCTGCAGATAATGCTCATCAAGCTGAATCCAGCGAATGCTGTTTTTTTCCAACACCCGCAGGGATGCCGCGATATCCTCGAAGACGACCGTACCGTCGGTGAAGCTGTGGCTGAATTCTTCCCGGCTTAAAAACATACTCAGACCCTATTGATTGTATTCTGCCGGATACACGCAGCGAATACCGTTTGAACCGTATAAATCCGGATTACCGGTTACCGGCTTTGCAAACCGGTTTGACACCCGCTGGGCCGGTGGCTTTTCATCCCAGGAACCGCCTTTAATCACTTTACGCCGGCCTTCCGGAGGGCCGGTTAAGTGCCCTTTGGCATAATACTCACGGTGCGCCCGGGGATGATACCAGTCCATCAGCCATTCACTTGTCCCGCCGATCATATCGAACAGGCCATAATCATTCGGCGGAAAGCTCCCCCTGGGCCATGTCAGATCACGCCAGCAGCCATCCGTTTCCGTATCGGCCTTCCCGGGGGCATATGGGTCAATAACCGCCCGGGAACAATCCACCGGGGTACTCCCCCATGGAAATGCCGTAGCAGCCCCTGCCCGGGCCGCCCACTCCCATTCAACATCATACGCCAGGCGGCCACCCTGCCACTGACAATACTGCAGCGCCTGATCCCAGTTAACACAGTTCTGCGGATAATTATCACGCCCCGGTGCACCGTAGTTACAATAGTGCGTCCGGCGGTAATCAAACGGGACGGTACACACACCGGCCTCCACACAGGCACGGTATTGCGTAACAGACACTTCATGGATACCGATACGGAAATCACCCACGGTGACCCTGACGCCTCCTGCTGGCCCTTCATCGGTATCACATTCGGTGTCCCCCCCGGAGCAGCCAAGCTGATAGCTGCCTCCGGGGATGAGCACGGTCTGCGGTGAAGCGGCAAAACTCTGCGGGGCAACCAGTAAACTCAGCAATACGGCTGTATTCATGAATAGCCGGCTTTGATGTAACGTCATATCAACTCTCAGACCTGATCCAATAACATACTGACACAAGCGGTATAAAGCAGGCTACACCACTGGCTTAACGGACATAAATTATGGTGTCCCGGACATAGTGAAGATCACTTTCCCGCTTTAGCATTGCCTGTTTCCGTTAACTGTTCTGGTAAATTCACATGGACCACTGCGCAACACAGGGCTTAATACATACTCCAAGTCGTCATAGCTGTACAACAACGACTGAACGGCTGGAATTACTGATCACAGAAAAAAAGATGGCGGTTATTGCCAATGTCGATCATGCCGCCTCGGCAGCAAAAATAAACGAAACATTGCGTCCAACCACCCTTCTCCTGTTTGGTAATCCACAGGCCGGTACACCGCTTATGCAGAACAGCCAGACGGCCGCAATCGATCTGCCACAGAAATATCTGGTATGGGAAGACCAGCAGGGTCAAACCTGGATAACCCACAATGATCCTGCCTATATTGCTGCACGCCATAACACGGAAGGTCTGGATACATTATTGGGGAACGTCACGACTGCGCTACAATCTATAGCAACAGCAGCAGGAGAATAGCGGATAACCTGACACAATGAACCCAACGGATGCTTTCGGACTGAGGACGCCGGGCCTGCTCAGACTGGCAGGCCTGCTGATACTGTTAATGGCCCTGACAGGCTGCAGTGCTATCGGTAAACAGCCTGTCGCGGATTCGGCTGAAGATGGCAATATTATTGTCAGCCTTCATGATTACCCGCTCAGTGAAGAAAAAAACAGTGCGTTTAAACAGGTAAAGGCGCACCTTATAACCGGAAAACCTCCGGCACTGGTTTTCCGGGTAATCAGCGACCTGCCCCTCACTCCCACGTGGTTCAGCCACCTGCAGGGTATTGAAACCCTTGAAGTGTATTCCCCGAGAAGCTTCCTGACCCGGGCCACACTCAACAGCCCCTGGCCGTTTACAGACCGGGATATCATCAGTTGCATTACCACAGAGTTTGGAGCGGACCAGATCATCATCCGGCTTAAGGACTGCCATACTGAATACCCTCAGCAGGACAATACCCTGAGAATTACGGCATCGGATTCGCGCTGGATTATTTCTGATCTGGGCGATCAGACACGGATTGATTATGAGGCCTGGACCGATCCGGGCGGGAATGTTCCTGCGTTCTTCTATAACGCACTGCTGACAGAAACAACGCAAGAATCACTGAGCAAACTTAAACAGTTACTCGAAATAAAATCACTGGCCGATTACAGCTACTGAACCGACCGGTTGCTGTCAGAATATGGCATCGCCCTGCTGATCGATCATCTGACGTGCCTTACGCACCATTTCATCACGGCAGGACTCCGCCGAAGGCAATAAATCCGCCCGTACAAAGGTATGCGATTGATCACCTTTCACAATCTCACCGCAGATCCGATACTGGCTACCTTCCTGCTGTGGCGTCGGTGTAATGGTATAACCTTCGTATTCGACCGGTGGAAAACTTTCTGTCACCGGCTCAGCGGGCGCTGAACCGCCCGAAAACATCGACTTTAACGCTGAAAAAAGACTCACACCATTCTCCTGATTAACCAACAGTTCTCTGTATTCTACTGTTGAAGCCTGTGCCTAGTGAAGCTTCTGTGCTTCAGACTCAATACGCTGCTGCTGTTTTGTATAGATTAAATCCCGAATCTCATGCTGCGGGTTATAACCGTTCACCACCTCTAATAACAGTGTACGAACACGGTCATACGCAAATTCATCGAGGGAACTGCGCATATCAGCCAGCACCTTCTCCAGCTCATCCCAGCTAAGCATCACTTCAGATGCACGCATAATCATCTCATGTTCAGTGCGCTGAACATTATCGCCAATGAGCAGCTCTTCATAGAGTTTTTCACCGTCACGCAAACCGGAAAAAACAATCTCAATTTCACCGTCCGGATTCCCCTCATCTTTCACTGAGTGCCCGGAAAGATTAATCATCTTTTTAGCCAGAGATTTAATCTTAACCGGCTCTCCCATATCCAGCACGAAAACATCACCGGAACATCCCATGGAACCGGCCTGCAGCACCAGACAGGCAGCTTCAGGAATCGTCATGAAATAACGGGTAATTTCAGGATGGGTAACGGTCACAGGACCACCATCCTGAATCTGTTGCTTAAACAGCGGAATGACTGAACCGGAAGAGCCCAGCACGTTTCCGAAACGTACCATGGCGAAACGAATCGCAGAGGTCTCTTTTTCACGTAATGCCAGCCCCTGTAAAACCAGTTCAGCAAAGCGCTTACTGGCACCCATAACGTTGGTTGGCCGTACTGCTTTATCGGTAGAAATCAGAACGAAATTTTTTACACCGCACTTAATCGCCGCCTCAGCGGTATACCAGGTCCCTAGCAGGTTATTGCGAACCCCTGCCAGAATATTGGCTTCCACCAGGGGCACGTGCTTATACGCAGCCGCATGGTAAACAGTATCGATTGCATACTCAGTCATGACCTGTTCAAGCATTGCTTTATCCAGAACATTACCGAGGATCGGTATCAGCTGAATCCCCTCAGGCAGTACCAGCCGAAGTTCACGTTCAATGCTGTATAGCGCAAACTCTGTTAATTCATAGATAACGACTGTGGTTGGTTGCTGCGCAATAATCTGCCGACATAATTCTGAACCAATGGAACCACCGGCACCGGTAATAAGCACACGCTGATTAAGGATACAGCGGTCCAATAGGTTCTGATGAGGCTTTACTTCTTCCCTTCCCAGCAAGTCGGCAATATCGATTTCCCGAACGTCACTGATAGTCACTTTGCCGCCGGCCAGGTCGGAAAGGCCAGGGAGTGTAAGGACTCTTACTCGCTCATCAGCAAGAGAATCAACGATTTGTTTTCTTCTGCTGGTAGAAGCTGACGGTAAAGCTAGCAAAACGGCATCAACTGTAAATTTAGCAATCAAAAGATCAATATCAGTGTAAGAATACACACGAACACCGTGGATATCTGAACCAACTTTACCTAAATCGTCATCAATATAAGCAACAATTTTATATTCGTCAGAATGAAATAGTGCAGTTGCTAATTGGCGTCCTGCTGACCCGGCCCCATAAATCAAAACCTTTTCAACAGCTTTTGGCTGTAGTCGTTCTCTTGCCGGCAACTGACTTAGTATCACCCAGCGAACTAACATACGCATGCCACCAACGGCAACAATAGCCACAAACCAGTATATGAAAATCACAGAACGCGGAATTGCTTCAGGTAACCCCATCAAATGAACAACCGTAGCCCATAAAACGATATGTAAAGATATGGCTTTTACAATTATCCAAAGCGTTTTATTTCCGATATAACGTGTTACCGCACGGTATAACCCTAGCTTCCAGAAAACGGGGATCCCAATAAAAGGAGCGAGCAAATATGCAGGCCAATGAACAAAGTCATTGGCCAAGAGCTCACCATATCGAAGAGAGAAACTAAACCAACAACACAGTATTAAAAAAATACTGTCAGAAAAAATAAAAAGAAAACGTTTTTGAGATCTACTTAATCTGTTAAAAAAAGTCATTCGATTGCCTTCATCAAGAACACGCTTGTACAAGCTCACTAATTACTCTATCTAACTGAAACTTATTAAGCTGTGTTCCAGAAGGCAAACAAATCCCTTTATCAAACAACAAATCACTGCATGATAAATCATCACTATGGGCAAAATACTTACAATCTGCAAAAATTGGTTGTAAATGCAGAGGCTTCCATACACGCCGGGCTTCTATTCCTTTTTCAGACAAATTATCAATGACAGTCTGCACATCGCTTTCAACATTTTTATTGATAAGCCCTACAGTCAACCATCGGTTTGAACGTCCAAAATCAGCTTCGGGCATCCAATCAATAAGGGTACTTAAAGAGCTTGCTTCATAATAATCAAAGATAGCTCTTCTCTGCTCTACTCTGGAATCTAAAACCTTTAACTGCCCTCTGCCAATTCCAGCAAGGACATTACTCATACGATAATTAAAACCAACTTCAGTATGTTGATACCAAGGAGCAGGGTCTCTTGCTTGAGTTGCTAGGTGCCTTGCTCTTTTAATCAACTCAATGTCATCTGAAATTAACATTCCACCACCCGAAGTGGTTATTATCTTATTACCATTAAATGAATAAACACCTAAATGCCCGATTGAACCACTGGATCTTCCTTTATATGTAGCCCCAAGCGACTCGGCGGCATCTTCGATAATAGGGACATTGTACATATCACAAAGATCCTTAATTGGATCCATATCAGCACTCTGGCCGTAAAGATTCACCACAACAACAGCTTTAGGTAGGCGGTTGGTAATGACAGCATCTTCAAAAGCTCGCTTCAAAGCTTCTGGCGACATATTCCAAGAGTCTAATTCAGAGTCAATGAAAACAGGCACAGCCCCCTGATACATTATTGGGTTTGCGCTAGCAATAAATGTAAGAGATGAACAAAAAACTATATCCCCTGGTTTGACATCCAGTAGTACTAAGCCCATATGAATCGCAGCAGTTCCAGAACTCAAGGCAGCGCCATAACCCCCTTGAACTTTCTCAACAAGCTCATTCTCGAAAGCATCAACATTAGGACCTAATGGTGCTATCCAATTAGTTTGAAACGCCTGATTAACATAATCTAACTCCAAATCTCCCATGTGTGGAGTAGAAAGTAGAATTCTGTCATTTAAGTCTGAGATACTTATTAACTTAACAGGGCGACCAGAATCATCGATAATTGGAATCTGATTTACGCCCGCCTCTTTCATTAGGGTCAATAGCTCGACCGATGAAGTATCAAGCTTTGCCGTTACAGGCTTTTTGTTACCAAATTGAATATTCTTTGCATGCAAAGGCATGTCTGAAAGCAACAACCTTCGAATATCACCATCAGTAATCGTACGCTGTAGCTGACCACTTTTATCGACGACTAAAAGTATACCTTTGGCACCTTGATCCATTTTTTGCAGTAATTCCTGCAAACTGTGCTTTTCATCAACAATTAAGTTTACAATAGAATCTTTCACAGAAGGCCTCTAGCAGGTATGCCTGCAACACGTTGATTATCAGCAATATCTTTTGTTACCACGGCACCAGAACCGATAACTACATTACTGCCAATATTAATTCCTGGTAAAATAGTTGCCCCACTGCCCACTAAAACAAAATCCCCAAGCACAACGCCACCTCCCAGAGTTGCATTAGGTGCAATATGACAATATTCACCGATACGACAATCATGATCTACAACAGCTCGATGATTAACAATTGTCCCTTTTGAAACAAAAGATTCAGGACCAATCACGGATCCAGCCGCTATTAGAACACCATCATCAAGCTCTACAAATTTAGCTATACATGATGATGGATGGATTAATGTACTCCATGATTCAACAAAGGGTGACAGTTTTTCCGTTAATGTAAAACGAATATGGTTATCACCAATTGCGATATGCCCAATCTTTGGCAATTCACTATAGCTATCTAAATATTCTATTTCGTAGCCTAAAACAATAGAGCCTTTCAACTCTATATTATTATCATAAACCAAGGGCCTGATTGATAAACAAGCCATCAAATCCAAGACTACTTTGGCGTGTCCACCTGCACCGAGAATAAAGTAATCAGTATGCATTTATTTTCTTCAAAATATGTTTATCTAATGAGATGTTCTGAAGCAACTCCACAATTTTTTCACCGGCAAAACCATCACCATATATATTATCAACAGGAGTTTTACTTGTTTGTAACTGTTTGATGGTACTGTGTCTGATCACTTCAAAATCTACGGAGACATCAGTTATATTTGCACTTCGTTCTCTACCAAACTGACGATCACCTATATTAATAACAGGCGTATCAAAACTCGCAGCTTCTAATATACCACTACTTGAATTGCCAATCATGACATCTGAATGCTTGAGCCACTGGAGGTACGTCTCTCTCGATAAATGCTCTACTAAGCGAAATGAACCAGAGAAGCCATTAAGGACCATACGGATAGATTCACCGCCGATATCTGAATTAGGCATCAAGAATAAAATTTGAAGATCATCAATCGACGCTACGGCTTCGGCTAGCTGAAGAGTCTGTCTCTCAATGTCGTCTAACTCCTGTACCACCGGATGGAAAATAACCAAAGCGCATTTCTGATTAGGGTCAAACCCGTTCTGGAGCAAAAACTCATCCCGGGTAGAAAAACTTATATTCACAACATCATCAAGTCCTGGAGCCCCTGTGACATATACATTATCACTTTTCTCACCCATTTTAATTAATCTCTGGCGCGCCCCTTGAGTAGAAGCAAAGTGAAAGTGTGATAATTTGGAAATAGCATGCCTCACTGGCTCATCAACAGTCCCGGATAACTCTCCCCCATGTATATGAACTATATGAATGCCTAAGTGTAACCCAGCTATCGCAGCTGCTAACATTTCTCCTCTGTCGCCTAGCAAAAGTAATATATCAGGCTTGAAGTTCTCAATCGTATCAACAACACCATTCAGCTCATCAGCAATCGACTTAGCCATAATGGAAGGTTTGTCAGAACCAAGATTTACCGCGAATCGGTTGACTATAGGTAAACCCGATTTTTCAATATCAACAATAGTATTTCCATACTGCTTACATAAATGCATCCCTGTAACGGCTATTCCAAGCTCAAGATTATCGGCAGCATTAATTTTATCAAGAGTACTCTGCATCAGCCCAAAATCAGCTCTAGTACCTGTTATATATAAAATACGTCTCATTTTTTTCTGATATCATCCCATTCAAGCGTACTACCCGCCACCATATCACGAGTTAAAGTTAGCCCTATGAGCTTATCCAAGTCTGCAGGAGCTATGCCATTCCCCGGTCTCATTAAAGTAAGATCAGAAATAGTAAGTTTTGTATCTGCAGATATATCATTTACTAAAACAACACTTCTTCTGGCAGCTATACGTGTATCCAGTTCAGACTCTACAGGCGCCTTAATACCAGAGCCCTTAATTAACTGATAGTTTCTTATATCCTGAATCATTGAATGTAGCTCACAAGGCTCTAGTGAAGCGGCATGGTCCGGCCCGTCCATGGTTCGATCTAAAGTAAAATGCTTTTCAATAATGCTCGCTCCCATAGCACAGGCTAATGGAGCCACAAAAGTACCGGCTGTATGATCAGAATACCCTACAGGTAACCCGAAGGTAGACGCCAGGGTCTGCATGGCAAGTAAGTTAACATCACATAAAGGAGTCGGATAATTAGAAGTACAATGCAACAATGATAATGCTTCTGATAACGGACTGTTAAATCCTAAAGCCTGCCGTACTAATTTAATTTCATTAACAGCAGTTGACACTTCAGATAAGTCAGACATCCCCGTTGATAAAATCAAAGGTATGTTTTTGGCTGCCAGGTACCTTATAAAAGGTATATTAGTAATTTCGCCTGAAGGGATTTTAATTTTATTGCAACCTAGGCCAATTAAAAAATCAGCCGCAGATTCATCAAAAGGGGTCGAAAGAAAATCAATATCTCTGGATTTACAATAATCTGATAGTTTTCTATGAGACTCTTCTGTTAACTCTAATGATTTCAGCATTTCAAGTTGATTACCTTCACCAACCTGATCTACTTGATACTTTGCTTTTTTTGCAGCTGCAGTAACAAGCTTTTCTGCTGTGAAAGTTTGAAATTTTATTGCATCAGCACCCGCACTGACTGCAACATCAACCATATCAAATGCTAATTTTTCACAGCCATTATGATTAACACCGGCTTCGGCTATTACATAACAGTGCTCTGGTACAGTTTTGTCAAATTCTTGCATTATAGACAGCCTCAGCTATTGCCCAATCATCAGGTGTATCAATATCCAAAGATTCAATCGATGAGTTAATTATCAATCCCTTTGTCGGAGTCGTATAAAAAGATTTAGAAGATAGAAAATCAGTGACAGGGAAAAGATAAAGAAGCCCATTTAAAGCATATATATCCGATAACCCCTGACTCTGAATAGTTTCATCAAAATCACTAATGAAACTAGAAATATTACCTTGTTTATCTAGAGTCTTTGTCCATAAAGGATGTGGTTTTGCCGGACTAACAGAAACAACTGAGTGTTTTGCACTATTCGACACAAAAAGATCAACTGCTTTTATAATGCTTTCAGTGGTACGAAACGGCGAAGTTGGTTGCAAAATCATGATTGCATCTGGTGTTTCATCACCATTGCTTTTAATAAAATTCAGGGTTTCAAGAACAACCTCAATTATGCTGGCGGAGTCTTTTGATGCATTTTCTGATCGAGGATGTGTAACAGCATTTGCTTTTGAAGCCAAAGATAAAATCTCATCAGAATCGCTCGAGACAACTATTTTATTAAAGCAACCAGATTCTTCAGCCGTACTTATCGATAATTCAATAAGTGTTTTTGAACCTAATACCTTTATATTCTTATTAGGTAGCCTTTTAGATCCCCCCCTTGCAGGAATCAGTGCATATATATTCACTACATCTCCTTTTCACCTAGTTTTAAGGTATGTGTACAAGCTAATAAAACCAGCAGACAGAAATATCAATTATCTAATATTACATCAGAAACCAATTTAGCTGAAACACCTAAACTTTCTGGCAAAAAGCCTGATAAGCTTGGCAATACTAATTTATTAATTGCCTGAGGAAGCTCATCTATACTTGAAACCCGTACAGACAGACCTAATTTTTGGTATGGGGGGTAGTCTTCTTCACCTATAGCGACAGTAAACTTACCAATCAACGCTGCTTGCAACCCAACAGTTGATGTTTCAAAAACAACAACATCGGATGCCCAGACTATACTTTCTATAGGATATCTATTATCAAGTAAATGCCCCTTCGGACCTAACTTTAAACTATGATAGTTACTATTAGGATGAGGCCTTATTCCAAAATAAAGCTCTGTATCCTCGCATATTGCCCTGAGCTTTTTAGCAACTTCATTAACATCAGCAAAATGCAAGCCTCTTAAGGAGACTCCTCCAGGTGATCCAATCCAGGTGATCAGTTTACTTTCAGCCGGAATCCCCAAACGCTGTCTGAGTTCAGCACCATTTTGCTCAAATTCTTTTGAAAACAACTGGTCGAACGCTGGATTTCCAGTCACATGTACCTTTGCATCGATATTTGGAAACCCTAACAAATAATCTTTCACATAATCTGAGATTACAGTAACATCTGATGCATAATCACTTGCACAAATATACTTAGACTCCTGAATTAAAAATAAATCTGACACAGCGACACTTTTAATCCCGAGACGTTTAGCAGCTTTATGTATTGCCAACTCTGAACGAGGACTGGTTGTACTAACAACGATATCAGGCTTTTCCGCTAGCAAAAACTCTTCCATCGTTAAGTCAGGTTCAAAACATATTCGTCCATCACCTATAAATTTAGTTAAGGCCTCATCTGCTCCGTACTTCCTAATAAGGTCCTGAATACCTACATGATAATAAGCGCTATTTTCGTTATCCGTAATCGAAGGATGTGCTGAGTGCGGAATATTAAACGCAGAAAAGTCATATTTTTCATACTGAATATATGACTCAAATACATCATAACCGACACAAGGGATATCGTGCTTCTCAAACTCTTGTCTTGCTGTAGAAAAACCAATAACTAAAATGTCACAGCAGTTCCTGGCTATTAGCTCTTTATAGACAGGAACTAACGACTGAACATGGCCTCCACCATAACAACACAGAACTATACGCAACTTATCCAAATTAATTACCAACTAAAAAATACTGAAAGGTAGGATTAAAATCCTACCTGACCATTTAACTTCCAAACCCCATTGTCATTATTCCAGAGCCGTTCGTTCCGCCACCTATTTTCAATACGCGCCAGTTGAGAAGGTGTAAGGCCGCAGTACTCTAAAAATGTATTTTTAGTTTTCTCGCTTGGGTATTCAGTATCATATTTATGTACTAATGCAACGCCTTCATCACGATCGATTAAGTGTTCCCTAATTTCATGAGCAGCATCTGAAGTACACCGTGATATCCCGAATTTTAGCAAGGCGAAATAGTAGTGATACGGGTCGATCTGATCATCCAGTGATGCGTACTTAGAAAAGGTTCCTTCAGAACGACCTTCCGGGTTTGCAAGAAAATTTGTATGCTCAGCACAATAAAAATAATGCTTCTGAGGCTGCCAGTTTAAATAATAACTGGCAAAATGCCGCTCTATTCCTTTGCACCGTTCCAGCTCTTCAGAGCTTGGAGGCATATACATGTTCAAATCCTTCTCGGAGAACCCATGATTTTTCCATTCATCAATGGGAAAACCGGATAACCAATACTCATCGGCATCATCAGCACAAAACCCAATTGCATTTTCTACCGATGCATCACCACCATATTCAGCTTCTCCATTTTCACCATCAAAAATTAAATCTATTCCATAAGCAGCTGCTATTTTTAATGGTAAATACGATTGGCCATAGATAAATGGCTGGAAAGGATCACCAATCAAAATAGTAGACAACCGGGTCATTAACCGGTGTGTATATCCATCAGGAAATAATAATATATTATTAAACCCACTATGAATTTTCGCCTGTAAATTTCTGAAACCTATTTCAGTGTATACATGCGGCGCCCATGTCATGGTAAGGGGATTCATTCCATACTTTTCTTTCAGTATGTGAGCGACATATACGCTGTCTTTACCACCACTAGACGGCACCAACACATCAAAACGTCCGTCATTCCGGCGATGTTTATTACATACTTCCTGAAGACGGGCCTCCCGCTCATTCCAATCAATCGAGTTGTCTTTTGACTCCCAATACCGGCAAGCATTACAGACTCCGTCAACGAAGCCTATACGGGGCCTTTGATTTGAAATAACGCAACGCTTACAGTACTGAACGTTCTTTGGAAGTGAATACTTTTCATCAATGTGAACTTTCTTATCAATAAGTGCTTCAAGCTCTTGAGATAACGGCGGCAACGGCCGAAAGACATCGTTATACATGTGTTATAACCTTAATATCATGGATATTCATAATCGTATTTATCGGTATAAAGCGAACAGCCTTACTATCAGTATCAAATAAGTGGATGCCGGAATCTACAGATACAACACTGCCTTGCGATACACGATCTGAAAGATACATATCCTGACTCTGCCCTACTACCATAACACCCTGATATTCATCCAGTCCTCTGGCAAAGCCACCTATATTGTAGCATTCATTACCAAAGCCACTGACCAGGCTTCCACGCATCGAATCAAGAACCCATAATTTTCCACCTATGACCTTCGGACTATGAGGCTTCCATAACCCAGAAATACACTCAGTTGCCAATTCGTCGCTCTGAAGGTCATAATGTGAAACGCCGCCATCGAAAACGCCTAGCTTATAGTTTCCAGACTTAGAAAAATAACTAAATAATAATTTGCCATCATAAAGTTCTAAGTCATTGATATGAGCTTCTCGATTACTCCCCTCACGACTTAAAAAGTTCAGTTCAGTAATAGTCAAATTTAAGGAAAGCGGCTCATTAATTACTAATATTGAGTCATCACCTGCATTAGCAATATAAACGGTATTATTAACTTCATCTATTGCCAAACCACAATAATTTGGTTTAGGTAAAGATATTCTTTTCTCTACAACATAATCAGAATTAATGAATACTAACTCTCTTTCAACGTAATCTACAGCAACAATAAACCCGTTATAATATTCAAACTGTCTAAAAGATCCCTTGACAAGCTTTGTAAATTCTTTAGTCGCAGTATTAAATTTAAAAAGCCCTCCCCCCACGCGACTAGATCTGGCACGGGTTTGGTCATTATAATCAGAGCTTGCGATCAAAACCTCAAAGTTTTTTTCGTGGAAATCTTTAATTTTTCTGTAATCTCTAAAATCGGGTGAGCAACAAAAATCAACTCCAGATTTAAGCCCCATATTTTCGAGAGTATCCACAATCCCTTCAAACTCACCTGCGGTGATAATGAAAAACGGGGAATCTGAGCAATCTATCTTCTCGATAGGTGATATAGGCAAACCAAAATATTCCGTACCATGATACGTAATATCCCTGTCGACTATACCATGTATATTCGCCGTGATTTTTTTTATAGCCTTGTGAACCCAATCTTCAGAACGGCCATAAAGATATATTTTACTTTTTTCTTTACAGCGTAAATTTAATTCATTCCAGCTAAGCCATACAGACATACTTCACCTTCTACTAAATACTCATCGTATTTTTTAACAGTTTTATACCAGCCAGACCACTTTTCTCAGGGTGAAACTGAAATCCAATAACGTTATCTTTTTGGACGATTGCAGCAATTTTACTATTTCCTCTCTCATAGTATGCCACTAAATCCCGCTCATTATTCAGCTTAAAATAGTAAGAGTGGACAAAGTAAAAAGGATCCTTACATGAGTCTAAGTTAAATGTAGGATTCGTATTTAATTTAACATCTATCCAATTTATTACAGGCAAAACATTTCTACCCTGTACAACATCGGGAATTAAATCAACCGTGCCATCAATCAAACCCAACCCGGGATTAACTCCAAACTCATTCCCACTTGTTGCTAAAAGCTGCATACCTAAGCAAATACCTATCAGAGGTTTACCCGAGTTAGCATGTTCCAATACTGCATCAAACAACCCATTACTCTGTAATTTTTCTGTTGCTGACGAGAACGAACCAACCCCGGGGATATATAAGTTATCTGCTTCATTTAATTGCTCAGGCTGATCAATTAATTGCACACGATCATACCCAGCAGCAATCAATGCACGGGACAGACTTTTTACATTGCCAGCACCATAATCCAGAACCGAAGCTAACTTCACATTACATCCTCACAGGGTACCCTGCTTCTGAAACTCTTTTCTTGACATCAGAAATAGTAAACTTATTAAAATGAAACCCATCAGCTATCGCAATTGCATCAACACCGGTTCTGAGAACGTTATCGATATGGTCAAGTTTACCAAATCCCCCACTAGCAATAACAGGTACAGTGACTGCATCCACAATACTTTGCGTCAGTTCTATATCAAACCCCTTCCCGGTGCCTTCTCTGTCAATAGAAGTAATCAGAACTTCACCAACTCCCCTATTACATGCTTCAACAGCCCAGGCAACCGCATCAAGTTTTGACGGCTCACGCCCACTCTCAGTAAATACTCTCCACGTACCGTCTTTCGTTTGCTTGGCTTCTATCGATAAAACAAGGCATTGAGAACCAAATTCATTTGCGATTTCATCTAAGAGATCAGGACGACTGACTGCAGCAGTATTAATTGCAACTTTATCCGCGCCAGAGTTCAGAAGAATCCTGACATCCTCTACTGACCGTACCCCTCCTCCAGCGGTGACTGGAATAAAGCAAGAATCCGTTGTTTGTGCAACAATTTCGCTCATGTTCGAGCGACCATACAAACTAGCAACAACATCAATATACAGTAACTCATCCGAGCTACTCATATAGTACCGTTTTGCAAAATCATTAGGCTCACCAACTGGCCTTAACCCTTCCAGATGCACCCCCTTTATAAGTCTGGGGCCTTTAACATCTAAACGAGAAATAACTCTAACCTGTTGTTTCATCAGCTACCTTTTAAACTTCACTCTTCCAAATTGGATTTACCAGTTCCCATTTATCAAATTTCTTTTGCCATAAATGAGGGCTTCTGAAGTTTTCTATAACATCATGATATCTATCAATCGTAATCCCCATATAGTTACAACAATCTACTATATATTGTTCAGGAAATTCACCATCGAAACGTTTTACTAAACTAATTCCTTCCGCACGAGTAATATCGCCATTACGGATTTCTTGAGCACTATCATATGTTGCCCGACCAATACCAAACTTTATCGTTGTAGTGTGATAATGTAACCAGTCAATTTTGTCATCCAGGGAACTATATTTACTAAAACTTCCCTCTGTTCTATGATAGTTTGGTTCAAAATCAGTATTTTCTACTGAGTAATAATATGTTTCTTGTGGGTGCCACTTAACATAATATCCCAAATAATGAACTTCAGTCCCAACCCTATCTAATTCATGAGGATTAACTGGAAAGTAGGCTTCCAAATCAGAGAGTTTAAAATCATATTTTTCTATTAACTCGATTGCGGGAACACCGCCTAAAACAAGGTCAGAAATACTTTCCTCGGAAGAAAAATATTTATTATCTCTAGTCGGTTTTTCATTATCTTCGATAGCGTTACCATACTCAGCTTCATTTTCACCAAAGATAACTAAAGGGATATCAAGAAGTACAGACAACCGAGGCGCTAAGTTTTTTTGCCCAAGAATAAATGGCTGAAAAGGATGACCAAGATTTTCAAAAGCAGACTTAGTTAAAAATCGATGCAACTTACGATTTTGATTGTACGTATAATTTGCAAAACCAGCGTCTAGCCAAGCTTCAAAATTTTGACGTCCTATTTTAGTATACAACGCTGGAGGCCATGTTATGAGTATAGGATTCATATTATACTTATACTTCAACATGTGCGCGGCCTGCACACTATCTTTCCCTCCACTCCCGGGAACAACTACATCATATCGGCCATCGTTGCGACGAAAGCGGTTACACAACTCTTCTAGTTCAGCTTCTCTGGTAGACCAGTCAATATTCTTCTTTTTTTCTGCGTATCTACATGCATCACAAACCCCTTCATCATCGAACGCCAGGGTTTTTTTCTTCTCATCAGCTTTTTGCTTAAACTCAACTGTTGAAGCAGGCCGCTGATTATTCATTGTACATTTTTTACAAAACTTAACTTCAAGAGGAAGTCCATATTTACCCGTTAATTCAGTCATAATATGCTCAATAACTCACAAAGTTTTCAAATAATTTTATACCCTGCTCTCGACTCTTTTCTGGATGAAACTGAACTCCAGTAACAAGTCCTTTAGATATCGCTGCTACTATCTTATGTTCTGCATACGTTGTCAGCGCAGCCACATCAGTATAATTTACAACTTCAAACGAGTGCATAAAGTAGAATTTTTTCTTATCTAAATCTTTAAGAACGGGATTCTCTGCCGAAACTTCGATTTCATTAAATCCCATATGAGGTACAGCTTTTTCACATATTATAGGCTTAACTTCCGCGTTGAAAAAACCAATCCCTCTTGTTGTTTCATACTCAAAGCCCAAACGCCCAAGTATTTGCATACCTAAACAAATCCCTAGCGTAGGCTTATAATCAAGCTGATATGTTAATTCTTCTAACAACCCTGATTTACTCAAGCTATTCATCGCATCAGGAAAGCTTCCAACACCAGGCAAAATAATATGACTTGCTTTTTTAAGATCTTTAGCGGCATTAATAACTTTAACCTTTTCACCTGTTAAAGAAACTGCACGATAAATACTCTCTAAATTTCCTGACACACCATAATCTACGATACCAACAAACTTTGACATTAAACGCCCTCTATACCATGATCTTTAAGATAAGCTCTAATACTATCTATAGTTTCAAGCTCATAATGAAGCACAGATGATATGGCTATTGCTGATACTCCCGTTGCTTTAACAAGTTCCAGTACATCCTCTTTAGAACCTGCACCACTTGATGCCACAACTGGAATAGGTGATCTGTCGACTACATTTTTTATCAAGTCTAAATCATAGCCTTTTTGACGCCCATCACGGTCTACAGACTGTATCAAAATCTCGCCAGCACCACGGTTAATAACCTCATCCACCCAAGAGCTTACAGTTCGAGAAGAGGGTATTCTGCCACAATCACTATAACATACCCAGTCGCCATTCAAGGACTTAGCCTCGATATTTATAACTATTGACTGAGCACCAAACATCTTTGCAGCTCTATCAATTAACCCGGGGTCAGTTTGTAATGCATGAGTATTAAGTACAATTTTATCTGCGCCACTATGGAACAGTTGTGACATATCATCGATACTTCTTACTCCGCCGCCTACGCCAAGTGGCACAAAGACCCCTTCACTGAAAGCAGAAATTTCATCTAACAAAATTTCTCGCTGATACAGCGAAGCCACTATATCGATATAAAATATTTCATCCGCCCCCTGGCTATAGTACTTAGCAGCCAAATCAGCAGGGGTTCCCACTTTTCGCAACCCCTCAAAGTGCACAGGTTTTACTACAAAAGGAGGCTTAACATCTAATTTTGATATTATTCGCATTCGCATTCTCGCAACTTAGCCAAACGTTCAACTAATCAAAGCAGACCACTTAAGTCTTGTATTTTTTGTTAATGATTAAGGCAACTGATCAAGCAAAACCCTGAACGAAAAAACGTTCACTCTCTCTTCAACAACGACATAACCAAACAATTTAAATTAATTACCACCAATCTTCAAAATTGCTCAAGCTCACAATAACTACCTGACATCCTTAACATCTCAAACATAAAATAATTAAAATGCCACTTAGTATATTTTAAACATGCCTGAGATCATGAGCACCCTCGCCTCACAAAAAAATGTATAATCACATCACATCGACACTGTGGTCCACAATTTGTCTCAAACGAATAACAAATAAACTTAAGTAACAACTACCGCATCAACACATAAACATACAGAATAATCAGGCAAAAGCTCAACTAAACGCTCAACCTAAAAACAACTCATAACTTTCTCTCACTGACGCAAGCTATTGCACACTATAAAAAGCGAACAGATATAACACCATATCAGCCTTCACTTACAGACTTAATCATTTATCAATAAACTCCCTGTACCATATTTCTAACGCCATTAACGCTCTCAGCTCCCTTGTATAGTTAGTAATAGAGTCACAATGTTCACTATACATTTTTGCGACTTTTTCATAATCAAACAGATTTCTCTTTCGAACTTTCTCTGACAACAACAAATCTTCACACAAATCTTTTAGTTCTGACTTAAACCAATCACCAACGGGAACAGTGAACATTTGTTTTTTTCTATATGCCAGTTCATCTCCGATTAAGTCACACACTGCTTTTTTATATAAATATTTAGTCACGCCGTTTTTTAATTTCAACTTACCAGGGATAGAAAACGAAAACTCTACCATCCTATAATCGAGAAATGGTGCACGGTTCTCTAAAGAAACAGCCATCCCCATTCGATCAGGTTTTACTAAGTTATTACCAGGCAATAATAACATCGTATCAATATAGAGCGCCTGATTAATTCTGTCCATATTCCTTGACCTATTACATAGGTCATCAATAACACCAATTACGTCGACTTCTCCAACTTTCTCACGCAACGCGTCAGAATATAAAGAATTACGATCATCAGCATCAAAAAGAGAAATATTCTTCAAATAACTTTCTTTAAAAGCTTCATCAGAAAGCCCTAAGGTCTCATCATTAAAGTAATTTTTGTACTTATCATAACCGGCAAATAGCTCATCAGCCCCATCACCGGTAAGCACCATTTTTACTTTTTCTGCTGCCAAAGAAGCTACTTTATATGTTGGCAAGAAAGACACATCCCCATGAGGCTGGTCACAGTGGTATGTAGCTAAAGGCCATAAATCCAATGTATTAGCCTCGACTTTTTGCATTATATGATCAGTATTGAACAAATCAGCAGCTTGCTGCGCGTATGGTGACTCATCATACTTAGGATCATTAAAGCCTATTGAAAAAGTCTTCACCGGATCATTAAGATATTTACTCATTAATCCAACGACTGTACTTGAATCAACTCCTCCAGACAAAAACGCCCCAAAAGGCACGTCCGATCTTAATCTAATTCTAACTGCGTCACTCAATATCTGATTAAACTCATCAATCAGTTCAGGTTCAGGCTTATTTTCAGGCTTTACAGCTGCCAGATCCCACCAACTACTTTCCTCTAAACCATATCTGGTTACTTTAACTCTACATCCTGGCATAACATGTTTAACCCCCTCAAACATAGTCAAAGGTGGCGGAACATAATTAAAAGCTAAATACTGATTTAATGCCGATGCACTAACTTCTTTGTCATCACATACCTGCAATATAGATTTTATTTCCGACCCGAAAACCAATCGCCCATCTTGAAAAGTATAATAAAGTGGCTTTTCTCCAACCCGATCCCTAATCAGGTACATAGCATCTATATTTCTGTCGTAGATAGCTATAGCAAACATTCCATTCAATAGGTTTAAGCCATCCACGCCTAACTTTTCATAGAGGCGTAATATTACTTCCGTGTCACAATTTGTTTCACACTCAAAAGACGTTCCTTTCAAGCCTTGCGCCAACTCAACGTGATTGAAGATTTCTCCATTTTGAACGACGATTATTGATCTATCAGTAGAGTAGAACGGCTGCTCTCCATGCTCAGGATCAAGTATTGCGAGTCTCTGATTACCAACAGCAACAGCTTTTTCCAAATCATGAAAGCATCCATTACCATCAGGACCGCGATGGGCTATAACATTCCCCATCTCTTTTAGTGTACTATCAGAAATGGTGTTTTTTTCACTATCAAAATAGCCATAAATACCACACATTGCTAATTGCCTCCCCTAGAAACTACTTGCTTAACCGTAAGGCACAAAATATTCATATCGTAAAAAAAAGAGGCATTCTCTACGTACTCTAAATCCAGATTAGTTCTTTGCTGCTTTGTTGCCGATGATCGCAATGTAGCCTGTGCCAAACCAGTAATTCCAGGCCTGACACTATTCCTTTTACACCATTCCCTTTCTGTATACTCTTCCCTTTGCAAGGGTACATTTGGTCGAGGCCCAACTAAACTCATATCTCCAACCAGCACGTTATATAGCTGCGGGATTTCGTCCAAACTGGATTTTCTGATTATTTTTCCGATCGACGTTATCCTAACATCGTTTTTGGAAGTAAAATGCGGCCCTGTGCTTTCGGCGCCACCTTTCATACTCCGAAATTTATAGATATTAAAATTTTTGCCATTCTTGCCAATGCGAACTTGTTTAAACAACACCGGACCTTGTGAATCAACCTTAATTAAAACAGAGATGATCAAAAAAATGGGCGCAAACAAAACCAATAAAAACAAAGAAACAAAAACATCAAATATTCGTTTCATCATTCCCCCTTATTTAACACGAGACTCTGCACACTGTTTCTAAAGTCATTAAAATCAGCTTCACACTCTGCCTTCTTCCTTAATGCCAAACATCTTTCAGCTTCTCTAAGCTTTGCAAGCTCTAGTCCAAGATTTATATTTGCGTTGAAGTCATTCATATTATCGCTATTTCTATGAAAGGTTCTCGACAAGATAACTGAAGAAGATCCTAAACGTAAATGCTCAGCCAAGACCATTTCCCCAGGTATTGCTCCCTCACCGACTCTTGCAATCCCTCCAAAACCAAACTTCAAGCCTGCACCAGAAATCTTTTTAGCCAAGTCTTCTACCAAACCCATCGCCAGAGGTTCGAAAATAAAACTAAGCCCCATATCTATATGTAAATCATTCAAGCCTATATAAATTTCGCTTACACCGTTTATGTTAACAACATCATCAATGCATTTTGCGGCATCATATGTTTCCAGCAAAGGAACTACCGCAGCTCGTCCATTTACCAGCTCTGTGAATCTTTTCACTTCTTCAGCATCACGATACATTGGCAACATTAATAAATCGGCCCCTGCTTCAATAGACTGATCAATTTCATTAGCTGTATCACTATGAAGCGGATTTAGCCTCACCAGAAGCTCAGCTTTTCTTAAGCTTTTCTTTATATTTTCAACATCATGTATAGAGTGCTGGCTAATAACTGTATCTAAATGCCCCTGCCTCTCAAATTTGCCTATCCTTTCTAAATCTACGAATATTCGTCCAACCCCACAAGATTCAGCATATGATGCAATATCAACACTATTTGTAATCAACATGAATGTAATCATTTACTATACAGCCTTCTGAGAATAAGCGTTCTTGCATTGGCGTCTAAAATGACCAACAACCCTATCGCTAACGATGTCATAACAGCTATTCCTATTACAGCTCCCCATGATGAAAGGATTGTTAACAGTGACGACAACCCGAACATCAAAACACCAACACAAAATGCGAGACCAATCAAAAATTTAATTTCAAACACATCTCTAAGTTTTACAAAACCGTCAACACCTATAACCACCAACTGCATAAACACAATCATTAAATAACAACAAAACAACCCCCACATAATGGAATCAAGTCCATCACCTAAAAGACCTGATAAATTTAAAGATACAAACGCACATACGCCAATTAAATTAATATACATTGGCAAATACGTCTTCTCTTTAGAGTTAAATACTGCAGTAAAAAAAATTGATAACCCTTGTAGTGGCAAGCTTAATAATCCTACAGCAGTTAAATAGGATATCTCTGTCATTTTTTCAGCTGAAATGCCACCATAACCAAAAACGAACTGAACATATTCATCAACCCCTAAAACCAATGCTGTTAATACAATTAAAGACATCCCTAACACAGCCCTGACTCCATAACACACTAGCAACTTATACTGAGCCATATCAGCTTTATAACACGCCGCTAAACGAGGATACAAAACAGCAATGAGAAAAGTAACACCAATAGCCAGAGGAAATTCAACCAACTTTATGGAGTAATTGAATACAGCAACACTACCATCACCTGAAAACGAAGATATAGCTCTACCGATCACTGGTAAAAACAATAGAAGACTACCGGAGACCAGTGCCTGGCAATATTTTTTAAAAAAACCGTTATTCAGAAGAAAAGGGCTAAATGACGAAACAATCAACGTTCTTATATCTACTAAACACAATTGACTCATGAGACGTAAAAGGCCGCCAATTAATACAAAACATGCAACGCCAATCAGCCCATACTCATCCGCATAAAAAACCAGCCCTAATATAATAGTAAAATTAATAATAAAAGTACCCAAAGCCGCAACTGCAAACCGATTCCTTGAATGTAAATATGCTGTTACAACCCCTGACAGCACAGTTAGAGGAATAAGCCAAAGTACTAACCTCAATACTTCAGAAGCTTTCTCAATACGGTCCGAACTAAAACCTGGTACCAAAACCCCTAATATATTTGCTGAAAAGAAAACGAAAACTGCCGTTAAAACTATAGCAACGCCCCCTATCATCAAAATCGCTTGATAGAGTAAATTTATCGCCATTTCAGGGTTCTTTGAAAACCTTGGAATAAGAACGACACCTAAGGCTCCGCCAACCAAAATATTTACCAGCATATCTGGAACAGTAAGGATTAGAACTAAAATATCTGCTTCAAGAGAAACACCATATTTATCGGCGATAACCGCCTCTCTAAAAAACCCTAAAAACCGACCTAAAAGCAAACCTAGATTCAAAGCCAGAGAGGAATATAAGATTTTTTTAATCACATTAATAACTCGAAAATCTCACTAACAAGTCACAATCGCTCACAGACAAAACTTTCATCAACTATTCCCTTCAAATCATAAATCACCGACTTTTCTTTCACATAAGCGCCTAATTTATAATTTTCAAACACCCTGTGTTTAACTGCTACAACTAAACCATCAAACGTCTCATTTGGTATTTCACTCATAAAATCAATTTGATATTCGATATCTTCCGCATTCACCCATGGATCACATACAACCACATCAACACCGTACTCTTCTAGCGACCGAACCATATCTATCACTCTAGTATTCCTGATATCCGGACAGTTCTCTTTAAAGGTCAAACCTAACACAAGTACCTTTGCACCTTTCAACGGAATACCTTTCTTAGCCATTGCCTTAATCATCTCACCGGCAACATAGTGGCCCATCCCGTCATTAATTCGGCGAGCTGCAAGAATCATATTCGGATGATAGCCAACAGCCTGAGCTTTATGGGTAAGGTAATAAGGGTCCACACCTATACAGTGTCCCCCGACCAGGCCTGGCTTAAAGGGTAAGAAATTCCACTTGGTCCCAGCTGCCGCTAATACATCCTGGGTATTGATATCGAGTTTATTAAAAATGATCGCTAACTCATTCATCAGCGCAATATTCACATCCCGCTGTGTATTTTCGATCACTTTTGCAGCTTCGGCGACTTTGATTGAAGACGCTTTATGCGTACCAGCAGTAATGATGCTTTTATACAGATCATCTACAAAATCAGCGATATCCGGTGTTGAACCGGATGTAACTTTTACAATGGTAGATATCCGATTCTGTTTATCGCCAGGATTTATCCTCTCAGGGCTATATCCCGCATAAAAATCACGATTAAAAACCAAGCCGGATTCAGCTTCGATAACAGGAATGCATTCTTCCTCGGTTGTCCCCGGATAGACCGTTGACTCAAAGACGACCACATCTCCCTTCTTCAGATAACGGGCTATTAGCTGACTTGCACCAATCAAAGGGGAAAGATCTGGTCGCTTATGTTCGTCAATCGGTGTTGGCACAGTAACGATATACACATTACTCGCTGTAAGCTCTGACTCCTGCGCTGCGAAAGTCAGATACTTTGCGCTGTTCAACAGCTCAGACTCTACCTCACAGGTAGAATCCTGCCCCATCTTAAGCTCACGTATTCTCTGTTCACTGATGTCGTACCCTAAGGTTGGAAACTGTTTGCCAAACTCAACCGCCAAAGGCAGGCCCACGTACCCCAAACCTATGATGGCGATTTTGACATTATCAAGCGACAGCATATGACCATTATTCCCTGAGAACCTAAATTTAAGGGCCCGATACTATCATTTTGCCCCCCTTCGGGTTAAGTGAAATAACATAATAATCAGCCCTGTACATGCAACCCCTTGACCCAAACCAGCTCCCCTAGGACAATCTGTCAGCAGGGCATCTGAAATACTTGCGATATAATATATTCTCAGGTGCCAGCGAATAGCGAACGGTCCGCTATCCAGCCATTAACGAGAGTACCTATGCTAAAAACCTGGTCACTTATCTTTGCATTGTTGTTATCCGTTTCAACAACGGCTTTTGCCGCTGACAGCTCCGGTGACGATGAATTCCTGTACTCTTCTGAAAAAATGGCATCATTTCTGTTTATGCAACACGCAATAGACCGAAAAGATCAGCTTATTCGCAGCCTTAACAACTGGTCTGAACAAACTGTCACCATGTGGCACAACATGACCAAAGGCCAGGGAGCCGATGGCTTTACTGAACTACTGTTAACCTTTACAGCGATGATGATCATTGCTTTATTTATTGAGGCTCTGGTCGGCTATAAACTCAAACGCCTGTGCGACCGCATTACCGAACAGAACTCACTGGACTGGCGCCAAAGCCTCGGCCTTCTTCTGCTTCGGTGCGTCTTCAGCTATATAGCACTGGCTGTCTTTAGCGTTGTCGCTTACCTCATTCCGCTCACCCTGTACGATACTGAAGATATCTACCGGGTTTCCTTAGTCGCTATTCTAAACATGGTCATCAGCATCCGGGCCTTTGCCATTATTGCTCAACTGATCTGGGCCCCCCATGCATCCGGCCTGCGCCTGATGAACATTGAATGCCACCTTGCCCGCCGCTTTTATTTCTGGTCTGTGGGTTTTATTGCTGTTTACAACATTTCAACAACATCCTGGCAGTTACTCTATCAGTTTGGTATCGATGCAATCATGTTCGCCCTCATTGTGCCAGTGAACGGGCTGCTCATGAACAGCATTGCCATTATGTTCATAGTGCTCAACCGTAAGCCCATCACAAACCTGTTCACTGATGGCCGTGAAGCGTCTACCCTGTTTACACAAAATGTCCGGCAGATGTGGCCAACAATCATTACTATATGGTTACTGGTTATCTGGGCCATCTGGGCAGCTAATGAGTTCCTCGGCTATTACAGCCAGGCAGATCAGATTACACCGGCATGGTGGATCACTATCAGCTTCCCAATCCTGGACCGTATTATTTTCGTCCTGCTGAACAAACTGAAAGACATCACCTGGCTCCAGAGCCATTCATTTGAACGCCGTTGCGATACATTTATCAAACGCACCTTAATTGCGATCCGTACCATTCTGATTTCAGCGGTTCTTTACCATGTCATAAACAGCTTCGGTTACGATACCTGGGAGATGCTGGCGGCCAGCCTGGGCAACATGATTGATAAGTCCGTAGATGTCATCATCGTTCTGGTCATCGCTTATGCTGTCTGGGAAGTGATACAGTCTGCAATTGAGCGTCACTTACCTGCCGATGCATTTGTTGAAGATAACGGCATGGCAAGCCTTGAAGGTGAAGGCGGGGGTGCCGGCGCGACCCGCTCAGAAACATTATTGCCACTTGTACGCTCTTTCTTACTCGTATTCCTGCTGGTATGCGTGATACTGACTGTACTCAGCATTGCCGGCGTTGAGATAGCACCCTTACTGGCCGGTGCCGGTATCGTCGGTATCGCTGTAGGTTTTGGTGCACAGAAACTGGTTCAGGACGTCATCTCCGGAATTTTCTTCCTGCTGGACGACGCATTCCGCCGGGGTGAATATATCGAAGCTGCAGGCCTCAGGGGTACCGTAGAACGGATATCCATTCGCTCGATCCGCCTGCGCCACCATCTGGGTGCCGTACAGACTATCCCCTTCAGTGAAATGGCCACCGTGACCAACCTCTCCCGTGACTGGATCACCATGAAGCTGGAATTCCGTCTGGCCTATGACACGAATGTTGAACAGGTACGCAAACTGATCAAGAAAGTTGGCCAGAAGATGCTTGAACATGAGGAGTATGGACCACACTTCCTTCTGCCGCTTAAGTCTCAGGGTGTCATCCGGGTTGAGGAATCTGCACTGATCTTCCGCATGAAATTTACCTGCGTACCGGGCGAACAGTGGATAATCCGCCGTGAGGCCTACCGCCTGGTGAAAGAAGCGCTCAGTGCCAACGATATTCACTTCGCACACCGTTCAGTACATGTTCTGCTGCCAGATCAGCCCGATGAACTGGATAAATCAACGGATGCAGCGGCTCTGCAGCAGCAAACCATTGCTAAAGCCGGTGCAGCTGCATTGACAGCCAGCCCGGAAATCCGGCGACAGGACAAAATCGACGATGACAAAGCCAACGTAATCGGGGCTGATGCAGACTCTTCCTGACAGGCAACAAGATTTTCACACCACAGCCGGCTTGTGGTGTGAAGCACACTAAGCACCAATATATAGATACAACGCAGTAAATTTACAGCCCGTGTTAACATCCGTTCCCTCAGGGACTATCAATTACCATCTAGTCGATTGTAAGATAGCCCTTTTCATTGACCCATGAGCCAAATTCGTGCGCAATAAACTCGATAATTGTCGGTTACTTATTTATAGCCATGACTCATTTGGCCTGGGCCACCTGCGCCGCTGCCGCGCGCTGGCTCACGCACTGGTGGATCAATACAAAGGTCTGTCGATTCTGATCCTGACCGGTTCACCGATTATTGGCCGGTTTGACTTCAAAGCCCGGGTGGATTTTGTCCGTATCCCCGGCGTCATCAAGCTGCACAATGGCGATTACACCTCGCTGGGCCTGCACATAGATCTCGCCGATACAATGGCGCTGCGTGAGTCCATTATTCTGCACACGGCAAAAACCTTTGCACCGGACATCTTCCTGGTCGATAAAGAGCCCTCCGGATTAAAAGGTGAAGTGAAAAGCACCCTTGAGATGCTCAAAAACACAAAGACCCAGTGTGTACTCGGCTTACGTGATGTCATGGATGATCCGGAACTATTAGAAGTCGAGTGGCAAAAGAAGCAGGTATGGCCGGTACTCGAAGACCTTTACGATGAAATCTGGGTATATGGTCCGCAACGCATGGGCAACCCACTGGAAGGCTTAAGCGGCAACTCTGCAGCCATCAATAATAAAATGCAGTATTCCGGTTACCTGCCCCGTCACTTACCGGAAAATATCGACCCCCAGAGCATCAATATTCCTGAGCAGCCTTACATTCTTGTCACACCCGGCGGCGGCGGTGACGGCATCGAAATGATCGACTGGGTTATGCGCGCCTATGAAGCAGCCCCCCAGCCAATGCCTGCACTGTTTGTCCTCGGTCCGTTCATGGCGACTGCAGAACGCAACAGCTTTCTGCAACGGGCCGAAACCCTTGAACAGGTTGAAGCGGTCACATTCAGCTCTCACCTGGAGCACCTGATGGCCAGCGCCCACGCGGTTATTGCGATGGGTGGCTACAACACGTTCTGTGAAATTCTGTCGTTTGACCGCCCGGCCCTGATTCTGCCCCGCAGCAAACCCCGCCGTGAACAGCTGATCCGCGCCACGAAGGCACAGTCCCTGGGCTTACTGACAGCACTGGACCTTGCCGGTGAACGCAGCGTTGAAAACATGCATCAGGCAATCGCGACACTGGTTACACAAAAGCCCCCATCCGAGCACTCCTGCTCAAGCATGCTCGAAGGCCTGAGTTTTGTTGCACGCCGTTTCGGTGAACTTATTGATAACGAACAGGCTCCAAACTGAAACACCTTAGTCAGCTTACATCCGCGGAATATCTATGACGTCATCAACTCCCCGTGTGTTGTTTTATGTACAGTACCTTTTGGGTATAGGCCACGTTCGTCGCTCCGCCCTGGTAATTCAGGCACTGGCTAACGCCGGCGTTCAGACAGATGTCATATTCGGCGGCGTGCCTGTTCCCCATATCAGCTTCGCGCCGGCCACTCTGCATTTTCTCGATCCGGTTAAAAGCGCCGACAACGGTTTCTCCGGCCTGGTAAAGGCTGATGGCAGCGAATTCAGCGCAGCAGACAAACTGAATCGCAGCCAGCAACTGCTGGAGCTGTGTCATCAGCTGCAGCCGGATGTCATTGTGACGGAAACCTACCCCTTTGGCCGCCGGCAAATGCGCTTTGAACTGACCCCATTACTTGAATGGGCCGCTAATCAGCCGGTGCCGCCCTTAATGGTTAGCTCTATCCGGGATATTTTGCAGGCCCGCAGCCCTAAACGGGAAGATGAATGCATTCAGCTGATTCAGCAGCAATACGACCAAGTACTGGTTCACGGTGACCCCGCATTCACCCCGCTGGAAAAAAGCTTCGCCAAAGCCTCTCAGATTCAGCGCCAGCTAACCTACAGCGGCTATGTTTGCCCGGAAAAACCACTGGCAAAACCCCGTGAGAACCTGATCGTTGTGTCAATCGGTGGCGGCGCTGTTGGCAAAGAAATTCTGCAAGCAGCCCAACAACTTCACGCCAGTGGTTTTGAAGCCGGTTGCCAGTGGTTACTGATCACCGGCCCGAATATGGCACCTGAAGACAAAGAGTTATTGGCTAAACATAACTGCGACAACCTGCAGGTCGTTGAACTGGCAGATGACTTCATAGACAGCCTGAGCCGGGCCCGGGTGTCAGTATCAATGGCCGGATACAACACGGTTATGGACTTGCTGCAAACAGAAACACCTGCCGTGGTTGTACCATTCGAAGCCGAAAGTGAAACCGAACAGCTCGCCCGCAGCCAGTTACTGGAAGCCAAAGGCCTGCTGACCATTGTCCGGGAACATGCCCTGACTGCAGACACGCTGAAAGCAGCAATTCTGCAGGCCCGGCAACAGCAACACCAACGGCCAGCCATAAATATGCAGGGCGCTCAGCATTCAGCTGAGTTACTCAAACGCTGGGCTGAACAGCACAGGCAGACCTGTAAAAAAGAGGCACCGTTATGAGCTGGTCAGCACTGGAACAGGAATTACAGCGTTGGGAAGCGCCTGTAGAACTCTGGTGGCGGGATGATGACGCCACACATGATACGCCGGCCCTGCGGCAACTGCTGACGCTCGCCGGAGAGTTTCAGATACCGGTACATCTGGCGGTTATTCCCCAACAGCTGCACACCAGTCTGGACTGTATCCGTCAGCCTGCGAACCGTCCTTACAGCTACGTATTACAGCACGGCATTAATCATCAGAGCCATGCCACAGAGGGAATGCGCAAGGTTGAGCTGGGCGGCTGTTACCCACTGGAAACGCTGTGTGCCGACCTCACTGCCGGCCGGCAACGCTTATCCGGGCATTTCGAAGAGCAGTATCTGGATATGCTGGTTCCTCCCTGGAACCGGCTATCGGACGCACTGCTCCCCGAACTTAAAGAAATCGGTTATGAGAAACTCTCTGTACTGGGCCCCCGCCCTGACAGTGATAACACACAACACATCCGGCAGCTGAATGTGCATCTGGACATCATCAACTGGAAGAACCGCGGTTATGCCGGGGATGAACAGATCATCAGTAAACTGACCCGGCACCTGCAGCTGAAACGTACCGGCCAGATAGATGCCACCGAACCCTGTGGCCTGATGACTCATCATCTGGACCATGACCCCGCCTGCTGGGACTTTTTACAGCGCTTTTTTACCTGGTGCCATGAACATGAGAAGATTCAGTGGCTTGCAGGTCCGGATCTGCTAAACCGCTAACCTGAATACCGCCAACCAATAAGGATTGACGTGAAAAAAATTGCCCTGATTCTGAAAGGCTACCCACGCCTTTCTGAAACCTTTATTGCTCAGGAAATCCGCGCGCTGGAAAAACGCGGCATGGATATCACGCTGGTTTCACTCCGGCATCCAACGGATAAGCAAACCCATCCGATTCACCGGCAAATTCAGGCCCGGGTCATTTACCTTCCCGAATATCTGCATCAGGAACCTCTGCGGGTACTGAAAGCACTGGGGCACTGCATCAGCAAACGGGCGTTCTGCAAAACATTAAAAGCTTTTTTGAAAGACCTGAAACGGGACATGAGCCGCAACCGCGTCCGGCGTTTTGGCCAGGCACTGGTACTCACGGCCGAAATGCCCGCAGGTGTCGAACAGATGTATGCACATTTCCTGCATACCCCGGCATCGGTCACCCGTTACTCAGCCTTACTGAACCAGCTTCCCTGGAGCTGTTCAGCGCACGCCAAAGATATCTGGACCTCCGAAGAATGGGAATTGCGGGAAAAACTTCAGGAACTGGAATGGCTGGCTACCTGCACAAAAGCTAACCATACCTATCTGCAAAGTCTGAGTAACGACCCTGACAAAGTGCAACTCGTCTATCATGGCCTGGATTTTGACCGCTTTAACTACCCGCAAACAACAGCACCCGAGACACCGGCTGAAACCGTTAAAATTATCAGTGTTGGCCGGGCCGTCCCGAAAAAAGGCTACGACGATCTGCTAAAAGCCTTCGCCATGCTACCTGCCGAGCTTAACTGGCACTTCACCCACATTGGCGGTGGCGCCCTGCTAAAGCCGTTACAGGCGCAGGCAGAAGCGTTGGGGATTGCGGATCGCATCAGCTGGCTTGGGGCCCTGCCTCAGGAAGATGTCCTCGAATCCTACCGCAACAGTGACCTGTTTGTACTGGCCAGTAAAATCATCGCCGACGGTGACAGAGACGGCCTGCCAAATGTACTGATGGAAGCCCAGAGCCAGGCACTGTGCTGCCTGGCAACCAATATTTCAGGCATACCGGAACTGATTACCAGCGGCGAAAATGGCCTGCTGGTAGACTCTGAATCACCGGAACAGCTGGCCGAAGCATTACACACCCTGATTCAGCAACCGGAACTGCGGAATACGCTGGGCAAAGCCGGCCAGACCCATCTACGGGACAACTTCGATGTAGAGCAGGGCATCGACCAGTTGGTTGACTTGTTTCAGAGCCCGCAGAGCAGCTGATCCCCGGAGCCTGTATGCAACAAATCGCTTTTTATGCCCCGCTAAAATCTCCCCGGCATAAAAACCCATCCGGCGACCGGCAAATAGCCCGCCTGTTGCAACAGGCCCTGCAACTGGCCGGCTTTGATGTACAGCTTGCCAGCCAGCTACGCAGCTTCGATAAAACCGGAGACAGCGAACGCCAGCAGCGCATGATCGCGCTGGCAGAAAAACTGGCGGACCGGCTCCTTAAGCACTGGCAACGCACGAGCTACCGCCCGGACGCCTGGTTTACCTATCATCTCTACTATAAGGCCCCTGACCTGCTGGGGCCGATAATCTGCAAAGCACTGAATATTCCTTATATTGCCTGCGAAGCCTCCTGGGCGGAAAAACGCGCCCGCGGTCCCTGGCAAGCCTATCACCGGCAACTGGACACAGCGCTGAGCACTGCCAGCAAAGTCTGCACCATCAACCCAGTTGATCAGATCGCACTGAACGCTTATTACCAACATCAGGTGCCTTCCCCCCTGCACCGGCTGGCGCCTTTCGTAGCAACGCCTGACACAGAACTGATTGGGAATAAATCCCGGTTGGCTCACACCTACCGGCTTGATACCGGTAAGCCCTGGCTGATTACGGTTGCCATGATGCGTGACGGAGATAAGTACAAGTCTTATGAGCTACTGGCTGAAACCCTTCACAATACTCAGGCAGATTTCCAGCTTCTGATCGTCGGAGACGGTAAACGTCAGGAAGATGTTGAAACACTGTTCAGCGGCGATCACAGAGTCCGTTTTGCCGGCCGACAGGATAACGACGCGTTATTACAGCTCCTGCCACACTTTTGCATCAACCTCTGGCCGGCGGTTAATGAAGCGCTGGGGATGACATTTCTTGAGTCTCAGGCCAGAGGCTGTTCTGTCGTGGCAGGCAATGAAGGCGGAGTTCACTCGGTGGTGGAAAACGGCCAAACCGGAATGCTTTGCCCGCCACGTGACCCTGTCGCCCTGGCACGGGCCGTGGATAGATTGCTCAGCCATCCTGAACAGTTAACGCAATATCAGCTAAACGCCCGAAAATATGTGACTGAAAACCACAGCCTGCAACATGCTGCAAAAGAACTGCGCGACATCATTTCACACGCCATAGCAACACACAAACAAAGCAATCCGACCGACACTCCGGGACACCCTGATCATGGCTGATTTTTACTTCTTGCGCCACGCAACCACTGAATGGAACCTGCAGAAACGCTTACAGGGACGTACCAATATCCCCCTTGCAGAAGCCGGCATTGAACAGCTCCGGAACCGTAAGATTCCGGCAGCATTACAGACACTGCGCTGGTTCAGCAGCCCACTGGAACGGGCCCGGCAAACGGCGGAACAGTTAAGCATTAATGCAGCGAGCGAAATGGCCCTGATAGAAATGAACTGGGGCGACTGGGAAGGCCGGACGCTGACAGAACTGCGCGCCACCCAACCAGAGATATTAGCCCGCGAGGAAGCCCGCGGACTGGATCTGTCACCTCCCGGCGGTGAATCCCCCCGGGATGTCAGTGCGCGGGTAACAGCCTGGGCAGACCTTATCAGCAGCCAGGACAGCGATCAGCGATTCGGCTGTGTGTGCCATAAAGGCGTTATCCGCGCGATTTATGCGGCCGCATCCGGATGGGACATGCTGGGTAAACCTCCGCACACACTGGACTTTAATGCGGTTCAGGGATTCCGTTTTACAGACGGAGAATGGCAGATCCTGACACTGAACATCGATATATCCCGCTGATCCTCAGGCAAAAAAACCGGACGTTAACAACGTCCGGCCTCTCGCATCAGCTTGCCTTATCAGTTCTGATAATACTCACGATACCAGTCAACGAACTTCTGCATGCCATCACCAATGGGCATCGCGGGCTTGAAATCCACCAGCGATATCAACTTATCCACATCAGCATAGGTACGCGGCACATCCCCTGCCTGCATGGGTAAATACTCTTTAACAGCGTCTTTGCCCGCGGCCCTTTCAATCGCTGCAATAAAATCCCCCAGCTCAACCGGTTCATTATTGCCAATATTAAAGATCTTATAAGGCGCCCAACTGGTTGCCGGACTGTCTTTAGCGTCCTCAGAATTCGGCTGAGGCACATTCGACAATACGCGTACAACCCCTTCAACAATATCATCAATATAGGTGAAGTCCCGCTGCATTTTGCCGTGGTTAAAGACCTTTATCGGGCGATCATTCAGAATCGCATCGGTGAAAAGGAAAGGCGCCATATCAGGACGCCCCCAAGGGCCATAAACCGTGAAAAAACGCAATCCGGTGGTTGGTAACTGATAAAGATGGGAATAGCTGTGCGCCATCATCTCATTAGATTTCTTGGTTGCCGCATATAACGACACCGGGTGATCCACCCCGTGATCTTCTGAAAATGGCACCTCATCATTCATACCATACACAGAACTTGATGAGGCATATACCAGATGCTCAACCTTGCTATGCCGGCAACCTTCCAGAATGGTTGCTATACCGACCAGATTAGAATCCACATAAGCCATCGGATTTTCAATGGAATACCGCACCCCCGCCTGAGCCGCAAGATGAACGACCCGGTCAAAGTTCTCTGCGGCAAACAAGCCCGCAACAGCCTCACGGTCGGAGACATCCATTTTAATGAAGCGAAAGTGATCCACATCTTTCAGACGTGCCAGACGTGCCTCTTTCAGAGCCGGATCGTAATAGTCATTCAGGTTATCAATACCGATAACCTGATGCCCCTGCTCACACAAACGTAAAGCCGTCGCTGAACCAATAAAACCTGCAGCGCCGGTAACTAATATTTTCATACTCATTTTCCAGAAGGCGGGCGATCCCGCTAAAGAGCGGTGAATTTCAATTATGACATCTATTTTAGTTACTGTGTTACCTGGCTAACAGCTTAAAAATATTCCGCTTTGTTATAAATAGGCTCCGGGGCAGCCTTTACAGTGCCGTCCAAAGGCTGTCATTATCAGGGAGCTGTTTTTTCTTATCCTTAGGTCGCAGGGTGGAACCTTAACGAATGTACGCCGAACAACAGAGTATGCAGGACCAGGCAACCGATCAGCCTTTACTGGAAATCCAGAACCTCGCCGTCAGTTTTATGGTACACGGCAGTGAAATACCGGCGGTTAAGGATGTCAGCTTCACGATCCCGAAAGGTAAAACGGTGGCCATTGTCGGGGAATCCGGTTCAGGTAAATCGGTTACCTCCCAGGCGATTCTGGGCATCCTGCCAAGCAACGGACGGATCAGTAACGGCAGTATTCAGTATCACTGCAAACCTAAAAACAAACCGGCTCAGACTGTCGATATCGCTACCCTTGCCCCCACCAGCCATGCAATGCGTGACCTGCGTGGTGACGAAATCAGCATTATTTTTCAGGAACCGATGGTATCCCTGTCGCCGGTACATACCCTGTTGGACCAGATCGGCGAAGCGCTGAAACTCCATAAACAGGTCAGTAAGAGCGGAGTCAGGGATGCAGTACTCAGCATGCTGGAAAAAACCGGCTTTCCCGACCCTGAAAAAGCACTGCACCAATACCCTTTTGAACTATCCGGCGGTTTAAGACAGCGGGCAATGATCTCAATGGCACTTATTTGCCAGCCGGCACTCCTCATTGCTGACGAACCCACTACCGCACTGGATGTAACAGTTCAGGCACAGATCCTTCAGTTAATTAAATCCCTGCAGGCCGAATTCGGCATGTCAGTATTACTGATTACCCACGACCTGGGGGTCGTGGCGAACATGGCAGATGAAGTGGTCGTGATGTTTCACGGTGAAGTGGTAGAACGGGGGCCGATTGAAGCCCTGTTTAATAACCCTCAGCATCCTTATCTGAAAGCACTGTTTGCCGCCATTCCAACCTTCGACATGGCGGATAACGCCCGCCTGACGTCTTTGCGACCGGTCGAGCTGGACAGCCATTATCTGCAACAGCAGCGCAAGCCCTGGAGCCAGCAGGAAAAGGAGCATGCCCCGCACCTCAGCATTCAGCAACTGGGTAAAGACTATTACACCCGCCATGGCAGCTGGCAGGGATCAAATGCCGTTATCCATGCTGTCAGAGATTTCAACCTTGATATACAGGTTGGCGAAAGTTTCGGACTGGTGGGCGAAAGTGGCTGCGGTAAAACGACTCTGAGTAAAATGCTTATGCGGGCAATTTCCCCTACTCAGGGAAACATTGTCTATAACGACAGAGGCACATCCCGTCATCTGCTGGAACTGGATGATCCGTCACTGCGTGATTTCCGGCAAAAGATGCAGTTTGTCTTTCAGGACCCGTTTAGCTCCCTGAGCCCGCGTATGACGGTTCTGGACATTCTCTGCGAGCCTTTTGTCATTCACGGCATAGGTGATGCTGCATTTCATAAACAGCGCGCCAAAGAGCTGATGGCGCTGGTTGGACTGGATGCCCGCTTCCTGAACCGTTATCCACACAGTTTTTCCGGTGGCCAGCGACAGCGCATCAGCATCGCCCGGGCACTGGCCTTACAGCCTGACCTGCTGATCCTGGACGAACCGGTATCCGCACTGGATGTATCTGTACAGGCGCAGATTCTGAATTTACTCAAAGACTTACAGCGCGACCTTAACCTTACCTACCTGTTTATCTCCCATAACCTCGCTGTGGTAGACTATATAGCAGACAGAATAGGCGTGATGTGCCGTGGCCAGTTGGTTGAAATTGCCCCCCGTCACAGCTTGTTCCGAAACCCACAACACCCCTATACTCATGCATTATTAGCAGCAATTCCTTACCCCGAACTGGAGCGGCCGCTAGATTATAGCCAGCTCGACCGTCGTCATATGGAACCGACACACTGGCCTCGCCCTTACCGCCTGAGCGAAGACGATGCCGGAATTCTGAAAGAAGTTGGTGAACAACACTTTGTCAGAGAGGCGACGCTGTAATGTTCCGTAAATTTTGTACTCCCCTACTGTTAATCGCCAGCTGTATGGCAAGCCCGGTATTTGCCCAGCAGCAACCGATACCGTATTTCGCCGAACAGGTCAGCAGTGGTGCACTTCCGCCAATGGCTGAACGGTTACCGGAATCACCGGCAAAACCGTCTTTTTTCGATAAAGAAACCGGCCAGTACGGCGGCAAAATCCGCATGCTGATGGCAAAGGCAAAAGATATCCGCCTGATGGTGGCCTTTGGCTACTCCCGACTGGTGGGCTACGACGATCAGCTACAGCTTAAAGCCGATATTCTGAGAAAAGTAGAAATTGAAGAAGGCCGGATATTTACCTTACACTTGCGCCCGGGAATGCGCTGGTCAGACGGCACCCCTTTTACATCAGAAGACTTCCGTTTTTACTGGGAAGACATCGCCACCAACGAAACCCTGTCACCGTTTGGCCCGTCTAAAGACTTGTTGTCCCAAAAAGAAAAACCGCTATTCGAAGTCATTGATAAATACAGGGTAAAATATTCATGGAGCACGCCAAATCCATACTTTTTACCGGCACTGGCTGGCCCCCGCCCACTGTTTATCTACATGCCTGCCCATTATATGAAGCAGTTCCATGCGGATTACCAGACACCGGAAAAACTCACCCAGTTAACGGAAGACGCCCACAAACGTAACTGGCGGGGGCTCTTTGTCAGCAAAGGCCGGCAGTACAAACTGACCAACCCTGACCTGCCCAGCTTGCAACCTTGGGTAAATACGACCCGCCCGCCTGCGGAACGGTTTATTTTCAAACGTAATCCTTATTTCCACCGGGTTGATCCGAACGGACAGCAACTGCCCTATATCGACGAAGTTGAAATTAACCTGGCTTCTGCGGGGCTGATTCCGGCAAAAGCCGGCTCCGGTGAAGTCGACCTGCAGGCCCGTTACCTGAGGCTGGATAACTATACCTTCCTCAAAGAAGGGGAAGAAAACGGCAACTATCAGGTAAACCTGTGGGAAACCGGCCGCGGTGCCCAGATAGCCCTGTATCCGAACATGAACGCCAAAGACCCGCAGTGGCGCACCCTGATGCAGGATGTCCGTTTCCGCCGGGCACTGTCGATGGCGGTTAACCGCAATGAGATCAATCAGGTGGTCTATTTCGGTCTGGCTAAAGATATGGCGAATACGGTACTCCCGAGCTGCCCGCTGTTTAAAACCGAATACGCGACCGCCTGGAGTGATTTCAATACCGATGCGGCTAACCGTTTACTGGATGAGATCGGTCTGACCAAACGTGACTCACGGGGTATTCGTCTGTTACCTGACGGCAATCCGATGGAAATTCTGGTGCAAACCGCCGGCGAGAGCACAGAAGAAACCGACGTACTTTCACTGGTCGAAGACAGCTGGAAACGGATTGGCGTACAGATGTACGTCAAACCTACCCAACGGGAAGTGCTGCGTAACCGGGTATTCTCCGGCGAAGCCATTATGTCTGCATGGTACGGTTTACCCAACGGCGTGCCGGTTGCCAGTATGAGCCCTGCACAAATGGCCCCCACCCGTCAGGATCAGTACCAGTGGCCTCAGTGGGGCCGGTATTACGAAACCGGCAAAGGGAAACCGTCAAAGATGCCGGAAGTACAGGAGCTGGTTACCCTGAATAATGACTGGAGCATGGCATCCTCAGTGGAAGAACAGGCCCGGATCTGGAACCGTATGCTGGAAATACACGCCGATCAGGTATTTTCTATCGGCCTGGTCAGTGGCGTCTTACAGCCAATGGTTGTGAATGAAAATCTGATGAATGTGCCCGAAAATGCATTCTATAACTGGGACCCGGGTGCCTATTTCGGCATTCATAATATGGCCGGATTTTTCTATAAGGACCCTGAATGAACCATCCATCACATTCATTTAATCAGCCGGTAACGGACCTATGCTGAAGTATCTGCTTAAACGCGTTCTGGTCATGATTCCAACGCTGATTGTCATCAGCGCCCTGGTATTTATCATCATTCAGCTGCCCCCCGGTGATTATCTGGAAAGCCATATTGCCGAGCTGGAAAGTCAGGGCGAAAGTATCGACCCTCAGAAAATCGAGTTTCTGCGTCATGAATACGGTTTGGATAAGCCCCTCTGGGAACAGTATCTGGTCTGGATTAGCGGATTTGTGCAGGGCGATCTGGGCTATTCCTTTGAATATAATCTGCCGGTAGCAGAAGTTATAGGCGACAAGATGTGGCTCACCATCATCGTCTCCTTCTTTACCATCCTCGTGACCTGGCTTATTGCCTTTCCTATTGGCATGTATTCTGCCACCCACCCGTACAGCTGGAGCGACTACAGCCTGACACTGGTAGGCTTTTTAGGCTTAGCTACCCCCAACTTCCTGCTGGCGCTGGTCATGCTGTATCTGGCCAACCGCTATTTCGGCACCTCTATCGGGGGCCTGATGGACCCGGAATTCATGGATCAGGACTGGAGCTGGGCCAAAGTAAAATCCGTACTGGAGCATTTATGGATTCCGGTACTGGTCATCGGCACATCCGGAACCGCAGGTATGATCCGCCGTTTACGGGCTAACCTGATGGACGAATTACGTAAACCTTACGTTGTCACCGGCCGCGCCAAAGGCCTGGGTGAGACACGGTTGCTGATTAAGTACCCGCTGCGCCTCTCGATGAACTTCTTCATCGCCGATATTGGCAGTTTATTGCCAAGCATTATTTCCGGTGCAGAAGTCGTTGCGGTAGTGCTTTCATTACCGACAACCGGGCCAATTCTGCTTGCCGCTCTGCAAAGTCAGGACATGTATCTGGCCGGCTCCTTCCTGATGTTCCTGGCGGCACTGACCGTTGTCGGCGTCCTTATATCGGATATATTACTCGCCATGCTTGATCCCCGAATCCGCTTACAGGGAGGTGTGCAGCGATGAGTCAGCACTGGGTCAGTGACAAGCCTTTTGATCCCCATGCCACCAGCGCACTCAGCCCCGAGCAGGAAAAATTCTTTCTGGCATCGCAGTGGAAGCTCATCTGGTGGAAGTTCAAACGTCACCGTATTGCCATGCTCTCGGCGGTGTTTTTAATCATCACTTACGGGGTGGCTTTTTTTGCAGAATTCTTTGCGCCGTACGCACTGGACACCCGGCATACCGATAAGATCTATTCACCGCCTCAGTCAGTTTACTGGTTCGATGAAGGTAAATTTGTCGGCCCTTATGTGCATGGCTGGTCATATCAGCTCAATATGGACAAACTGATCCGGGAATATTCAGAAGACCGGACAGAAAAATACCCGGTGCAGTTCTTCTGCGAAGGGGACGATTACGAACTCTGGGGAATGTTCAGCGGCAACACCCACCTGATGTGCGTTGATGCCCCCGGCAGCCTGTATCTGCTGGGTACCGACCGGCTGGGTCATGATATGCTCTCACGCATTATCTACGGCGCCCGGATCTCGCTGACAATCGGTTTGATCGGCATCATACTCAGCTTTGTACTGGGGCTGACCTTCGGCGGGCTGGCAGGCTTTTACGGCGGCTGGATTGATAGCAGTGTACAGCGGGTAACAGAAATCATCCGCTCATTCCCGGAACTCCCCCTGTGGATGGCCCTTTCCGCGCTGTTACCGCTTAACTGGAGCCCCCTATGGATCTTCTTCGGTATCACCCTGATACTGGCGATGCTCGACTGGACAGGCCTTGCCAGAGCCGTACGCTCTAAAATCCTTGCCCTGCGGGAAGAAGACTATACGACGGCAGCAATTCTGATGGGGGCCAAACCTTCACGCATCATTTCCCGGCATATGCTGCCCAGCTTCTTCAGCCACCTGGTGGCATCTGCCTCCTTATCCATTCCGGCAATGATCCTGGGTGAAACAGCACTGTCCTTCCTCGGGCTCGGTCTGCGCCCCCCTATTACCAGCTGGGGGGTATTGCTCAACGAAGCACAAAACATAAATAACGTCGCAGTGTATCCCTGGCTGATGCTGCCCGTGGTACCGGTCATTCTGGTCATCCTCGCCTTTAACTTTATGGGCGATGGTTTGAGGGATGCGGCAGATCCGTATCGCAACTGATCATAATACTGACGAAAAAGGCCTCTTATGAGGCCTTTGTTAATTTTAGAAACAGTGCAGCCGGTTAATCGCTGCCAAACAGATCCCGGGTGTACACCTTATCTGAGATGTCAGTAATCTCGTCAGATAAACGGTTTGCCACCACGACATCAGAAATCCGTTTAAACTCATCAAGATCGCTGATCACCCGGGAATTAAAAAAGGCGTCATCTTCAAGGGCAGGCTCATAGACTACCACTTCAATCCCTTTCGCTTTGATCCGTTTCATAATGCCCTGAATCGCCGAGGCGCGGAAATTATCAGAACCGGACTTCATCACCAAACGGTATATACCGACAATGCCGGGCGCACGGGAAATAACCGAATCAGCGACGAAATCTTTACGGGTTGTATTGGCATCAACAATTGCCCGGATAATATTACTGGGCACATCTTTGAAGTTCGCCAGTAACTGTTTGGTATCCTTGGGCAAACAATACCCGCCATAGCCGAAAGACGGGTTGTTGTAGTGATCACCGATCCGGGGATCCAGGCCCACCCCCTGGATAATCTGCTCGCTGTTCAGGCCATGGCTTTCTGCATAGGAATCCAGCTCATTAAAGTACGCCACTCGCATCGCCAGATAGGTATTCGAAAATAACTTCACAGCTTCCGCTTCAGTGGCGTCGGTAAACAATACATCAATACTGTCTTTACGGGCGCCAGCCTGCAGCAATGCAGCAAAAGCCTCAGCCCTGGCTGAACGTTCGCCAACAATGATCCGCGAAGGATACAGGTTATCGTACAGCGCCTTTCCTTCCCGCAAAAACTCTGGAGAGAACATCAGCTGTTCACAGCCAAGCTCGTCTTTCAGACGGGCAGTAAACCCCACCGGTACCGTCGACTTAATGACCATCACCGCATCCGGATTGATCGCCATCACATCACGGACCACAGTCTCAACCGAGCTGGTATTGAAATAGTTGGTCTCAGGATCATAGTCTGTCGGGGTGGCGATGATGACAAACCCGGCCCCGTCATAAGCCGCCTGCTTATCCATCGTGGCCGAGAAGTTCAGACTGCTATCCTGCAAAAAAGCCTCAATTTCGGTATCAACAATCGGGGCCCGGCGGTTATTCAGTAACTCAACCCGCTCGGCCACAATATCCAGCGCAACCACTTCATTATGCTGCGCCAACAGTAACGCATTCGATAAGCCCACATAACCGGTCCCGGCTACAGCAATTTTCATACACTTACATCCTGATCACGAAATCAGTTTCTGTTTATCACGACGTTTTACAGGGAGATATATTGCTGACAGATATCATCAAAAAGCAATCTTCCCAACGTCAGTACAACTTCTTTAAGGCGGAAAATGGTACCATAGTTTCCCCGATTTAATCCGACTTCCCTGCAGATATCCTGACATGAGCCAACAAACCTCCTGCCCAAACGCACAACTTCGGTGGTGCGATAATCAGCCATTTTCAACCCAGTACGAAGATGTCTACTTCAACAGCGAAAACGGGCTGGAAGAAACAGACTATGTATTCCTGCAGGGGAATAACCTTAAAGAACGGTTCCGAAAATCGGCAGGGCAAAACTTCGTCATTGCTGAAACCGGTTTTGGCAGCGGCATGAACTTTCTCAGTACCTGGAAACTCTGGCTGGAACATGCCCCTTATGATGCCCGGTTGCATTACATCAGCGCCGAACGTTTCCCTTTCAGCCGGGAAGACCTGCAGAAAGCAATGCAAATCTGGCCGGAGTTTCAGGCACTCCTGCCGGAACTGATCCGTCAGTACCCGCCGTTAATGTCAGGCTTTCACCGCCTTAACTTCCCTGACAGCCGAATAAACCTGACACTGATGTTTGGTGACGCCACTGAGATGTACTCACAGTTAACGGCACATATAGACGCATGGTTTCTGGACGGATTTGCCCCTTCCAAAAATGCCGACATGTGGCATGAGGATTTATTCCGGATCATGGCAACACTCAGCCATCCCGGAACAACATTTGCGACCTTCACTTCTGCAAGCAAGGTCCGCAAAGGCCTGCAGGCTGCAGGTTTTGAAATCAAAAAAATTCCGGGATTTGGCCCTAAACGGGAAATCCTTACCGGTCAGTTCAACAGCGCGCCACCTGCTGAGAACGGCACCCCATGGCTGTCACTCCCTCCACCCCCGCCCCACCGGAAACACGCCATCATCATAGGCGCCGGACTGGCTGGTGCCTGTACCGCCTGGAGCCTGGTACACAGAGGCTGGAAAGTCGAGGTAATTGATCAGCACCCAGAAGCCGCTCAGGCCGGCTCAGGTAATCATCAGGGAGCCCTGTACGCAAAACTGCCGGCAAAACCTATCAGCAGCAGCCAGTTACACCTGCATGGATTTCTGCATGCACTGAACTTCCTGAACAATAACGTGCCGGCTGACGGCATCTGGAATCAATGTGGCATGCTGCAGCTGGCAACCACAGAGAAAGAAAAACAGCGTCAGGCGGCGCTGGTAGACGAGAACCGCTATCCTGAAGCCCTTATCCATGCGGTAGACTCTTTTCAGGCCAGTGAGATTGCAGGCCAGCCTGTCCCCCATGCAGGCCTGTATATTCCTGATGCCGGCTGGGTAAGCCCGGTGCGACTCTGTCACTACTTATTGCAACACCCCGATATCCACTGCCGGTTTAACACCCGGGTAGAAAAGATCAGCCGAAACGGCGATGAGTGGCATCTGTATGACAGCAATGATCAGCTTATCGCCTCATCAGCCATCATAGTCGTTGCCGGAGCCAGTGAAACCAAACGCTTTGAACAACTCAGCCATCTGCCGGTAAAACCTATCCGCGGGCAGGTCAGCCTGCAGCAGACCACACCACAAGCTCCGGCTCTGAACACCGTCATTTGTGGTGAGGGTTACATATCCCCCCCTTTGGATAACCGGTGGTGCTTCGGGGCCAGTTTTGACGTTAAAACACCCAGTGATGAAATTCGCGCAGAAGATCACCAAAGCAACCTTAAAAAACTTCAGGATGTATTACCGGAACTGGCGGGACATTTCGCGACTCAAACTGAAAGTCCCCATGGCCGGGTAAGTCACCGGTGTGCTTCAGCAGATTATCTGCCGATCATCGGCGCTGCCCCGGACTATAATGCATTTATCAGCGACTTTGAGAGATTGCGTAAAGACAGCAAATGGCGTTTTGACTGCCAGGCAAAAAATCATCCAGGACTCTATGTCAATCTGGCGCATGGCTCTAAGGGGCTGATTACCGCGCCCCTGGGTGGTGAATTGCTGGCAGACATACTCAATATGACACCTATACCACTGGAAAAAAATCTGATAAATGTTATGAATCCGGCCCGTTTTATCATTAAGAATTTGAAAAAAGGGACGATATAGAGGTATACATATAAGTAAATCAACTAACGGATCTGCATATGGCACTGGTCATTTACGATCAAGGGTATCGCATACAGACACCTGTCAGATCGAATTTTCCGCCCACAGGCGTGGAACAGCTTACAAACCTGTCGCAATCTATGGAGACGGCGACACAGGCAGACCATGAACGCGATATGGTTGCCGCCACACAACATAAAGAACAGCAGCAGGGTAATGCACGGGCGCGGCAGAAAGCGGCAAACATCTATCAGCAGGCCCGCAGCAGCAATCCGGCAGAGGCGGAACCACGCAGCTATATACCGGCAGCAATGATCATGTCGCAGCCAGTACAAAGCGTTCTTTCAGGCAGCCCGATTCGCTCAGCACTGTACAAAATGCAGCAGCTTCGGATTGACCATCTGATCGTACTTTCAGGGCAGGGATTATTACTGGGAGTTGTCACCAAGATATTGCTCATGCAGGCCCTGAGCAAGGCATCACTGATGGGCAAGGATCTGGAAGACAGTATCGACGGCTGCTACGACACCAAGGTCGTGACAGCGACACCGGAAACCAATATTCGCCAGCTCGCCGTTACCTGTGTAGATAAAAAACTCACCTGCATTCCAATCGTCAGCGAAGAAGGGGAAATCAAAGGAATCGTAACCCGGACCGACTTGCTGCAATCGCTGATAAACAACGAATGGCTGGACAGCCGGAGCTTATAAAGCACCGGCCTGACACGGCAGCTATTTAATTTTTAAGAGTGGCTCAGAGCCCTGCGGGACGATGGCCTTATCCGGAAAAAACCAGCGAAAGATTTTCTTAATCCCCGTCCAGATCCGTGGCAATATCCATACCGCAAACAAAATAAAGACAACCAGCGCCACCAGAAAGAAAACCGGCTGAGAGAGCGCAGCCCACAGGCCCGCAATAACCAGCACATCTTCTGACAATGAAGCCAGCCAGTTAGAGACAGGTTCCGGGGAAGTATTGATCAGCACTCTGCTGCCGGCTTTAAGTGTATGACTGGTCGCTGCCATTGTGCCGCCCACCAGACCCGCGGCCAGCATAGCGGCACCGTTAACCTCTCCCATTGCTCCGGCAGCCAGAATCGCACCGGCAGGTATTCTGATAAAGGTATGCAGCGTATCCCAGCCGGTATCCACACCGGGGACTTTATCGGCAAAGAACTCAACACAATACATGAAGCCTGCTGCGATCAGCACCATAGGATCGGCCAGCAACTCGAGGCCGGGGGGCAATGCCATATGCCCCATATTAGCCATCAGCCCCAGCATCAGAATGGCCGCGTAAAGATTAATACCGCTGGCCCAGCCAACTCCCATACTCAACGCAATCAGCGTGATAACCTGGTCTAACTGTTCCATAAGCACCTCACAAAATTTCAGAGCGTGTTACGGTAAACTATATTACAAAGGCCTGTATTCTGACTGAATAGGATAGCCACCTCACCGCTGTTAAGCCTTGCTTCAACCTGCGCAACGCGGTCACTGAGTCCGACTTCAGCCTCGCCATAGTCGGTGCCATCCCGTGTGACAAACTCTTCGATAAGATTCAGCAGCGTATCCCGGGCAAGCTGATCATGAGGAATGATCATTCAGCTTTCCAGTTCAGTGAGCCGTGCCAGTAACTGAGTCTCATCAAGCACCTCAATGCCCAGAGACTCAGCCTTCTCCAGCTTTGAACCTGCGGCCGCACCGGCCACAACATAACTGGTCTTTTTCGACACACTGCCGGCAACTTTCGCACCGAGATTCTGCAACCGCTGCTTCGCTTCACTCCGGGTTAACTGCTCCAGAGTACCGGTAAGAACCCAGGTTTGCCCTTCCAGCGGCACGGCCTGTTCACTGATTTCAACATCAGCCCAGCTAACGCCGGCTTCCCGCAGTGCCTGAATAACTTCAAGATTGTGCGGCTGACGAAAGAAACTCAGAATATAACGTGCAACCACCGGACCAACGTCTGGCGTCTGTTGCAGCATATCTTCATCGGCAGCCTGAACCGCCTCGAGACTTCCAAAATGCATCGCCAGCGTACGGGCGGTGGCCTCACCCACTTCACGGATACCCAGGGCATAAATAAAACGGGGCAACTCGGTCTGTTTGCTTACCTCAATACTGTTAAGCACATTGCTGGCAGACTTAGGACCCATGCGTTCCATTTTTGAAAGCTGAAGATGCTTAAGATGGTATAAATCTGCCGGGCTGTGCACCAGCTCACGTTCAACCAGCCCATCGATCAGTTTTTCCCCCAGACCATCAATGTCCATCGCCTTACGGGAAATATAATGCTTCAGCGCCTCTTTTCTCTGTGCAGCACAGCTCAGGCCACCCGAGCAACGGGCAACCGCTTCATCTTCAAGGCGGATCACAGCAGAATCACATACCGGGCAGTTTTCCGGCATAACAACCGGCTCGGTCCCTTCCGGACGGCGCTCTGCAACCACACTGACGATCTGCGGAATAACATCTCCGGCACGGCGGATAATCACACTGTCACCGGCACGTACCCCCAGCCGCTCGACCTCATCCATATTATGTAACGTGGCATTACTGACGGTAACACCGCCAACAAACACCGGCTCAAGCCGTGCTACCGGCGTCACGGCGCCGGTTCGGCCAACCTGAAACTCAATCGCTTTTACTTCTGTCAGTTCTTCCTGAGCAGGGAACTTATGGGCAATTGCCCAGCGCGGCGCACGGGAAACAAACCCCAGCCTTTGCTGAGTCCGCAATGGGTTAACTTTAAAAACAATACCGTCAATATCATAAGGGAGTGCGTCCCGCCGGGCAGAAAGATCAGTGTAATATTCAAGACACCCCTCAACCCCGTTAACCGACTGCATTTCCGGATTAATTTTCAGGCCCCAGCCAGATAACTGCTGAAGCACGCCTGTATGGGTGTCGGCCAGCTCACCTTCCACTACGCCCACACTGTAACAGCACATTTCCAGTGGACGCGAAGCCGTTATTCTGGAATCCAGCTGTCTCAGACTGCCCGCTGCCGCGTTACGGGGATTCACAAATGGCTTTTCTCCCCGACTCAGCGCCAGATCATTCAGCTTGTCAAAACCCGCTTTGGGCATATAGATCTCACCCCTGACCTCAAGACGACGGGGATACCCTTCTCCCAGCAAACGTAACGGAATACTGTTAATCGTTCTGACGTTCTGGGTGATATCTTCACCGGTTGAGCCATCTCCCCGGGTTGCGCCGCGAATCAGCCTGCCTTCTTCATATAAAAGGCTCACCGCGATACCGTCCAGCTTAGGCTCGCAGGCATATTCCAGCTCAGTATCCGGCTGATCCAGACGGTCTTTCAGGCGCTTGTCAAACGCCCGCATATCATCGGCATCAAAGGCGTTATCCAGAGACAGCATCGGCATTTCATGGCGTACCTGGCCGAAGCTGCTTAACGGAACATCACCTACCCGCTGAGTAGGCGAATCATAGGTTATCAGCGCAGGGTGCTGATCTTCCAGCGCTTTAAGCTGCTGAAATAAACGGTCATATTCGGCATCCGGAACCGTCGGTGCATCCAGCACATAATACTGATAATTATGATGACGTAACTGTGCCCGCAGATGCTCTATCATCTGGTTTGCAGAGGTATCCTGGCTCATGAGATTTCCGATGGATCAGATTAGGACCCCAGCTGCGATTACAGCTGAGGTTTAAGTTTACGCATTTCAAAGTCACGGATGCGTTCGCGATAATGTTGTTTTGTCTGGGTTCTCATGCTGGAACGGTTTTCATCCAGCAGCTCACCACCCAGATTTTTAGCAACCGCCTCAGCCGTGCCCAGCATACATTCATATGCGTTCATCACGTCACGGGGCTCTTCCATCGACATAAAGAAGGTGACACCACGGGTATCCAGGCTTTCCATATTATCGATATCAAAGATGCCGGGTTCCATGGCGTTGGTCATACTGAACTGAATAGCGCCCTGATCAATCCCGTCTTCATAGCGGTTAAAGATCTGCATTTCACCGAAATGCATCCCACAGGCTTTAACGATCTGCAGCAGATTACGCCCATTGAAGCCCTGCTCTTCCCGGGTAACGACAGAAATAACCAACACCTTATCCGCATCCGGAACCGATTGCACAGCACGCTTTGGAGTTGCAGATTCAGCAGGCGCAGGCACAGGCGCAGTCACAGGTACAGAAAACTCAGGCTCCGACTCTACAGGGTCTGAAGATGAGAATTCTTCAGGCGCAGCAGCCATATCCACCAGCGGATCGGTGAACATCGGCTCCGGTTCGAACTCAGCAAACGTCGGCTCTTGCCGCTGCCCGGCACCACTATCAGCCGACGGCCCAGAAAGGCTCTCATCCACCAGCGGCGCATAACGGATTGCCTCATCAGCCAGCTCATCAACGGCATCAAACCGCGACTCAGGTGCAGGCGGCTCAGCAGGTGCTGCATCAGGAATACCGTTCACAGAAAACCTGTCACGTTCCCCCAAATCCATTGTTGCCTGCTGGGGACCGGCAGCATGGACCGGCGGATGCCCGAATAACTCAGTAATCGGCTTTTCAAAATCCAGCGTATTATCCTGGTCGTCTTCCTCAACCACTTCAGTGAGCCGCGGGAACATAAACTCTTCAGCGCCCTGACTCAGATCATCATCCAAATCATCATACTGATACTGCTCAGCAGGCGGCTCAGATACTGGAGACACGGTCTCTGACGTCAACTCAGTCTCAGAAATATCAGCCACATCTTCAGATGGTTTCGCAAACTCATAAACAGGTTCAATGCTGACTTCATCAACAGGCTGATCAGTATCAGCTGAAGCAGGCGCTTCTGCAGCATTGTTGCCGGCCTGATCATACGGGTAATCAACCGCGACAGACTCGCTGACAACCCTTACATCAGAAAGACCGTCATAATCTGATAATCCGTCATCCACGTCGCCAAGAGGCTCAAACAGAGGGTCACGCTCAGCAAAGTCACTTGCATCAAAAGCGGGCTGATCTTCAACATATTCAGGAGAAGGGTCAGCCTCAAAAGCAGGCTGATGACTGTCAGCATCTGCAGAAGGCAGACTGCCAAAAGCGACGCTGATCTGTTCATCACTTAACGCTTGCTCTGTCGCACTGAAAGACAAAGGCTCATCTGCAGGAATATGTTCTTCGGTAAACGGTACAGCGGTTTCTTCATCAGCCCGCTCCTGCGGCACTGATGCATCAGTTTCTTCATATTCAGTGGCGTAACGGGCAGCGCTAAGGCTTTCAAAGTTAACCTCAGTTTCCTGCGGCATATCAGCAAAGGTAAGCTGGGGTTCTTCTGAGGAATGATCAGACTCTGAAACGATACGGGGAGCTGACAGGTTATCATCATCAAATACAGGCTGATCCGGTACGGCTACTTCTGCCTTAAACGGTTCCTGCTGAGAAGTGTCCGCTGTTGAGCATGCAAGGATTTCGTCATCCACTTCAGACTTAACTTCTGAAGCAAGCTCTCCCGGCTGAACGGAAGGTTCTTCTGCGGTTTCTTCAAGGGGTTCAAAGGGTAACTCAGATTCAACTTCACTGGCCAGTGATACCGGCGACTGACCTGCCCCGCGTTCCGCGTCATCATCTATGACGCGAAAGCCGCCATTAGGCAGCTCAGGGTTATGGGATTCTTCGGGAAGATCAACAAGACTCTTATCGATCTGCATGCGCAATGTATTCCGATTACTGCGCATACGTCGCCATCCGTCGATGATGATTAATGCGATGATGACCACACCGCCAATAATCAACCATTCACGTAAACTTAGTTCCATCAAAGAACCTGACCCTTAGCAAAAACAATAGACTGTATAAACTATATCTATTTTATGACTGAGCACATACACCTGCAACACAACTTATCCCCAGATAAGTGTTTGTTTCACAAAAACAGATGTAAAACCCTGCATTATCTGTATGACCCGTTTTTTTATTTGATGTTCCGGGCCTGATTTCATGCCGAATCCGGATACATACAGGACCCGGCACGCAAAACTCAGGGGCTACTCAACAATCTGATCGATAGACAGATCTAATATATCAACTTGTTGCTGAACAGCAACCGGTGAAATGGTTCCGGTCAGGTCACCGGCCTGAGGACGCAGTTCACCGCTGGAAGATACCCGTGCAATTATCTCAACTTCATCCACAGAAGAGAGCGTCATCTGGGGCTGCATCGCCAGGCTGTCATCCAGAATAACATTCGCCGGTAAATCCGCGACAGTCAGACGCACAGCAGCAAGCGGCACCCGGCCACCAACCGGGCGGGCAAAAATAAATACCGGGCTGTCCGGGCTGACAGTTTCAGCAATCTCAGGTCTGATTGAAACATTGATACTCAGAGATGCGGTTTTCAGTTCTGGCAACTCAGGTACGCTTTCACCCTGTTCGATCAGCGCCTGACGGGCTGACTCGATACCGCTGCGCAGCGATTCCTGCTGAACAGGCTCTGCATTGTCATACGCACGGCGCCAGAAGCTCAGCGCTTCCCGGAACTGTCCGTTTTCATAAGCGTCAATGCCCAGTAATCCAAGCGCGGTGACTTCATAGGGCTCACGGGCCAGAATGTCATCAAGAATGCCACGAATCTGTTCATTAAGGCGGTTGTTATTGGCCAGATACAGGGCCTGAGCATATTGCCCCTGAACACCTGCATACTGAGGTGCATCTTCCGGCAGGAACTCCAGCACTTTTTCAAAACTGCGGGAGGCATCTTCATACCGTTGCATATTCATATAGCTGTTCGCTAACAGGAACCAACCTTCCGGTTTATCAGGCTCAGCCTGCAAACGGGCTTCAAGCTCGGCAATGGCCTCATCCATGCTTGGCGTCTGGCCGTTAAACGGATCCACTTCACCGTTAACCACTGCCCTGACATCATCTATGCGACCGTATTCACCATAAATAGCGATCGCTGAAACCGGCATCAGCACCGCCAGCAATACTGCCGTCACCAGTGTCTGAGTGCTCAGTTTCAAAGGCTTACCGTTCAGCGCTTCGAGGTCTGCCACGTCATTCAGCAGGTTTTTTTCCAGCTCTAGCTTCAGACCGGCATGGTCATCATCCGACAGATTGCCGGCATCACGCTCCGCATCCAACTCGGCGACGCGCTCTTTGTAAATTTCAACGTTCTGGGCCTGACGGTCAACAGCATCATCCTGCGGCTGACTGAGCATCCGGCGGGCCCGGAAATAAGGGAGCAGAACAAAACACATTGCCAGCGCTGATAACGCTGCAATACCTAACCAAAAACTCGTCATGCGTCTTTATCCTGATCCTGTTTTAAAAGCGCATCCAGGCGCTGCTGTTCCTGAGCCGATAAGCCTTCTTTTTCGGCAGACTTACCGGTTGTCTTTTTACGCCGTGTCAGCGCTATGACCACTGCAACACCAATGATCAGAAGGCCGACAGGTGCGTACCAGAGTACATAGGTCTGACTGGAGACCCGTGGGCGGTAAAGCACAAACTCACCGTAACGGGTCACCATAAAATCAACAATTGCCGTATCACTGGCACCACTGTCAAGCATCCGGAAAAGCTCATCACGGAGGTCTTTAGCAATCGGTGAATTAGAATCGGCTATATTCTGGTTCTGACACTTTGGGCAACGCAATTCAGCACTCAAAGCCTGAAAACGCTCCCGGGTAAGTTCATCTCTGAACTCATAGGTATCAATAGCCGCATAGCCAGTCTGGCTAAGAAGCACTAACAAACCTATAAAACATGCTCGCAGGGTCATTCTCATGCCCCCCCCTCCAGAGCCTGCATTTTCGCCTTCAGCGTCTGCCAGACCCTTTCATTCACTTCACCGATATGCTTGTAACGAATGATCCCCTGAGCATCGATAAGGTAAGTCTCCGGGGCACCATACACCCCCAGATCCAGACCTAAACGGCCATTGGGATCAAAAACATTCTTCGCATACGGGTCCAGATATTTATCCAGCCACTCCTGAGCTTTGATGCGGTCGTCTTTATAGTTAATGCCGTAGATCGTTACCCCTTCATCACGGGCAATACGGTTCAGCTGAGAATGCTCCTGCTTACAGGTAGGGCACCAGGTCGCCCAAACATTAATCAGCGCCGGGCCGGTGAAGTCAGCAGAGGACATCATCTGATTCTCGTCATACAGCGACGTCAGTGAAAACTCAGGAACAGGCTTACCCAGCAACGGCGAAGGGATTGTCGTGGTGTCCTGACCAATTCCCCGCCAGAGGAAAATGGCCAGCCCGACAAAAATTAACAGTGGCAGTAAAACTAAAATGCGGCGCATCACAGTATCCTATTAATGGTCTTCAGGCAGCCTGACGGCGAGCCAGTTCACGTTTTGCCTGTCGGCTGTAGCGCTTATCCATCGCCGCCAGGATACCGCCCAGTGACATCAGCAAGCCGCCCAGCCACAACCAGCGAACAAAAGGCTTATGCTGTACCCGGACCGCCCAGGCACCGCCCTCTAGCGGCTCTCCCAAAGCGACGTACAGGTCGCGGGTGAAGCCAGGATCGATAGCGGCTTCTGTCATCACGTTACCACGGGCATTATATAACCGCTTTTCAGGTAACAGCTGTGTATAGGGCTCACCGTCCTGCAGGATCCGGATAACCCCCTGATCAGAACGGTAATTCGGCCCTTCGACCTTGCGGGCACCATCAAAAATAAACTCATACTGGCCAAAGGTTATCCGGTCGCCAGGCGCCATCCGCAGATCACGCTCTTCATTATAGATAGAGACCATCACGGCACCGACAATTGTCACCGCCACACCAATATGCGCCAGCATCATGCCAACATAGCTGCGGGAGAAACCGCGCATGCCCTTCCACAAACCGGATTTTGCTGAGGCCCGCTTATACATATCCTGCAGCCCGGTAAATGCCAGCCAGAACACCAGCACCATGATCCCGACAACCTGAAAGTTGAATTCACCGGCATAAAGCCACTGGGCAACCACACCGGCGACAATACTTAATATCGCAGGCTTCCATAGCTGACGGGCCAGCAGCTCGATACTGGTCTGACGCCAGCGCGCCATAATCCCAATGCCAAGAAAACCCGCCATCAACAGGACCAGAGGAATAAACAGGGCATTAAAGTACGGCGGTCCCACCGAGATTTTGCCCAGGCCCAGCGCATCAACAATCAGCGGATAAATGGTACCCAGCAACACGGTCATGGTGGCAATCACCAGCAGAATATTATTGATCAGCAACAGCGTTTCACGGGATACCAGGCTGAAACTGGACTCACTTTTCACATGTGCCGCTTTCCAGGCATACAGGACCAGAGAACCGCCCACAGAGATGGCCAGCAAGACCAGAATGAAATAACCACGGGCCGGGTCTGATGCAAATGCGTGTACGGATGTCAGCACCCCGGAACGCACCAGGAAGGTTCCCAGCAAGCTTAAGGAGAACGCAAAGATCGCCAGCAATACTGTCCAACTCTTAAACACCCCGCGTTTTTCAGTAACGGCAAGGGAATGCACCAGCGCAGTACCGATCAGCCATGGCATAAAGGATGCGTTTTCAACCGGGTCCCAGAACCACCAGCCGCCCCAGCCAAGTTCGTAGTATGCCCACCAGCTTCCCAGACCAATTCCCAGTGTCAGGAATGCCCATGCAATGTTTGTCCACGGGCGGGACCAGCGTGCCCAGGCAGCATCTAACTGGCCGCTCAGTAATGCAGCAATCGCAAACGCAAAAGCCACAGAGAAACCCACATACCCCATATACAGTAACGGAGGATGAATAATCAGACCGATATCCTGCAGCAGCGGGTTAAGATCCCCACCCTCCTGAGGAAAGACCGGTAAATGCCGGTCAAACGGATTCGACGTAAGAATAATAAACAGCAGGAAACCAACACCGATCATCCCCATCACCGCCAGAACCCGGGCTACAATGGCCGGAGGCAGGTTATCGCTGCGCACAGCAACAGCAAGGGTCCAGCCGCCCAGAATGACAATCCATAACAGCAGCGACCCTTCGTGTCCGCCCCAGATTGCGCTTATTTTGTAATAAATCGGCAACGCGGTATTGGAATTACTTGCCACATAAGCGACCGAGAAATCATCGACCACAAAGGCATACCCAAGGCACAGCAGAGCAATAAACAGAAACAGGAACTTAGCCGTTGCCAGTGGGCGCGCATAGGACATCCACAAAGGGTTATTCGTTTCCGCACCGATCAGCGGGATAAATGCCAGCAAAAAGCTCAGGCAGAGGGATAAAATCAGGGCGTACTGGCCAAATTCAGGAATCATTCTGCGTATGCCTCTTTTGCACGTAACTGCTCAGGCATTTTTCCGGCCTTTTCCAGTGCTTCCGCCACTTCCGGCGGCATATAATTCTCATCATGCTTGGCAAGCACTTCCACGGCCATCAGCTGACCGGCTTCGTTCATCTCACCCTGAGCGACAATCCCCTGCCCCTCACGGAACAGATCAGGAAGGATGCCGTCATAAACAACATTCACGGTGCTGACATAATCCGTCAGGCCAAACTCTACCCGCAGACTTTGCGGATCGCGCTTTACACTGCCCTCAACAACCATGCCACCTGCACGGATACGGGTCTCAACAGGCGCTTTACCCGCAGCGATATCCGCCGGGGAATAAAACAGATTAATATTCTGGCTCAGCGCGTACATTACCAGGCCAACAGCCACTGCTGCGCCGATTACAATAGATAAAACGATATACAATCGCTGTTTACGCTTAGGGGTCATATTTGGCTTTGCTCCCGGCGCAGACGACGTGCCTGCTCTTTATGAATCTGTTTTTTGGTACGCAGCGGAGCCATAAGATTCAGCACCACAACAACCAGGGCAATGGCGTAGCTCAGCCAGACATACAGTCCGTGACCGCCCATTGCCAGAAAATCAGTAATACTCTCGAAACCCACAACCACCTCACTCACACTGGCCTGCTCGTTTGGCCCGTGCTCTTACTAATAGTTCCGGTAAATTTAACGAAATTGTGTCTGGATCATATCCCGCACCCAGCCACTGCGACGCTCCCGGCTGACAATCTCATTACGCAGCCGCAACATCATTGCCACCGCAAAGAAACAATAGAACCCCAACACCATAATCAGCAGCGGCATCCACATCTCAACAGGCATTGCCGGCTTTTCGGTCAGAGTAAAGGTTGCCGGCTGGTGCAAGGTATTCCACCATTCAACCGAATACTTAATGATCGGGATGTTCACCAAACCAACCAGAGATAAGACCGCGGTCGACTGCGCGGCAGTTGTCTTATTTTCAATCGCAGAGTTCAGGGCCATCACACCGAAATACAGAAATAACAGGATAAGCATAGACGTCAGCCGGGCATCCCAGACCCACCATGCTCCCCAGGTAGGTTTACCCCAGATCGCACCTGTTGCCAGCGCCAGTACTGCAATCGAAGCACCGATTGGCGCACAGCATTTGGCGACCATGTCTGCGACTTTCATTTTCCAGATAAGTCCGACTGCACCTGCAATGGCCATCAGCATGTAGCAGGACTGAGCCAGAATGGCTGAAGGCACATGAATATAAATGATTCTGAAACTGTTACCCTGCTGGTAATCAGCCGGCGCAAACGCCAGCGCCCAGGCAGTACCGCCCAATAGCAGCAACACCGCTGTCCAGGCAAACAACGGTAACAGTTTGCCAGTAATGTCATAACACCATCGGGGAGAAGCCAACTGGTAGAACCACCGCGGCATCCACTTTTTTTCTGCCATATTACAACTACTTAACTGTTTAACAGTCTGTTAATAAAGCCAGTTAACTACTGGCACTGATTCTTAATGCGGCGGCAATAGCAAACGGTGCCAATACCAGCCCCAAGACTAAAATCGCCCCCAGTAATGCCAGGAAACCGGCGATCGGCAAACCTGTAATTGCTGCCTGCGCAGCGCCAGTACCAAAAATCAGCACCGGAATATACAGCGGAAGTACCAGTAATGAAATCAGTACTCCCCCTTTTCGTAACCCTACGGTCAGTGCCGCCCCTATCGCCCCTATCAGACTCAGGGTAGGCGTGCCCAGTAACAGGCTGGCCATCAGCCCCCACATGCCTTCAGCCGGAAGAAACAGCATCACCGCCAGCAAGGGTGACAGCAGAGTCAGCGCCAGCCCGGTCATCATCCAGTGCGCAAACACCTTGGCCAGTACGACCAGAAACAGCGGCTGCGGGCTTAACAGCGTCTGTTCCAGCGTGCCGTCTTCAAAGTCTGAACGAAACAGCCCGTCCAGAGATAACAGCGTTGCCAGTAAAGCAGCCACCCAGATAACCCCGGGAGCAACTTCCGCCAGAAAGGTTGGCTCAGGGCTGACACCCAGTGGGAACAGGCTCGCAACCATCAGGAAAAAGATCAGCGGATTAACCAGATCACTTTTCCGGCGGAAGGATAATAACAGATCCCGCTTCAGCACACCCCAAAAGAACATTTCACCAGCCCTGCCTTCACTCATACATCCGACTCCTGTCTTCCAACCAGAGTTCCGGAAGCGGTTCTGAACATCCCGGCCACTTGCTTAAGGTGCACACTCATTATACAACTCTCCCGCCGCAAGCTAATTGATCGAGATTAACTTTTCGCAGGGTTCCGGCCATCGCCAGTTCATGATGCGTGGTCAGAATAACCATACCGCCACCGGCGGCGTGATCAGCAATCAGCGCTTCGAGTGTAGCCACACCCTGTTTGTCGATTGCAGTAAAAGGCTCATCAAGAATCCATACCGGAGCTGAACTGAGATAAAGACGGGCAAGGCTCACGCGGCGGTTCTGACCGGCGGAGAGGGTATGACACGGCACATCTTCAAAACCACGCAGGCCTACCTGCTGCAGGGCCCAGTCGAGTTTCTCAACGTTGATATGAGGCTGCATGGATGCATACCAGTGAAGGTTTTCCAACGGCGACAACAATGCTTTCACACCCGCCTGATGGCCAAAATACAGCAGGTTCTGGCGATATTCATCGGCGCATTCAGCCAGCAGTTGGCCACCCCAGTAAATATCCCCTTCGTAATGATTGGACAATCCCGTCAGCATTCGCAGCAGCGTCGTTTTGCCACTGCCGTTCTGTCCCTCTATGCGGACAACATCGCCGGCTGAAACAGAAAAACTGAGGCCTTCGAACAGTACTCTTTCGTCCCGTTCACAAAACAGATTATCGACCCGAAGCGGTTCAACTGCCAATCTAAAAACCTCAGCTCAGCCTGAATTTCACAGACATTTTTTTCACGGTTAAAGCGGACAAACCCTATAATTTTTTCAGTATCCGCCGAAAGCAAGGCATTATATACAAAATAACTCTGTGAAGTGCACAGTTGCGGCAAAACTACTGCGCTACATCAAAGCTCCGTGAGGCAACCACATATGTTACCGCCTTCCAGTATTCAGAACTCTGCTGGCAATGCAGGCTCCCCGCGGACAACGCAGGAGCTGGCCCGTGCACTGACCGTGGATAAACCCACCCCGGTAACAATCAGACAAGTATCCACCAGCAGCTCACAAAGCAACCAGTCAGGTCAGCCCGCAACCACTGCACTGGTCATCCAGCTGGGAAGTCAGCAATACCAGCTGAAAACCCAGCAACAGCCGGGCCAGACGTTAACGGCTCAGGCACAGGCGCTGATAACCCGTACAGCGGACGGTAACCTTTTACTCGATATATTACAGCAGCAGCCCCCCAGAACACAGGCGAATACACAAACAGAGCAAAACAGCAGAGCAAATCAGGCACCGTCGCAGGCGACATCAGGTACTGGCAGCACTGCCCCAAACCCGTCGCAAACTTCAGCAACGCCGCGTAACGCTCCGCTGCAGATAAATCTCGGACAGCCACAACCTGCGCCGCTGACAATCAACCGCCCGATAGCAGGCCAGTCGATACAGGTTATTCCGCAAACGCCCTCAGGCACGGTCACCACTCAGACTGGCAGCCCCGCCACATCTGGCAATACACCACCGTCTGCCACTGTCCCGCTACAAAACACCGCCTCCCCAGCCGGACAATCAACAGCTCCGACTGCGCAGCAGGCCACTCCCCAGCAGACAGCCCTACAGCAAGGCGGTGCAACCGGCAATGCCGCACCACAGGCTCCGCAAACGCAGCCATCTTCTGCCAGCCAGACCGGCGGTACGGCGGCACCACCGGCCCCGGCAGCAACCATTCAGGTACCTTCCGGTCAGGCGCCGGCAGCTACGCAAACCAGCCAGGCGATACCGGGCGGGCGGCCCACAGCAGCTTCACCGGGTCTTTCCGGACAGCCTCAGCCTGCCAGCCAGCCCTCTGCTCCGCAGCCGGTTCAGCTACTGACACAAGCCGGGGCCGCATTAAGCAAGCAACTGCCCATTCAGCGTCCGGTCATCGTCACTGTTGAACAGGCAACCCAGCAGACCAGCGGCAGCCAGACCCTGCAGGTGAAACTGAACAATCAGAGCCTCGCCTTACAAAGCCCCGTACCGGTCAGCGTCACAGACAAAGCGGTTCTGCTGAGAACAGCAGGCACTCAGGCCCTGCTGCAACCGATAACCCCGGATGTTCAGAGTAAAGATACCCAGAAGGTAATCAGTGAAACCCTGCGGGAAGTATTACCAAACCAGCAGCCACTCGCGAATGTGCTGAATCAGCTAGACAGCATTGGCAAACAGAATAATAAGCCGGAAAACAGCAATCTGAACCGGCTGGTATCTTCCCTTATCAGCCTCTACAGCGTGCCGGCTGAAGGGGGAAAAGAGGCCAGCCAGACGGTGCAGCGTAATCTTCAGGATGGCGGCCTGTTCAGCGAAAGGCAGTTGCTGAATAATAAGCCCCTGACCCAGGATCTGAAAGCGCAGCTGGGACAACTGCTGAATGCGGCAGACAGCCTGCCAGAACAGCCCCGTCAACAAATGCTGGATCTGATTAAATCATTGCTTAACCGGGTCACTCAGAACCAGCTTGAAAGCTTGCAACAAAACCGTACCAACCCGGACGGCAGTCTGGAGCGGGTCTTTACCCTCGACCTTCCCGTCCGTCAGGGCCAGCAACTGGATAATGTCGAACTGAAAATCAGTGAATACCGCCGGGAAGACAGTGAGCAGGAATGGCAGAGCAGCTGGAAAGTACGCCTGCATTTTGACCTTGAACAACAGGGTACCATTGATGCAGAGGTGCTGTTACAACAGGATAACGAAGTCACCGCGCAGTTCTGGTGCAGCCACGCTTCAACGACCCGCTTACTTAACGACAAGCTCAGCGGCTTTAATCAGCATTTACAGGAACAGGGATTTATCATCAGCAACCTGAACTGCCATACCGGAAAAACACCGACGGCAAAGAATCAGGTACAGCAACTCATTGATATCAGCACCTGAGGCGGATATGACGAAAGAAACGGCCAAGCAACCATCACTGAATCAGAAAGCCATTGCGCTGAATTATGATCACGCCTCAGCGCCTAAACTGGTCGCCAAAGGCCGGGGGGTCATTGCTGAACAAATCATTGCTCTGGCAAATGAGCATGACGTTCACATTCACGAAAGCCCTGAACTGGTTGAAGTACTTCTGAGACTGGAACTGGGGGACGAAATTCCGGAAAGCCTGTACCGCGCCATCGCCGAGATAATCGCCTTCACCTACAACCTTAAAAAGAACCCGGCGAAGCCATAAATCAGCGCCGGCCACGTACCTGTGGTGCCGCAACTTCTTTGTGCAGCAAGGCCATTAATTCCGCCTCCGGACGGCCAATGCCGCAATTCTGCACCAAGTCATCAACGTCGGCGCCCATCTCCATCAAACGTGCTGCCTGATTGTACGCCAGTACGCCGGGATCTCGGTTAGCCAGCTCCTGCTGTTTCTCTGCGGTAATATTCAGACGGCTTTCTATATCAACCAGCCGGTGCCCCATGCCGATGGAGCTGCTGGTCATGGCCTGTATCTCATTGCGTAATACGTTGATCAGCGCCTCATACTGGCGCTGATGCTGCTGAAGCTGACGATGAGCGCGTAAACTGTAAACAGTTGCAACAACAGCCAACAAAGCGACCACTGTGAATCCTATCCATATCATTGCGTTCATCACTCTTCCGAATCAACCAGGGAAGCTATTATAACGCCTCTTCCAGCTGTTTACACAAGGCCGGAATATCAACAATCGCACACTTATGCGCCATGCTGGTACCCAGCAGCCACGGACGGCGGCTCTTATCTGTATTTAACGTTACCTCATCCATACTGATAATCTGCGCGGTCACCATCCTGTCGTAGGTCAGTGCCCAGGGCTTACCCTGTAACAACAGAATCTCATCATAGGTGGCATTATGTGGCTCATAGGTCTCCGGAATCAGCCACATTGCTGTATCCACGACATCAATCTTAAAGTTCAGATCCAGGAAACTGCCCAGTACCCAGTCGTACTGATCATCAAGGACAAATGACATATCAGCAATGTGCCGTGGCTCCAGCACATGTTCCAGCGGCATTGCTAACATCAGGCCATGCATTTCCACAATGATGCACTGCATGTCTTCAGCCGGCGTGGTATCCGCCACTTCCGGTGCCGGCGCAAGTTCCTGTGCGCTCTCTTCCAGTTCAGCAGGAAACTCAATATCGGATGCCTCTTCATTCACGACAAGCTCTTCAGCAGGCATTTCAGTACCCATGGCATCCATATCTGCTTCGGCCGCCATTGCCGCAGCAAACTCTGCCGCCAGGTCATCTTCTGATAAAGGGTCTTGCTCGGCTGAAGGGTCTTGCTCGACTGAAGGGTCTTGCTCGACTGAAGGGTCTTGCTCGGCTGAAGGCTCTTGCTCGGCTGAAGGGTCTTGCTCGGCTGAAGGGTCTTGCTCAGCCATTACCGGAGAATCATCGCTCAGATCAAAATTGATCTCTTCTTCATTCACCACTGCATCGACAACGTCCAGAATATCTTCAGAGGCAGTTTCTGCAGCCTCCGGCTCTGTTACCGGCGCGGATGCCTCCTGAACCTGACCATGGGATGAGAATTCCTGGGCAATTTCTTCAATTTTCTGAATCACCGCTTCGGCCACCGAATCGTCCGATACAATTTCCGCCAATTGCGATAACAAAGCCGCTATATCATGATCATCATGATGATCTTCCTGAGGCGGCTCAGTCACTGGCTGCATATTGGTAATATCTTCAACATAGGCATCCAGATCCGCCGATGCTGATATATCTGTTTCAGCTGCAATCTCTGCCGCAGAGTCTTCATCGGGCAGTAACGCCTCAAAGCTACCTGCGGAGTCTTCAGACGGCAGCAATGCTTCAGGCCCAGTGGCAATTTCCGGGATATCCTGTAAGACGCTTACCGGTTCAGCCCCACTGGCATCTTCAAACGGATCAGCATCATACTGATCCAGCTCTTCATGCAGCAGCTCCGCAGCAACGCTGATCGGATCATCAATTGTAGATATGCCGTCTTCAGCAGCCAGATCCTCAGGTAAATCCGCAAGAGGTTCCTCTGCTGCGGGCTGTTCACTGTTAACCTCAGCAACAGGTGCATCAAATTCAGGGATTGCCTCTGCTTCTGCCTCTGCTTCTTCTGCCGCCTTCACCGACTCAATGGCATGCAACGCTGCGTCCAGCGCTTCTTCACTTTCCGGCTGTATCTCAGCCACACTTTCAGCAGGCACCGTTTGCTCTTCGCCGGCCAGCAAATCTTCAGCCTGATCCACAAACTCAACAGACACATCATCTTCAGTTTCATACTCAGCCAACGGTATTTCTGCTGACAAGACCGTTGCTGAATCAGACGCAGCACCAGGCGCTTCAGAATCGTTGTCGTCAGATAACACGGCGACTTCTGCCGTCTCCTGGTAAAGCTCTTCTGCTTCGTTCAGCAGAGCAGGCGCTTCAGGCTCTGCCGCAGTTTCATTCACAGACAGCTCCGCTTCAACAGCAAGCGGCTCTGCAGCCTCCTGTTCTGTATGCATCTCAGGCTGTTCGGCTGCGGCTTCCGGGTCGGTCAGCAGGGCGTCCAGATATTCCTGCACCATTTGCTGCTGGCGATTGCTCCATGGGGTATCTGTCATTTTTCTGACCTCTCTCCAAGCACGCGCAGAATCCGGCTGTAAGCCTGTACACCGGCACTGCTGTCATCCAAAGCAGAAGGTGTCACACCTTTTGAGCTGGCCACACGGAAGCGGGCATCTACAGGAACGACCGTACTGGCCATCTGCTCAGGGTAGCGCTGATGCAGTTCACGCAGACAATTCACTGACGAAGCCACCGAGCGGTCATAGAATGTCGGGATAAGGGTGAATTCAAGTTTCCGCTTACGGGCACGGTTAACCATGTTGATGGTGCGCAACATACGGTCCAGCCCCTTAAGTGCCAGATATTCTGTCTGCACCGGCACCAACAGGTGCTGACAGGCCGCCAGCGCATTGATCATCAGCACACCCAGTACCGGCGGGCTGTCGATCAGCACCACATCATAACGGTCCTTAAGTAAGCGTAACGCTTTCGCCACCTGCAGCCCCAGTCCTTCCTGCCCCACGGCTTTACGCTCCAGGGTAGCCAGAGCGGTCGTCGCCGGCATCAGGTCGATCTGCGGATCAGTGGTCGGCATAAGGATATTGTCGACACGGTTAAGCGAGACCTGCGATTGCATAAACAGATCATATACGCTGTTTTCCAACTCATCCGGGTCATATTTAAAATAACTGGTCATCGAGCCATGGGGGTCCAGATCCACCAATAAGACCCGTTTTCCTGCATCGGCCATTAAACCAGCCAAAGCGACAGCCGTTGTCGTCTTACCAACACCGCCCTTCTGATTTGCGATTGCCAAAATCTGCATTACTGTTCTGTCTCCACCGGCGTCGTGACGGGCTGAGTCAGCCTGTCCACCTCAAGCTCATTGCGAGGGACTTTACGCCTAAAAATTACTTTACCGTCTTCCGTTTCAACCCGTTCCATATCAGCAGGGGTCGCCCGGTCTTCAACAAGCACGGAGCTAACTGCGTCCTCACTCACCTGCTGGCTGCCAAAGGCTGCCACTACCCGCTGGGTTTTGCGGTCACGCGATACAACGATAACCGCCCGGCGATTAATCCGCCGGCCATCTTCAGTGCCATTATCGCGCACCGGCTGATACTCACCAAACCCTACAGCAGCCATACGGTGTGGCTCAACACCATTAAGCTCCAAAATGCGCACAATTGACGCCGCCCGCGCTGCTGACAGTTCCCAGTTAGATGGAAATTCATCGGTCGAGATATACTGATCGTCAGTGAAACCTTCAACATGGATTGGGTTTGGATATTCTTTCAGTATTTCGGCAACGTCTGCAAACAACGGATCAATGCTGATCGGTGGCAGTGCGCCCCCTTCCGGAAATACCAGATTCGCCCCAAGTTCAATGGCGACCCAAAGATTATTACTCTGAACTTTGAGATGTCCGTCCCGGATCAGCTTTTTAAACTGCAACTGGGTTTTATCGGCAATTTCACCGAGAATAACGCTGTTTTCCGGCTTCGGAGGGACAATTTTAACAGTCGGGCTGTGTGAATCTGATTCACCGCCATCAAAAATACCGATACCGATAGAATCGGCCTGCGCCTCCTGATTGGCAGGCCCTTCAAACTGATCCGTCTCAAAGCCTGCGAATACCCCTGAAAGCGCAGACGAAATTTCTTTATATTTCTCTTCATTGACCGATGAGATTGCGTACATCACGACAAAGAAGGCAAACAGAATCGTGATAAAATCCGCATAGGAAATTATCCACCGGTCGGTCTGTGAACTGTCATCCTGTACTCTGCGACGGGGCATCTGATACCTCTTACAGTTAGCTGAGGTAGCCCTGCAAACGTTGCTGAATAATACGCGGGCTTTGCCCTTCGGCAATAAACAGCAGACCTTCCAGCATCATTTCCTGATAATGAAACCGCTGTTGAACCAGCGCGCGAATTTTATTGGCAACCGGCAGGAAGAAAAGGTTAGCAATACCCACACCGTAGACAGTTGCCACAAAAGCTGTCGCAATCCCGGCACCCAGTTCATCCGGGCTGTCCAGATTAGACATCACGTGAATAAGCCCCAGCACAGCCCCTATAATTCCCAGCGTGGGAGCGTATCCCCCCATACCTTCAATGACCTTGGCGCCCTGAATATCACGGTATTCCCGGGTCACCAGCTCCGCTTCAAGAGAGGAACGGATAACATCCACCGACCGGCCATCCACCAGCAACTGCAGCCCGGACTGAATAAACGGATCAGCCTGCTGATCAATTTCTCCTTCAAGCCCCAGCAAGCCTTTACGGCGGGCCGTGGCACACCAGCCAACGATCTGGCTGATACCATGTTCAAAATCCAGTTTATTTTTGCCAAATGCCCAGCCCAGCAAAAACATGCCCCGCTTAAAATCCTCACTGGGTGACTGCACCAGTGACGCGGCAAATGTTCCACCAATGACAATAAGCGCCGCCGGAATATTTATAAGCTGATCCAGATGGCCGCCGTCTAAATAATTTCCGCCAATAACGGCTAACAGCGCCAGGACTAACCCGCCAATGCTGACCAGATCCATCAACGCCCTCCCTTGTTCTTCAACAGCTGTCCGATATCATTCAGTTTCAGGATGTGATCCGCAACACCGGCATTGATCACGGCCTTAGGCATACCAAAAATTGTACAGGTAGACTGATCCTGCGCCCAGATGTGGCTGCCTGCCTGCTTCAGCAGCTTAGCCCCTTCAGCACCGTCAGCTCCCATGCCGGTCAGCACGATCCCTAGCACATGTTTACTGTGAATCTTTGCCGCTGATGCAAAAGTGACATCAACGCTTGGCTTATACGTTACCCGTTCATCACTTGGGAATACTTTAACCCGGTCTCCCCGGCCGGGCTCAAAAATCATCTGGCTGCCACCCGGTGCGAGATAAGCATGCCCCGGTTTCAGTACGTCGCCGTCTTCGGCTTCTTTAATATTAATCTGACAGATTCCGTTTAAACGCTGGGCAAATACCGACGTAAAGGTCTTCGGCATATGCTGCACCAGCAATATCGGATAAGGGAAACTGGCCGGAATTGAGGGCAGTATGTCCTGCAACGCAGCAGGACCGCCGGTTGATGATCCGATAACCACCACTTTACAGGCAGGAAAGGCAACCCGATTAACAGAATCGTGACCGCCGGCTGCCGGTGCGGCAGGAGACGGCGCAGCTGAAGCTGCAGCAGGTGCCGTACCGGGTGAAGCAGTTGCTGTTCTTGAAGCCGTTGCCGCAGGCCGTGCCAGACCCGGTGACCGTGCAACAGGTGCAGAATCGGCGCGGCTGCTTAACGATGTTGCCCGGCGGGGCGGATGAGAACGGTGCCGGTTACCCAGCGCCAGTACTTTTTCAACCACCTGAGCAGAAACGTCGCTTTCTTTCTCAATCCAGAGTTTGGCGTCTTTTTCCAGATAGTCAGCGGCACCGGCATCCAGCGCCTCAAGTGTTACCCGTGCACTTCGACGGGTAAGAGAAGATAACATCAGGATCTGACAGGGCGCATCCTTCATAATGCCCTTAACCGCTTCAATGCCATTTAAAACCGGCATTTCCACATCCATCGTCACCACATCAGGATTCAGCTGTACCGCCTGCTGAATGGCCTCACGGCCATTTTTAGCCGTACCTACAATCTGTATACGCCGGTCCTGGCGCAAAATCTGGCTAATGCGGTTACGAAAGAAAACAGAATCATCAACAACAAGAACCCTAACCGCCATCCATTCCTCCGGCGACAAATGATACAGAGAGCCATGCCCAGGAAGGCATGGCATAACTCATTTAAGACGCATAATGCTTAAGTAAGTTAGGGATATCAATGATCAGCGCAATGCGGCCGTCACCGGTGATCGTTACACCTGAAAGACCCGGCGTTCCATACAGAACACTGCCTAACGGTTTAATAACAACCTCTTCCTGACCCACCAGCTGATCAACAACAAATGCCACCTGAACAGTACCGACATTGGCAATAACCACATGGCCCTGATCCGGCAACTGATCGCCCTGGTGTCCGTCAACCAGCCAGCGCTTAAGATGGAACAGCGGCAATGCGCGGTCACGCACTACAATCGCCTGCTGACCATCAACCACGTTAATCTGAGTCAGATCCAGACTGAAGATTTCATTCACATTCACCAGCGGTAATGCGAACGCCTGATCTTCCAGCAGCACCATCAGTGTCGGCATGATTGCCAGTGTCAGCGGTACCTGAATTTCAATCCGGGTGCCTTCACCCAGCGTGGAATCAATTTCCAGCTTACCGTTAAGCTGAGAAATCTTGGTTTTAACCACGTCCATACCGACACCGCGGCCGGATACGTCAGATATTTCTTCTTTAGTTGAGAAACCGGCTGCAAAAATCAGATTGAAACATTCCTGATCGCTCAGGCGATTGGCCGCTTCAACATCCAGCATCCCCCGCTCAACCGCAAGACGACGCAGCTTGTTTGGATCCATACCGGCACCGTCATCTTCGATAACCAGCAGAATATGATCACCTTCCTGCTCCGCAGAAAGCAGTACGCTACCTTCACGCGGCTTCTCACGGTTAACCCGCTCATCCGGCATTTCAATACCGTGGTCAATCGAGTTGCGCACAAGGTGAATCAGCGGGTCCGCCAGTGCTTCTACCAGGTTTTTATCCAGATCGGTATCTTCACCGCGCAATTCCAGTCGTACTTCTTTATTCAACTGACGGGACAAGTCACGTACCAGACGCGGGAAGCGACCAAAGACCTTCTTCACCGGCTGCATACGGGTTTTCATCACCGACATTTGTAAATCACCGGTCACCATATCCAGTGAAGCCAGCGCTTTAGTCAGCTCGGAGTCTTCGTTATCAGCGCCCAGACGTACCAAACGGTTACGAACCAATACCAGCTCACCAACCATGTTCATGATCTGATCGAGCAGGCGGGTATCAACGCGAACATTGGTCTCAACATTCGCTTTCTTTGCATCCGCGGCTTTTGCCGGCGTCGCTTTCGCCGCCACCGGCTTAGGCTCAGGCTTAGGTGTATCGGTAAATGCTCCCTGTCCTTTTGACTGAAGATCATCCAGCAGGTTTTCAAATTCCTGTTCGGTGATCAGATCATCCTGAGCAGTACGGGCTGATGCAGGGGTTTCCGCTTTGGCTGGTTCCACTGCCGGGGCTGCTGCCGGCGCAGCCGTTGCTTGCTTAACAGCCTGATCCAGTAACTGGTCGAACTCAGAATCAGCCATAGAACTGGTAGCCGCTGCAGCAGGGCTTGCACCCGGTGCTCCTGAAGGCCCGTGAAGCTCATCCATCAGGGAATCGAATTCATCTTCAGTGATCAGGTCACTTTGCGGCCTTGCAGCAGAGGTAACACCCGGTGCGCCACTGCCGTGCAAATCATCAAGCAATGACTCAAATTCATCTTCGGTAATCAGATCAGATCCAGCCGCAGCAGGTGCGTCTTCGGCTGCCGACATACCGGAAACCATTTCATTAAACTGCGCGCCCAGATCAGCCGCCGGTTCAGCCGCAGCCGCCGGTGCCGGCGCATCCACTGCAACGCTCTGCCCAGCAGCCAGAGCGTCAAGCCGGGCAATCAGATCAGCAGGTGCCGGTTCCGGATTTTCTCCGCCGCGAACATCTTCAAACATTGCATTTACAGTATCGAGGGCCTGTAATACAACGTCCATCAAGGCCGCGGAGACTTCTAAGTCATCATTACGCAGCATGTCGAAAAGATTTTCCGCACTGTGACAGCAGTCAACCATAGGCTCAAGCTGTAAGAATCCGGCGCCACCTTTAACGGTATGGAAACCACGGAAGATCGCATTCAGCAACTCCCGGTCTTTCGGATTCTGCTCGAGATCAACTAACTGTTCAGACAGAAGCTCAAGGATTTCCCCCGCTTCTACCAAAAAATCTTCCAGTATTTCCTGATCAACATTTAAAGCCATTGCCTACCCCTGTTAAAAACCTAAACTGGAAAGGAGGTCATCCACATCATCCTGGCTGGAAGCAACTTCATCATTATCTTTTGCTGCCATTTGTGGGCCTTCAGCCATTATTTTTTTCTGTTTAGCCAGCGCTTCTGCGTCAGCCGTCATACCGTCAATACCATTCAGGCGATTAACTCTGGAAGCAACTTCCATCAGGCTAACCAGCTGTGACTCAATGTCGGTAACCAGCTGAATAACACGTTTAATCAGCTGTCCTGTTATGTCCTGATACTCCTGCGCCAGTAAGATATTTGTCAGACGCTCTTTCAGCTCAACCAGGGCATCTGAGTTATCAGTCGCATGCTGGCAGGCAAGCTTATACAGGCCTTCCAGCTCAGGTTTGTCCTGCTGAACTTTATCGAACTCTTCCAGCAGCCGCTGACGGCGGCGGAAACCTTCTTCCAGCTCGGATACAAGGTTCAGTGAAATATCAACACTGTCAATTGTCTTATGAGCATTGCTTTCAGTCAGCTCGATGACATATGACAAACGGTCACTGGCATCAGATATTGAAGCAATGTGCTCTTTGGAATCCTGCAACATCGCATTGCTGCTGACATCATCGGAAAAACTGACGATGGCATTATGCAGTGAGCGGGTCAGCGTACCGACTTCGTGATACAGCGCCTGATGACGTTTTTCATTCAGGTCGTGGATCAGCGTCATTGCTGCACCAACATCTCCGTTTGCCAGATGTTCCACAAGCTTGTCAGCATCCTGCTTCAACTCAAGCTCAAAACCACTTGCTCCCTTATTCTCTATCGTCTCAGACATAGCCGCCACCTAGCCCAGCCGTTCAAAAATCTTATCGATTTTTTCTTTCAGCACTGCAGCGGTAAACGGTTTAATTACATAACCATTTACACCCGCCTGAGCCGCCTCAACTATCTGGTCGCGCTTCGCTTCCGCAGTCACCATCAGAACAGGGATATGCTTCAGGTCCGGATCAGCCCGCACGGTTTTAAGCAAATCGATACCTGTCATGATTGGCATATTCCAGTCTGTTACCAGAAACTCGATATTGCCGCTTTGCAGAATCGGTAAAGCAGTCTTACCGTCATCGGCCTCAACAATATTGGTAAACCCCAGATCACGGAGCAGATTTTTGATGATACGTCTCATAGTAGAGAAATCATCTACCACAAGTATTTTTATGTCTTTCTTCAAGACTATCCCTCCATCAGGAAAACTATCTGACTGTCGCTAGCCAGCGGTGTCTATCCATCAGACTGCCAGCTATTGCCAGTCTCTTAACCGACTTCGCAAGCGTAACGCTGCCTGACTATGAATCTGGCTTACTCTGGATTCACTGACACCCAGGATCTGACCGATTTCTTTTAAGTTCATTTCTTCGTCGTAATACAACGACAACACTAATTTTTCCCGCTCCGGCAAACCTTCAATTGCCGTTGCGATTGCCTGAACAAATCCCAATTCTTGATATTCATCTTCAGGACTTAAATTCTCTGCGGCGATATTTTCGCCCGGACCGTCTTCCTGCGGACCAATCAGCTTTTCAAAGCTGAACAGCCGGCTCTCAGCGGAGTCCTTCAATAATGCGTGATATTCAGTGATAGTGATATTTAATTCGGCGGCAACCTCCCCATCTTGGGCATCTCTGCCTGTACGGGATTCAATTGCCTGAATTGCTTCGGAAACCCGACGGCCATTACGGTGCACTGAACGGGGTGTCCAGTCCCCCCGACGAACCTCATCAATAATGGAACCGCGGATCCGGATACCGGCATAAGTTTCAAAACTTGCGCCTTTGGTGGGATCGTATTTTTTGCCGGCTTCAAGCAAGCCAACCATGCCGGCCTGAATCAAATCATCCAGCACAACGTTTGCAGGCAAGCGCGCCAGCAGATGATGCGCGATACGTTTTACCAACGGCGCATATTGCTCGATCAGCTCCTGACCCGACTTAAACTGTAACTGGTTATACATATTTGCTCTTCTGACTTGTCAGCGTTGATTTGCCCCTTTAACCAATCGCTCAACAAAAAACTCCAGATGACCACGGGGTGAAGATGACACACCCCAATCATCTACTTTTGCCGCCAGCTGCTTATATGCCAACGAGGCCTTACTCTTTGGAAACGCTTTTAAAACAGCACGTTGCTGCTGTACACCTTTACGGACTGACTCATCATAAGGGATTGATCCCAGGTATTGAAGCGTCACATCCAGAAACCTTTCTGCCACTGTCAGCAGCTTACTGTATATATTCCGACCTTCCTGCTCTGAACGTACCATATTGGCAAGTACCCGAAACCGGTTCACCTGATAATCACGGTTCAGCAGCTTCATCAGCGCATATGCGTCTGTAATAGAGGTCGGTTCATCACACACTACCACGACAACTTCCTGCGCCGCTTTGACAAAGCTCACTACTGTGTCCGAAATACCTGCCGCGGTATCTATAATCAGTACATCCAGCTGATCTTCGATATCACTGAACGAATGAATCAGTTCTGAATGCTCATGCGCACTCAGCGTCGTCATCGCCTGTGTCCCGGAAGCGGCGGGCACAATGTGGACATTCTCACCGACTTCGATCAGCAGATCCCGTAATGAACAGTCTCCGGCGAGCACGTCCGTAATGTTCTGAGTTGCTTTTACACCCAGCAACACATCCACATTCGCCAACCCCAGGTCAGCATCCATCAGCACCACCCTGCGACCAATCTCCCCCAGCGCAAGACTCAGGTTAACTGACACATTGGTTTTGCCAACGCCGCCTTTACCCCCGGTAACTGCGACAACTTTCACCGGGTGCGGACTAGTCATTATGTCTTCCTATCTGATATCCCATCAATCAACCCACTGCCCATTTTGTGAAAGTTTATCCTGACGCCGGTCCTGCGCCATACGCTGATTACGGGAAACGCGCTGCGCTGTCACGACTGCACGGCTGACCAGATCCCGCTTGTGGGCCACATCCAGATCATCCGGCACCCGCTGACCATCGGTCACATAGGTAACAGGCAAACCGTTATCAACGATAAGCTCGATTGCCTCACCAAGATTTCCGGATTCATCTAACTTACTGAGAATACAGCCATTAAGCCCCATTCGGCTGTAGGTTTCATAGGCATTCTCGATGACATGCCGTTGGCTGGAGCAGGAAAGCACCAACAGCTTTTTCATCCGCACACTGACACTTTCCAGCATATCAAGCTGAGCCTGGGTATGCGGCTCATGCGCACTCATACCTGCAGTATCAATCAATACCAGCCGCTTATTGCGCAATGACAATAAAACCTCATCCAGACTGTGATTTTCATCAACCACCCGCACCGGAATGTCCAGAATCCGGCCAAAAGTAAGCAATTGCTCATGCGCTGCTATACGGTATGAGTCAGTCGTCACCAGCGCCACACTGGAACTGCCATGCTTCAGAACATAGCGCGCAGCCAGCTTACCAATCGTGGTGGTTTTCCCCACACCGGTCGGCCCGACAAAAGCAATCATACCGCCACGCTCAACGAAGTCGCCACCAATCACCGGAATCGACTCACTCAGACGGGACAATGTATCCCGCCAGCCATCATCCACGCTTTCAGCACCTTCCAGCTTTATCAGTTGACGGCGCAGATGCGGCCCGATGCCAAGTTTCTCAAGACGGTGCTCTACCCGTTTATGCAGCACGCTCTCTTCAGGCTCTGAAGGTTCTTCCGCTCTTTGCGGCGCAGGTGCCGCCACAACGTTGGGCTCTGCTGTACTTTTGGGCTGGGAAACCTGCTGTAAGAGCAGTGATTTGAGCGTATCAATTTCGGCCCGCATCGAAGCCACCTGAGGATCAGGTGCCGGCGGACTGTAGCTAGGCTCCTGCCGCACAACCGGTTTGGCCTGCGCGGCATATTCATCTATACCCGGGGCTGGCGGAGGCGATACCGGTGAAATAGCAGGCGCGACAGAACCTGGCTGCCGCCCCTCATTGCGCTCAAAATTTCTCGCGGCCTGCTGCGCCTGACGCTGTTTCAGGGTATCCAGTATCCCGTCCAGCCCCGGATCTTCGACCTGCTGATTTTTTGCCTTTGCAGGTTCTTCCGCACCGGCCTGAGCCGCCGCAATTCTGGCCTGCGCCTTACGCAACTCATCAGCCAGATTACTTTGCAGCTTAGGACTGGCTTCCCGGGCAACCTGACGCTGAGCCTGCTGCTGTTGCTGCCGTTGCTGCTGTTGTTGCTGTTTTTCTAACGCCTGTTTACGTTTGAAGGCTTCCTGCGCAGCTTCATACTCGTGCTCGTGGGCGGCAACAACCTCTACCCCTCCGGCAACCCGATGATTAGACACAATGACAGCGTCAGGTCCGATTTCCTCTCGAACCCTCTGCATCGCTTGTCGCATGTCCGGCGCAAAAAAACGTTTAACCTTCATAACCGTTCCTGTATATCGGCCATCCCCTGGAAAACTTTGATGTTTCAACACTCTTACTGATCACGGTTCTGCCCTCCGACAGTCGCGATGATCGTCACCCGTTTGTTCTCCGGGATTTCCTGATACGAAAGCACTGATATCTGCTGTTCACCGTAACGCACAAACTTGGCAAGCAAGGGCCTGACCGGTGCAGCTACGAGCAATACCGCCGGCCGTCCGGCAATTTCCTGTTGCTGCGCCACCTCAGTCAGTGACGTCTGTAACTGTTCCGCCATACCCGGCTCAATTACCAACCCTTCGCTGTTACCCTGCTGCATTGACCCCAGTAACAGTTGCTCAAGCTGAGGATCAAGTGTAATAACCGGCAACTCCGGCTCCGAACCGTTGATATTCTGTACAATCAGACGGTTTAACGCCACCCGCACTGCCGCTGTCAGCGTCAAAGGATCCGCACTTCTCGGCACCGCCTCAGCAAGCGCCTCCGTAATGGTACGGAAATCCTTGATTGGCACCTGTTCCATCAGCAGATTCTGCAGCACTTTCAGAATAATACTGACAGACAATTTCCCCGGCACCAGATCCTCAACCAACTTGGGCGAGGATTTCGCCAGAATATCCAGCAACTGCTGAACCTCATCATGCCCCATCAGCTCATGAGAATGGGCCTGCAACAACTGATTAAGGTGCGTAGCAACGACCGTCCCGGCATCCACAACGGTATAACCGAGCGTCTGAGCCTGCTCTTTCTGACTCTGCTCAACCCACACCGCATCCAGACCAAAGGCCGGATCTTTAACCGTAATACCTTGCAGGTGACCAAATACCTGGCCCGGATTAATGGCCAGCTCCCGCTCAGGATACACCTCAGACTCCCCGACAATCACCCCCATCAGAGTGATCCTGTACGCCCCGGGCATCAGATCAAGGTTATCGCGAATATGCACCGATGGCACCAAAAACCCCAGATCCTGGGAAAGCTTCTTACGCACCCCCTTAATCCGGTTGAGCAACTGCCCGCCCTGCAGCTTATCGACCATAGGAATCAGCCGGTATCCCACCTCCAGACCGATCATATCCACCGGCATAACATCATCCCAGTCCAGCTCTTTCACATCCGCATCCGGCTCGGGCGGAGGCGGAGCATCTGACTCGGCAGCCTTTTCCCGTTCCTGTTCTTCAAGGTTACGCTTATGAATGAAGTACGCACCTGCACCGCCGAGAAACGCCAGTGACAGAAATGCGAAATGCGGCATCCCCGGAATAATACCCATGATAAACAGAATACCCGCAGCAACTGCCAGCGCTTTATGCGAACCGAACAGCTGCCCCAGCACCTGCTTACCCATATCATGGGAAGCATTCACACGGGTTACCATAATTGCTGCTGCCGTTGACAACAGCAATGACGGAATCTGGGCAACCAGGCCGTCACCGATGGTCAACAGCGAGTAATAGCGGGCAGCCAGATCAAATGACAGATCATGCTGAACCATACCAATGCCCAGGCCGCCCAGAATATTGATCACCAAAATCAGAATACCGGCGACCGCATCACCCCGGACAAACTTACTGGCACCGTCCATAGAACCGTAAAAATCAGCTTCCTGAGTAACATCTTCCCGGCGCTGTTTAGCCTGTTCCTGATCAATAATGCCAGCATTCAGGTCAGCATCAATGGCCATCTGCTTGCCGGGCATGGCATCCAGTGTAAATCGGGCACTCACTTCTGAGATCCGTCCGGCACCTTTGGTGACTACCACGAAGTTGATGATAACCAGAATCAGGAATACCACTAAACCGACAACGTAGTTGCCACCGATAACAACCTCACCAAAAGCCTCGATTACCTTACCGGCAGCATCTCCACCTTCGTGGCCGTACAGCAATACCACCCGGGTTGAGGCGACATTCAGCCCCAGACGCATCAGCGTCGCTATCAGCAAAATCGTGGGAAAAACCGCAAAATCCAGGGGGCGCATGGCGTAGACACACACCAGCAACACTACAATTGACAGGGCAATATTGAAAGTAAACAGGACGTCCAGCAGAAATGGCGGCATCGGCAATGTCACCATTGCCAGAATCACCAGCAACAGGAAAGGCACACCCAGATTGCCCTGTCCCATACTGCGAACGTTATTATAGATAGCTGCTCTATCCACTGCTTGCCTGCTTAGTCAGCGACGCCTGAAAGACAAAAGCGTCAAAAAAATATCACTAAAATAAAATATCACTCTGCGAGTGGTAAAATACCATTAAAAAGCAGCAACAAACATCAATTTTTTGACGCACCACTTCCCATAGTGGGAGATGATGCAAGAAATCCGCCAATCTACCGACAATCAGTCAGTTTCATCCCGGCGCAATTCCTCAGGGATAGGTAAACGGTCTGACAGACGCTGCGGCGCAGGCCCTTCTTTCTTCTTATGACGCTTCAACTGGTACACATACGCCAGCACTTCAGCCACGGCCTTGAATAAGCCGGCAGGAATTTCATCGTCGATTTCTGTAGAGTAGTAAATTGCCCGGGCCAGCGCCGGTGAAGACAGTACAGTGACATCGTTCGCTTCAGCAATTTCACGAATTTTTAAGGCCAGAAAATCACCGCCTTTAGCCACCATGATCGGTGCATGGCCGCGCTCCTGATCATATTTCAGCGCCACAGCAAAATGCGTCGGGTTAGTAATTACCACATCCGCTTCCGGCACGGCACTCATCATCTGCCGCTGAGAAATTTCACGCTGTAACTGACGAATCCGGCCTTTCACCTCAGGCTTACCTTCGGTGTTTTTCATCTCATCCTTTACTTCCTGCATCGTCATTTTCAGCTTTTTGGAGTAGTCATGAATCTGAAACGGCACATCCACAACCGCAATCAGAATCATCGTGGCACTCATCGCCACAAACGCCCAAAGCACAATGTCTGTCGCGCCGGCCATGGCGGTGCGAATATCCTGCGCACCCAGAGCAAAGAGTGCTTCTTTAACATTATCCAGGATAAAGAAAGACAAAACGCCAACGACCAAAAACTTAGCCAGCGCTTTAAACAACTCAAGTAAAGCCTTCAGGGAAAACATCCGCTTGATACCGGAAAACGGATTAATGCGGCTGCCTTTAGGCATCAGCGCCTTACCACTGAGATTCCATCCTCCCAGCCCTAAAGGCCCGACAAACGCAGCAACCAGCATAATCAGAAAAAACAGTGCGACCGACATCATCCCCTCTCTCAGGGAATGACCAAGATGCTGAAACATGAGATTAGGATCAAACACCGACTGACGGTCCAGAGCAAAGTTATAGCTCATCATATCCATCATGACATTCGCTGCCGTTTCCCCCAGCATAAGGGCCCCAAAAGCAGCCGCCAACAAAGAAACGGTCGTCGCCAATTCTTTGGAACGGGCTATGTCGCCTTTCTCTTTGGCGTCTTTTAACCGTTTGGGTGTGGGTTCTTCGGTTTTCTCCTGACCGCTCTCTTCTGCCATTTACAGCCCTCCCACACCCAGAACACGCTCAATATACTGAAAAGCGAATTCAGTGAAACGGTAGTACTGTCCCAGGAAGCCTTCGAGGCTCACCCAGGTTATCAGCAGCCCCATTAACATCGTAAAAGGGAAACCGACAGCAAAAATATTTAATTGCGGAGCCGCCTTGGTCATAATGCCAAAGGCAAAGTTAATCACCAGCAGCGCAGTGACCGCCGGCAACGACATCAGCAGAGCACTGGAAAACAGCCAGGTACCCGACGTTGCAATCGCCATCAGCCCCGAAGCAGGAACCACGCCTTCCGTCACCGGCAAGACATAAAAACTGCGCACCAGCGCTTCTATCAAAACCAGATGCCCGTTCAGTGCCAGAAAAAGCATCATGACAATCATCAGATAAAACTGAGACAACACGACCACAGAAACCCCGTTTGCCGGGTCACTGACAGATGCAAAGCCCAAACCCATCTGAGAGGCAATCAATTGCCCGCCTAGGGCATAAATCTGAAACAGGATTTGCATAAGAAACCCCATAGAAATGCCGACAAGTATCTGTTCAGCAATCCAGATATACGTCTGCATCGACAAGCCGTTCACCTGCGGCAGATTCGGCAGGACAGGCACAATCACGGTAGTGACCGCCAGCGCCAGCCCCATACGGATGCGGGCCGGCACCATCCGGGTACCAATAACAGGCACAACCATAAAAAAGGACGCCACCCGAAAAAACGGCAGCAGAAACTCAGCCGCCCACTGTTCAATTTCGAGAAAGCTGGCGCTAAACACCCGCTACCCCAGAAACAGTGGAATGTTGGTAAAGATATTGCCGAAATGATCCAGCAACTTGGTCAGGATCCAGGGCCCCGACCACATAATCGTCAGCAAGGTCACCAGCAAACGGGGCAAAAAGCTCAGAGTTTGTTCGTTAATCTGGGTTGCCGCCTGAAAGGTCGCTATGACCAGACCTACCAGCAGCGAAGGCAAAACGATCACTGCCACCAGCACCACCACCAGGTAAAGCGCCTCACCATACAGATCAAGAACAATTTCCGGCGTCATAGGGTCTCCTACACAACCACAAAACTGGCAGCCAGCGTACCGACCACCATCGCCCAGCCATCAATCAGTACAAATAGCATGATTTTAAACGGCAGGGAAATAATCACCGGCGATAACATCATCATACCCATGGCCATCAGGATACTGGCGACCACCAGGTCGATAACCAGAAAGGGAATAAACAACATAAAACCTATCTGAAAAGCCGTCTTCAGCTCACTGGTCACAAACGCCGGCACCAGCACATTAAACGGGATTTCTTCCGGCGTATTGACCGCCGGTGTGCGGGAAATATTCATAAACAGGTTTAAGTCATTTTCGCGGGTTTGCGCCATCATAAACTCCCGGAATGGCACACTGGCAGCCTGCACAGCTTCAATCGACGTTATTTCTTCACCGATGTAAGGCTGAATCGCCCCTTCATTCACCCTTTCCAGCACCGGCGTCATAATGAAGAGACTTAAAAATAACGACAGCCCGACCAGAATCTGGTTCGACGGTGTCTGTTGCAAACCCAGCGCCTGACGCAAAATAGCAAATACGATAATGATCCGCGCAAAGGACGTCATCATCATCATGATTGCCGGCAGGAACGTCAGCAGTGTCATCAGCGCGAGGATCTGAATCGTCACACTGTAATCCGCGGTTCCGTCCGGATTCGTGGTCAGGGTCACCGCCGGGATGGCCGGATCAGCAGCAAACACCCAGGCCGGAAACATCAGCCCTAACATGATCAGTCCGCTGCGCATAACAGCTGTCAGTGCATTCATTGCGGTTTAACTCTGCTCAGCGCCTGCTGTAACTTCACAGCAAAATCCCCTTTTTCACCCACCTTTATCAGAGGCTCATCATAACTGGCCAGCAAGTTCACCCGGCCCGGCGCCACCCCTAACAGCAACTGCTGCTCACCGGCTTGCACCAGAATCACTTTTTCCCGGGCGGTCAGAGGCAAAGCTGCGATGATTTGCAGACGCTTATTCTGTCCCGGTAAGTTTGAGTAACGGCGCAACAGCCAGGCAAGCGTAAAGATCAGCCCGATAACGACCAACAGACCAAGCGCAAGCTGGGTAATTGCCCCTGAATTAAAAGGCTCTTTATAAACCAGACCGGTAGCCGGCGCAGGGGCTGCACCGGAGACCGTATCAGCCAGCAGCCAGAATGACTGCAGCGCAGTTATCAAAAACAGACAAACACGCCAGACCACTAGCGCAGCTTCTCAATACGTTCTTCAGGACTGATCACATCGGTAAGACGAATACCGTAACGGTCATTGACGACCACAACTTCACCATGGGCAACCAGGGTGCCGTTTACTTTTACATCCAGCGGTTCACCGGCAACACGGTCCAGCTCAATCACTGATCCCTGATTAAGCTGCAGCAAATTACGGATAGGAATTTCCGCATGACCTACCTGCATGGAGATAGTCACGGGAATGTCCAGAATAACGTCCAGCTTAGGATCTTTTACAATCGCAGCATCGTCAGTCAGCTCATCAAGTTCCACTTTCTGAGCCGCCTCACCGGTAGCCTGCTCTGCCAGAGCGTCACCCCAGTCTGCACCACCGCCGGCATCACCAACCTGCTCAGCCATTGCCGCGCCCCAGTCGTCTGCCATTGCGTCCTGATCGACGTTACCTGTTTCATCACTCATACAAGCGTTCTCATTATGTAGCTGATTACAGCCAAGTTAACCCTATACAGTTAAGCTTAGCGAATTTTTATCGTTTTATTTCATGGAGGATCTTTACCGCCAGATTTCCCCGGGACGTTCCCAGGTTGCAGGTAAAAATCGGTACCCGGTTAGCCGTTAGCTTGAGTTTATCCGGTATATCAACCGGAATAATATCACCCACTTCAAAATCCACGACATCGCGCAGGGTCAGTTGCCGCTCGGCAATGGAAAGCCCCAGCTCCATCGGTGCCTCCAGCACTTCTTGCTGCAAGCTTTTCAACCACTGTTCATCAAGCTCTTCTTCAGCGCGCTGATAGCCAGACACAAGCGTATCCTTAATCGGCTCCAGCATGGCGTATGGCATGGTGACATGGAACTCCCCCATACCGCCATCCAGATCAACCTGAAAAGAACTGACCACAACCACTTCGGAAGGATTAATCACGTTTGCCATGGCCGGGTTTACTTCATGGCCACTGACTTCAAATTTGAGCGGCATCACCGGCTGCCAGGAATCTTCAAGGTCACCAAAGAACTGACCGATTACCTTATTAATCAGGCGCAGCTCGGTCGGGGTGAACTCCCGGCCCTCAATTTTAGCGTGACGGCCGTCGCCACCGAAGAAGTTGTCCACCAGTTTAAAAACCAGCTTGGCATCCATCACCAGCAACGCGGTTCCCCGCAACGGCGATACCCGCAGCAGGTTAATACTGGTCGGCACATACAGGGTATGAATGTAATCGCCGTACTTCATAATCTGCACACCGCCGACAGAGACATCAGCATTACGGCGTAACAGATTGAACAGGCTAATACGGGTATGACGGGCAAAACGCTCATTGATCATTTCAAGCGTTGGCATCCGGCCACGGACAATTCGCTCATGGCTGGCAAGGTCGTAAACACGTACCTCACCCGCGTCCTGAGGCTCTTCTTCCTGCGTTTCTACCTCACCGCCATCAACACCGTGTAATAAGGCATCGATCTCGTCTTGTGAAAGCAGGTCTTTAACGGTCATAGATAAACCTTCACTGCATAATAAAACCGGTAAACAGGACTTTTTCTATTCCTGGCTTACCGATCTTGTCCTGCATTTCTGCCTGAATTTCCTGCGTAGCCGCAGCCTGCAAATCCAGTTTGCCCTGCAGAGTACGTAACGTTGACAACGACTGATTACTGAACAGACGGGTAAGACGGTTAACAATGCGCGGCATATGCTTGGTCAGCGCAGCAACCACTTCATCATCACGGGACTTGGTCTCAACATAGACCTGAAGGTAATGGGTTTTACCGTCATTACTGTTAATTGTAACGGTAAAATAAGGATCTCCGGACAGAATCCGGATCTTGCTGTATTGCGCCTGCTGCTTCACAGGGGCAGCAGCTTCAGCCGGCTCAGCAGCTTCATCAGAGCCGCCCAGAAACATCATACCGCCCACAGCACCACCCGCCGCAAGCACGATTGCACCCACAATAATCAGGATAAGCTTCAGCTTACCGCCTTTTTTGCCTTCACCGGCACCATCTGCTTCAGTATTTTCTTCAGCCATCAAACATCCCAGCGGCATACAGCCGATTTATCTTAGAATAATGGGCCTAATATAACATACTGATTCAGCAGCGGAAGCCACCAAATTCCGCATTACGCGCAGAAGAAATTGAATCCTCTGTTGGACTTTTTAAAAATCTGCACTAAGCGAAGTTAAAACAGCTGTTTAAGCATAATAATCAACCATGGAAACACTCTGGGCAGCCTGTGTAGCTAACACTTCAGGCGCGTCGTCCAGCTCACCTTCGGCACCGTATCCACCACTGGCAAATGCCTCACGCTGCTGAGTGTCTTCCCGCTGCTGGGAGCTCTGATCTTCCACTGAAGAGTCAGCCAGTTCCAACCCCTGTTCAGCGAACATTTCCCGCAACTTCGGAAGGCTTTGCTCCAGCGACTCCTTCACACTGGCATGGGGCGTATTAAACACCACACTTACCTGTTCATTCTTAATTTCCAGCTTAACATTCAGACTGCCCAGCTCCGGCGGATCCAGACGGATTTCTGCCACTTTACCGTTCTGAGACGCCAGCCATACTACCCGGTCGCTGACTGCCTGCCCCCAGGCCGGGTTACCCGGTCGTAACCCCTGCTGCATCTGTAACTGGTGTGGTTCAGCCCCCACTTTTTCAGCCCGGGCAACACTGCTGCCGGCCAGTGATGCTGACAGTGAATCAGCAAAACCTTCAGCCTTTACCGATTCCGCAGCGGAAGCTCTGGAGGCTAATTTGCTGACGGCCTGCTCTGCTAACTGCTCAGTTAACAGCGAAGCTGAGTTCTGTAACTTTGCCAGACTGTCGACTGCAGGGCTGACACCGGCTGGCAGAACAGGCTTCTGTCCTTCAGCAGCCTTGCTGTTATCGGCAACCAGACCTTTAATCAGGCCATTTTCTTCAGCCCCTCTGGCAGAGGAACTGATAGCCTGACGGGATTCAGCTTTTTGTTCATCGACAGTCACACCAGCAGCATTAGCAGCAATCGCTTCCTGCCCCGGCAAGACAGACTTACCAGTCTGTGCCTCTGCAGCGCGCTGGGTTAACTGCTGTGCCTGCTCATTAACTTTCTGCCCTTCGGGGGCCTGTATGGCTGATTGCTGCGACTGCCTTGCGGCTATATCGGCCTGAGCAACAGCAGACTCACCAACGCCATTTGCTGGCTGACTGGTTGCTGCAGCAAGGTTTTCAGCTGACTTTCCAGCAACAGGTGCCGGCGGCACCACACCCGGCTGAGCGACTTTATCGCCGCTACTTGCAGCAGGTGATGCTTCAGCGACCGCAGTTGCCTTCGTTTCACTGGTTACCGATTTAACAGAGGATGCCAGCTCCTCCACAGACGGATTAACCAACTGCTGCTGATTCTGCTGAGGGGCTGCCGCATCTTGTTTAATACCTGGATTTTCAGATACAGCTGCAACCTGCCGGGCATTCTGTTCATTGCCGGCAACAGTATTATCACCAGCAACTGACTGCTGAGCACTGACAAGTTCATGCACCGCTTTTGATAAAGGTGACTGATCGGCCGGCACGCCAGCAGATTGTGCAACCTGCTGACCGACAGCCGCTTTGGTATCAGCAGGCTGAGAATCGGAAACGACGGCTAATCCTGAAAGCTCTTGTGATGAACGGGACTGAACACCCCCTTCCTGTATCAGTGAGTATTCCGCTGAGACGTCCGCTTCCAGAAACTTTTTCAGCTGACTGAGGGTTTCGCTGCCATCAGCGGTCTGTTTTTCACCGGACTTATCAACACTGTTTTGAATATCTCCCCGGGCAGTTACCTGCTCCTGAGCCTGGGAGACAGTACCCGGCGGCAAGCTTTCGCCGCCCTCTGCCTGCCCTTGCCTCTGTGTACTGACCAGTGCAGAGGTACCTGTCTGTGACTGGCTGGTCTGCAGAATCATTGCATTGAAGTTTCCTCCAAGCCCCGCCGTTGCGGGCGCAGCGCCGGCTCCACCTATATCAAGAAGAGATCCGGTACCGGTCGAAACAGGAAGCATTGGATTCATAGAGCAGCCCTACCTAAATATCTGAAAGCGCAAATTACGCCTCTTTACGAATATCTAAAGCAGGATTAATGCCAACTTGGAAGAATTATGTGCCGGCAGACATGCCATTACATTAAATGAAAGGAGTACGAACCAGCTGTGAGCGCTCATCAATTTGCTGTTGTTGCTTTTTCTCATCAACCCGGCGCTCATCCTCTCGGGCCTTATCAATCACAGAGTCGATGGCTTTAAAATGCCCGTAAGCCGCTTTCCAGTGCTCCCGAACTTTCTCAAGATGCTGCTGATCAGATTCAATAGCCTGCCGCTGCTGTTCAATCGCCGCACGGATCTTCTGCATAAATGCCTGATGGGTATCCAGTTGCTGGACACTCACCCCGCCCGCACCATTGGCATAAAAATTATTCGCGTACTCAGCGTAATACTGTTCCAGTTGCTGCATGGTCTCCTGCCCCTTCTGCACACGCCCCTGGCTATCAGCCAACAACTGATCCGCCTGCTTACGCTTACGCTCAGCCTGTTCCAGAACAATTTCTAACCGCTTAGAACGTTTCACTGATTAGCCTGCGTAGCGGCTGTCGTATCACCACCCTGCGGATTAGAAGACAAGACCATCGCCATGCTCTGCAGGCTGGTCTTAAAATCAAAAGACTCATTCAGCCCCTGCTGAAGGAACTCACGCATTAACGGCATACGCTCGATGGCAAAATCCGTTTCAGGGTCACTGCCTTTCATATACGCCCCCACTGAGATCAGATCACTGCTTTGCTGATATTTAGCATAGATCTGTTTAAAGCCCATTGCCGCCTGCAAATGCTCAGGCGCCACAATCTGCGGCATCGCACGGCTGATGGACTGTTCCACATCAATGGCCGGATAATGCCCCCGCTCCGCCAGCGAACGGGATAATACAATGTGCCCGTCCAGAATCGCCCGGGCGGAGTCAGCGATCGGGTCCTGCTGGTCATCACCTTCGGTTAAAACCGTATAAAACGCCGTCACCGAACCGCCGCCGTGGTCGCCATTACCGGCCCGCTCGACCAGCTTAGGAAGTTTTGCAAATACCGAAGGCGGATACCCTTTGGTTGCAGGAGGCTCCCCAACTGCCAGCGCAATCTCACGCTGCGCCTGTGCGTAACGGGTCAGAGAATCCATCAACAGGAGTACATTTTTACCCTGATCTCGGAAATATTCAGCAATCCGGGTGGTTAACTGTGCTGCCCGCAAACGCATCAGCGGCGAATCATCTGCCGGCGAGGCAACCACCACTGAACGGGCCATGCCTTCAGCCCCCAGACTGTGATCAATAAATTCGCGTACTTCCCGTCCCCGCTCACCAATCAGGCCAACGACAACGATTTCCGCTTCGGTAAAACGGGTCATCATGCCCAGCAACACACTCTTACCCACACCACTGCCGGCAAACAACCCTAAACGCTGACCACGCCCCACACTCAGCAATGAATTAATACAGCGAACACCTACATCCAGGGTCTGATTAATTGGCTGACGGGCCAGAGGGTTAATCGTTCGGCCATGCAATGGTACCCGGGTATCACAACCTAAAGGCCCGCGGCCATCCAGCGGCCTGCCAATACCATTAATTACCCGACCAAGAAGATTAAAACCAACCTCAACATCACCACCGCCCTGCTTTGGCAGCACTTTGGCACCGGGTGCGAGCCCCTCAACCACATCAATGGGCATCAGATAGATCCGGTCACCGGAAAAACCAACCACCTCAGCTTCAGTAGGCAGCCCCTTGTCAGGATATACCAGGCAGTAATCCCCCATTGAAGCTTTAATACCCACCGCTTCAAGGGTCAGGCCGATCAGCCGGGTTATATGCCCCTCTGCAACAGGTACGGGAGGAATGTAAGAAACATCGTGAAAACGTGCCAGACGGTCCAGCAGACGGTTATCACTCATTGTTCTGATCAGGCCCCTGACGGGCCACTTCGGTTAAATGCGCCTGCAGCTGGCTTGCCACCGACTGAAAACGGGTATCAACGGTATTATCAATCTGCGCATTACCGGTCGTGACCTTACAGCCTCCGGCACTGACAGTATTATCTGCAATCAGCCGCCAGTTTTCATGACGCTGCTGTAACGGCTCAAGCAATTCCACCTGGTCAGGGTGTACGGATATATCAACAGCACCGGTTTCCCGAGGAAGCTGAGCAACCGCGTCCTGAACCGCCTGTCTGACAGCATCAGCACTGGTCTGCAACTCAGCACCCACAACAGCGCGCCCCAGTTCCAGCACCATCGCCACCAGCATATGCTCGACATCACCGTTGATCTGATCCAGCGGCTGTTCTACCTGCTGCACCATACTTTCCAGTTGGGATATGCGCTGTGTTACATCATTGGTTCCGGACGCCATGCCTTCCTGATAGCCGGCCTGCTGCCCTTCCTGACGCCCGATCTCATTGCCCGACTTCAAGCCTTCCTGATAACCTTCCTGACGGGCGCTTTCGCGAATAGACTCGAGTTCTGAGAGGGTCAGCTTTTCGGCAACGATTTCATCTTCGACAACCGCGATCTCTTCTTCTTTTTGCAGCTCGTTCAGCGCCACCACGTGATGGCTCTTCACCACGGGCAAATCCCATGGCTGAGTAACCACTGCTTCACCGGCGCGGATCCGCACCATTGAACTGTCGATTGCCTTCATCGGTTAGAGCATCTCTTCGCCGCCGCCACCCAGCATGATTTCACCATCATCTGCAAGGCGACGTGCCACACCCAGAATTTCTTTCTGAGCTTCTTCTACTTCACTTACACGTACCGGACCTTTCGCTTCCAGATCATCACGCAGCAGGTCGGCAGCACGCTTGGACATATTGCGGAAAATCTTTTCCTGCAGGTTCGTATCAGCACCTTTCAGCGCAACAACCAGTACATCTGTATTTACTTCCCGAAGAATAGCCTGAATACCGCGGTCTTCAATATCAATCAGGTTATCAAAGACAAACATAAGGTCGGAGATCTGATCGCTGAGGCTCTCGTCCACTTCGCGGATCTTCTCCATGATGTCCGCTTCAAGCGAGCTGTCAATGTAGTTCATAATCTCGGCGGTTGTCTTCAGACCACCCAGCGAAGCTGTCTGGCTGGAAGCACCGGCAAACTGAGCTTCAAGGATATCGTTCAGTTCCTGCAGCGCGGATGGCTGAATCTGATCCAGTGCGGTAATACGCATCAGAATATCCAGTCGCACCACCTCATCAAAGCTGGCCAGCACCGCGGCGGACTGATCCGCCTCCAGATAGGCAAGTACAACCGCCTGAATCTGAGGGTGTTCGTAGCGGATAATTTCAGCCACCTGACGGGGTTCCATCCAGCGCAGCGTTTCAAGGCCGGAGGTATTGGTATTCATCAGGATACGGTCAATCAGCGTCTGGGCTTTTTCCAGACCTAACGCCTGCCCCAGCATCTCTTTAATGTAGATATCATTATTGATACCGATACTGGTCTGATCGCTGATGGCTTCCATAAAGTCAGCCATCACGGCTTCCACCGCCGACTGGGGAATGTTATCCAGGTCATTCATCGCTGAACCGATCAGCTGAACTTCTTTCTGACCCAGATATTTAAGAATTTCGGCCGCATCCGCCTCACCCATACTGATCAGCAGGACGGCCGCCTTCTGCAGTTTGTTCAGCTCTATGCCCGGTTCAGGAGCCGGCGTTGGTTCACTCATCTTCGTTTACCCACTGACGGATAGCCTGCGCCACTTTGGCAGGGTCTTCAGCAATCATACTGCGAATAGCATTGAGCTGATACTCATAGGTTTCATTAGGCGTCGGTGATAACGCACTGTCGATACCACTGAAGGTCACCTGATCCGCGGACATACCGTCCATTTCCAGCGACTCCAACTGCGCAGAAATATCGCCCTCAGGCGAGTTCTCATCTTTCTTCTCTTTCTGGCTGGCTGCAGCAAGGTGATTCAGGATTGGCCGCAACAGGCCGAACACCAACAACAGAACGAACAGGCCCGCTGCCGCTTTTCTGGCGATGTCCCAAACCCATTCCTGCTGCCAGATCGGAATTTCCTCATCCACAAACTCTTCCGGCGCTGCAAATGGCGAGTTCAGAACGTTGACGCTGTCACCACGCAGGGCCGAAAAGCCCACCGCATCACGTACCAGAATGGTCAGGCGGTCCAGATCCTGCTGTGACCAGGCAGTCTTGCCTGCCTCGGGCGCAGCTCCGGCCGCTAAAAAGTCATCCACAACCACCGCGACCGACAAACGCTTGACGCGTCCCATCTGGTGGCGGGTATAGCTGATGGAACGGTCCAGCTCAAAATTCCGGGTGGCCTGTGAGCGGGCACTCTGCGGGGGTTCAGCCCCGCCTGCTCCAGCTTCACCTTCGGCAATTTCCGGAACCGACGCGGCTCCCGGCGGCTGATTAGAAAGGGCCCCCGGAATACCCCGGGCTTCATTGCTGCCGGTGGTACTTTCATCCAGCGTCTGTTCGCTGCGCAGCGACGGCAAATCCGGGTTAAAAATTTCATCGGTCTGCTCTACGGCAGTAAAGTCGACCTCAGCGGATACTTCTGCACGGAAGTTACCCAGCCCCACAACCGGCTGCAGAATACTGTTTACGCGGTTGAGCAATGTTTCTTCGATCTTGCGGGTATATTCCAGCTGTTTAGCCGCCAGCACCACATCAACATCCGCATCACGGGTGTTCAGCAGGCGACCTTTCTGGTCAACAACCGTGACATCTTCACTGGACAAAGAAGGAATACTGGACGCAATCAGATTGGCAATGGCTTCGACCTGAACCCGGTCCAGTTTACGTCCGGCCAGAAGTTCCAGAAACACAGAAGCGGTTGGCTTGCGCTGATCACGCACAAACACTGACTGTTTTGGCAACGCCAGATGCACCCGCGCCTTGCGCACGGAAACCATACTGCTGATGGTACGGGCCAGCTCACCTTCAAGCCCGCGCCGGTAACGGGCATTTTCCATAAACTGACTGGTGCCCAAACCCTGCTCTTTATCAAGCAGTTCGAACCCCACCGTGTTATCGCCACTGAAACCTTCCGCAGCCAGACGCAGACGGGCTTTATGCAATTGCTCGTTAGGCACCAGGATCGAACGCCCTGACGCATCAAATTTATAAGGAATAGCAAACAGCTGTAGCTGATCGACAATTTCATTGGCATCAGCATAGGCAACGTCGTTGTACAGCACCCGGTAATCCGGCTCCTGAGACCACAGCACCACAGCAAAACCAATAGCGATAGTAGCCGCCAGACCGACCATCAGCCCCAGCTGACGAACCAGACTCAGACGATTGAAGCCAAAGGCTATACCCTTGCTACCACCCGCTGCCATAGATGCGTTTTCCATTTAGTTGAGTGCCCACACAACCGTTAATTCAATAAGCGCCATTAAATTGGCATCTTCATAACATCTTCATAGGCCGACACCATCCGGTTACGGACCTGAGTCATTGCCTCGAATGAAACCGATGCTTTTTCCATGCTGATCATTACCTGGTGCAGATCAACACCCGGGTCTCCCCGTTCAAAGGAGGTCGACAGGGCTTTGGCTTCTTTCTGCATGCCATTCACCTTATCTACCGCGCCTTTCAGCATTTCGCCGAAACCCGGAGTATCATCATTCACACCGGACACAGGCATCCCCATAGGCGCCTGTTGCATCCCCTGCTGCGCCTGCGACTTCATCGCACGCATCTGTTCCAGGACAGAATTTATGTCGGCTCTTTCGATCATACCCACCTCAGAAATCGGCAATATATTGACATTATATGCGTAGACTAGGTCTATTCAAGTAATAATCCGGCGTATTCGCCAAAAAAACGTCATTCATTAACGTCAAAAAACTATACATAGAGAGATAAAAGCAAAAAACGGGCCATCAGGCCCGTTTATTTTTTGACAGGTTGAACCAGATAACCGGCTCAGATGTTTGGCGTCTCGCCATATTTCAGCCGTACGTACATCAGCGCAACTGTAATGGCATCCCCCAGCGCGGTGTGCCGTTCAAGCATCGGAATATCAAGGTTTCTGGAAATAGTATCAAAGCGCAGATCAGCATTACCGCCAATACTCCGCCATTTGATAATGTCGTGATACACGTGAGACAGTTCAATCGCTTTACCCGGCAGGCCAAAGCCGTAACGGGGCCGCAGGAATTTATCCAGCATGCGGATATCATAATTCACGTAATACCCCAGCACCGGCCGGTTACCCACAAACGCCAGCACCTGCTCAAGCGCCTCATCCATCTCCACGCCATCCATCAGGTCTGCGGCACGAATCTTATGAATCTTGATCGAGTCTTCTGTCAGACTTTTAGGCGGCTTTAGCTTAATATCCAGCCGCTCACTGGTGACGACTTTCTGTCCCCTGATCTTGACCGCGCCAATGGACAGTATCTCACCCTCTTTAACATTCAGGCTGGTCGTTTCACAGTCCAGCGATACAACCTCATCGCCGTCATACGGTTCGAATAGTTCACCATGAGGCCCTGCCTTATGGTCAATCCGCTCTTTAAACTGTCTGATAGTACGGGGAATAATCATCCTGAATTCGCCTCCGGTTAGCCTGCCAGGTGATAACGCAATGCCAGATGCTTTTTAAATCCCTTCACGATATGCAAGGCATCACGCAACATATCACGTTCCATTTTATCCAGAAGCGCCAGATCAATGGTATTAGGCGTTTGATCAATGCCATCCTGCTCAGCGCGGATTACCTGCTGTCCCAGCCGGACCTGAATGAACAGCGCCAGCGCCTCACACAATTCACGGCCATGCTTTTCCTTGATCTGCCCCAGCTCCACCAGCGCTTCAATGCGCTTAAAGGTATTCGTTTCCAGCACCCGGTATTCCAGCGCCAGTGTCCGGATACCATGAACAATCGGAAAGATGCCGCCCTTCTTCACATCCAGCTGACCTTTTTCTTTCAGGTTGCCGAAAAAACTCAGCGGCGTATCAAACTCCAGGGCCACTTTGGCAAAATGCGCAAAGAACACCTTATTGCTCTGCAAATGGCGCATAAACCAGTTACGTGAGGTTTTAAAGAGCGCCTGATTCCCGGCAACCGGATGCGCATCAACCGCAATTGCCAGATTCATCTGCGCCGTACCGTCACAGTCCCGGGACCAGTCACTCAATTGCTGTGTCCAGTCGCCGATTGATTTAACCCAGTCAGGATTCGATACCATGATATTGCCCGGACATTCCGGAAACCCGAATGAAATCAGTGTATCGCTGAACTGACGGAGGGTTTTATGCATATCCGGCCATATCAGCCCGTCACGGAAGATAAGCCCATTATCCTGATCGGTTTTCATAATCTGCTCACCCCGCCCCTCACTTCCCATCACCACCAGGCACACATGAGGTTGCATATCTGGCGGAATGATCAGATCAAACAGCTTGGCAATGATCCGGCCATTCATCGCCGCAATCAGATCCATCACAAAACGGGCTTTCACTCCCTGACCGACAACCGCCCGCACCAGATCGCTCAGACCGGCTGCAGCATCCCGCAACGCATCAATGGTATCGGCACGCTCAATGCGCAGGCCAATCACATGGGAATGGCTTGAGAAATAACTGAGCACGTCCGTCAGCTCCACCACACCGGTTAGCTGCTGATCATCCATCACCACAACCCGCTCAATATGCTGCTGGGTCATGGTGATCAGCGCATTGAAGAGGTAGTCGCCGGAGGCCGTGGTTATCAGCCGGTAGCTGGCAATTTCAGCCACATCCGTTTCCAGTGGAAACCCGTCAATGACGATTGCATCCAGTAAATCAGTACCGGTGACCATGCCGTAACGGTTACCCCGCTTAACCAGCATACAGTCGGCCCGTTTCTCCCGCATCAGCCGGGTAGCGGCATCAATACTGCTGCCCTGCTCAACGATCAGGGGTTCACGAATAACGCCGTCTTTAATCTGCGCCAGCATAAACTCGGCCATGTCCTGATCACCGCCCAGCTTAGAGCGGATTTCTGTCTTAGCCGACAGACTTTGCTGAAAGTAATCCGCGAAGCGGCTGTTTTCTGCACACAGATCCAGCAGGGTTTTCGTCGGCAATATATGACAAATCGTTTCTTCTTCGGCGAGAAAGTTATGAATCGCCCGGCCTTTAATCGCCGACCAGCCACCAAAATAATCTTCCGCGGTATAATGAACAAACACATGATCGACTTCACCACCGTCCGCATCATTTTCGCTGACCACACCTTTTAATATAACGTACACCCCTTCCGGCACATCGCCGGCAGCCAGCACTGTCTCACCGCGCTGGTAATAGCCGATATCCAGGCTGTTACGCAGCAACACCTGCTCCGCTTCTGTCAGCAGGCTAAAAGGCATATTCGTCATATTAAAAGATGAAGGCATTTATCCAGTCCTTTTATGCTGTTACATCTGCCAGGCCCTGCCGGGCAGAAAAAAGGGCGCACCTGCTCTCGCGGGTGCGCCCCTGTCACTCTTCCCCTTTATAAAGGAGATTAACGATTAGTGAGCGTGAGCGGCACCCGCACCCCGTGGGACACGGATATTCTCAACGATTTCCTGAATTTCAGCCGGTGGTGGTGGCGTCATCATGGATACGATGTATGCCACGATGAAGTTCAGAATCATACCCACAAAGCCGAAGCCACCGGTGGAGATACCCAGGAACAGATCTTCCTTCGCACCACCCATAAAGGTGAAGTAAACCATGTAAGCCATAGTGGAACCCAGACCCACGATCATACCGGCAATTGCACCTTCTTTATTCATACGCTTGTTGAAGATACCCATCACGATAACCGGGAATACTGAGGAGGAAGCCAGACCAAAGGCCAGCGCCACCACCTGGGCCACAAAGCCCGGCGGATTTATCCCGAAGTAGCCGGCTATACAGATCGCAACAATGGCGGCCATCCGTGCGTACATAAGCTCCTGCTTATCCGAAATATTCGGATTGATACAGGTCTTCATAAGGTCATGTGAAATAGCGGTCGAAATTACCAGCAGCAAACCCGCCGCCGTCGAGAGGGCTGCAGCCACTGCACCGGCAGCGACCAGCGCAATAACCCAGTTAGGCAACTGCGCGATTTCAGGGTTCGCCAATACCATGATGTCACGGTCAACATAGACTTCGTTCGCGTATGGTGCACCGTTCACAGCAGTAGGATTTTCAACAGCATTGGTTACCGCACGCTCACCGTACTCACCACGGTTCTCACCGTCGAAGGCAGGCTTACCCTTCTTACCGTTGAAAGCAGCACCGGCAGCATACTGAACCTTGCCGTCACCGTTATAATCATGCCAGCCCAGCAGACCCGCATTTTCCCAGTTTTTGAACCACTGTGGCATCTGCGCATATTCAGTACCTGCGTTATCAGCACCGTTGATGGTCTGAATCAGGTTTACCCGACCGAAACCGGCAACACCCGGTACAGAGGTATACAAGATGGCAATGAAGATCAGCGCCCAGCCAGCAGACGTACGGGCATCTTTTACACGCGGTACAGTAAAGAAACGAACGATTACGTGTGGCAGACCGGCAGTACCCGCCATCAGCGCAGCGGTTAAGCAGAAGATATCAATCGTGGATTTCTTACCCGCGGTATATTCAGCAAAACCCAGATCGGTGGATAACTGATCAAGCGTTGCCAGAACCGACATACCGGAATCCAGTGTTGCACCCAGACCAATCTGCGGCAGCAAATGACCGGTAATCTGCAGTGACAGGAAGAATGCCGGCACAGTGAAGGCCAGAATCAGGACACAGTACTGCGCAACCTGGGTGTAAGTAATACCTTTCATTCCGCCCAGAACGGCGTAGAAGAATACAATTGCCATACCGATGATGACACCGGTATTAATATCCACGTGCAGATAACGGGAGAATACGATACCTACACCGCGCATCTGACCTGCAACGTATGTGAAGGAAATAACAATCGTACACACAACCGCGATCACGCGTGCAGTGTTGGAATAGTAACGATCACCGACAAAGTCAGGCACCGTGAACTTACCAAACTTACGCAGGTAAGGTGCCAGCAGCATCGCCAGCAGCACGTAACCGCCAGTCCAGCCCATCAGATAAGCACCGCCATCGCGGCCGATGAAAGACACCAGACCCGCCAGGGAGATGAAAGACGCGGCAGACATCCAGTCCGCTGCAGTTGCCATACCGTTTGCGACAGGGTGAACACCACCGCCCGCTACGTAAAATTCTTTTGTAGACCCTGCACGGGCCCAGATTGCGATACCGATATAGAGCGCAAAAGAGCCGCCTATAAACAGGTACGTCAGTACATCAAGACTCATAATACCGTCCTCAGATTCTTGTTATTGTTATTCGTGAACGTCGTATTTTTCATCCAGCTTATTCATGCTGAACGCATAAGCCCAGATCAGGCCTACATAGACGAAAATAGAACCCTGCTGGTCGATCCAGAATCCTAACGGGAAGCCGAAGAACGGAATTGCATTAAGCTGCTCTACCAGCAAGATACCGCACACATATGAAACTACAAACCATATAGAAAGGTATGTAATGATAATGCGCAGATTTTCAGACCAATAGGCCTGAGCATTCTCAGACGAAGACATTGGCACCATCCTTATTTTTGTTATTGGGTTAATAGAATTTCGTCCTATAACGCTAGCAAAGCGCCCCTGTTTCTGATGCCCCGACTTTAGTCTCAGGCTATTTCCACGGTATTGCCCGGCATCTCTCAAAGCCTTAATTCATGGGCGACACAGCGATTTGTTTTGCGCTGCAGCACAACGGTCTCTGTAGACAAAGGTATAATTCTGCTCAACACAATTTCACTGCATTTTTACTGCCCGACTGTGTTTAAATGAAGTTCTGACACGTAATAAAGACTGAATAAAGATTGCTGTGGACTGACTGAATCCGCCCTCACATACGGGGCTGTTAACGGTATTTTTCCACCGCTCAGGAATCGGACAATATGCTCTCTGGCGCATCGATCATTTTCATTTCACTGGCCTATGTATGCCTGCTGTTTGCCATTGCTTATTTTGGCGACCGCAGCCGCAAGGGCCGCTCTTACGCCAGCAACCCCGTTATTTATTCTTTATCACTGGCAATCTACTGCTCATCCTGGACGTTTTACGGTGCCGTAGGACGGGCCACCACCAGCGGCTGGGAATTTCTTGCGACCTATCTGGGGCCGGTTTTAGTGTTTATTTTTGCCTGGCGTATCATTGAGAAAATGATTCTGGTCGGCAAACAGCAAAACACCACCTCGATCGCCGACTTTATTTCCTCCCGCTACGGCAAAAGCCAGTCACTGGCCATTCTGGTCACCGTGATAGCAGTATTCGGCACCATCCCCTACATCGCCATGCAGCTTAAAGCCGTGGCAATCAGCTTTGATGCCCTGACACCCAATATTGCCGACGGCCTCAGCAAAGGTAGCGATACTGCACTCTTTGTTGCCCTGCTGATGGCAGTATTTGCCATTCTGTTCGGTACCCGCCATATCGATGCCACCGAGCACCACGAAGGCATGGTACTGGCCGTCGCCTTCGAATCCATTATCAAGCTGACCGCCTTTATCATGGTTGGTCTGTTTGCGGCCTTCGAGATTTTTGAAGGGGTGGACGACCTGATCTTCAATATCAGCCACCAGCTCAGCTATAACGTCAATTTCCGCGGCCCCCTGAGCAACGGATTCGTCATTGAAGTATTACTGGCCTGTGCGGCGATCATCTGCCTGCCCCGCCAGTTTCACGTCACCATTGTGGAAAACACCCGGGTAGACAACCTGAAAACGGCCCGCTGGCTGTTTCCGCTGTATATGATCCTCTTAGCGCTGTTTGTGTTGCCGATCGCCACCGCAGGTATGACCGTCTTTAACCCGGCCAATACCAACGCCGATACTTACGTGTTGCTGCTGCCGTTACGCTCCGGCCATGAAAATCTGGCGGTATTCGCCTTTATTGGCGGTTTATCCGCGGCAACCAGCATGGTAATTGTTGCCTCCATTACCCTGGCAACCATGGTCTGTAACGACATCATCATGCCCTTGCTGCTGCGCATCTCATGGCTAAAACTCTCGGACAATAAAGATCTTGGCGCGCTGTTATTACGGGTCCGCCGTATCACCATTGTCTGCCTGATGCTCATGGCCTACTTTTATTACCGCATTCTCGGCGATCAGACCTCACTGGCCTCCTTTGGCTTACTGGCATTTGCCGCAGCTGCGCAGCTGATTCCCGGAATTATCGGCGGCATTTACTGGAAGGAAGGCTCCCGCTACGGGGTTCTGGCCGGGCTGAGTGCAGGCTTTATTCTGTGGATTTACACCCTGGTATTCCCGACACTGGCCAGCGTCGGATTACTTGATAACGACATCATAGAGAACGGCCTGTTTGGCTACGAAAGCCTTAAACCGATGGCTCTGTTTGGCATTACCGGGCTGGATATCCTCACCCACGGCACCCTCTGGAGTGTCGGTGTGAATGCCTTACTTTATCTGGTCATTTCTCGCTATACATCGCAACGGCTGGTTGACCGCATTCAGGCCAGCGCGTTTGTTGACGCCTACAATAAAGATCTTAATGAATCCCAGCGCACCACCAACACACACGCCACCGTCAGCGACCTGCAAACCCTTGCAGAGCGTTTTCTGGGCACAAACCGGGCGCAGCACGCCTTTACTGATTTCGCGCTGAAATTCAGTCAGACCCCCCCACTGCCCAGTGAAAAAGCCAGCCATGAACTGATTCAGTTTACCGAACGCCTGCTGGCAGGTGCTATCGGCGCATCTTCCGCGAGGATCGTACTGGCCTCTACCCTGCGGGGCAAAGACATGCAAATCGGCGATATCGTTACCATTGTCGATGAAGCCTCTCAGGCGCTGCGCTTTAACCGTTCCCTGCTGCAATCCACCATTGAAAATATTTCCATGGGCATCAGCGTAGTGGACCAGCAAATGCGGATCGTGGCCTGGAACCGCCGCTATATTGAAATGTTTAACTACCCTGACGGGCTGGTGTGTGTCGGACGGCCCATTGAAGACATCTTCCGTTATAACGCCCGCCACGGTGAATACGGTGACGGTGACATTGAAGCATCCGTTAAAGCCCGCCTTGACGCGATCCGCTCCGGCGACAATCAGGCATACGAGCGTCATCGCCAGAACGGTACCGTACTGGAGATTCGCGGCAACACCATGCCGAACGGTGGCTTTGTGAATACCTATATGGATATCACCGACCACAAAGAGGTTCAGGAAGCCCTGCGTGAAAGTGAGCAGAATATCCGTATTTACACCGACAATGTGCCGGTGCTGATTGCTTATCTGAATAACGACCAGTACTACCAGTTCGTTAACAAATCTTACGCCCAGACATTCGGCATCGACCGGCATAACATTGCCGGTATGCACTGTACCAGCGTGCTCAGCGAGGAAGAGTACAAACAGCGCTTACCTTATATAAAAGCTGCCGTTGCCGGTGAGCGCCAACGGTTTGAAACCCAACTGCCAACAAAAGACGGCTCCCCCCGGTATGCCGAGGTCACCTATATTCCTCACTTTGGCTATCAGGGTGAAATCCCCGGGTACTTCACCCTCTATCAGGATATTACTGAGCGCCGGCTGGCGGAACAGGCCCTGCAGGAAACCAATGAAAACCTTGAACAGCGGGTGCAGGAACGTACCTACTCCCTGTCAGTGGTCAATAATGAGCTGCGCAAAGAAAATACCGTCAGGGCTCTGATTGAGGATGAACTGCGTCAGGCTAAAGCGGATGCGGATGCCGCCAACCTGGGTAAAACCCGCTTCCTTGCGGCCGCCAGCCACGACGTATTACAGCCCCTGAACGCTGCCCGGCTGTTTACCTCCGCACTGGCCCAGCAACAGCACAGCGAAGCGACGACTCAACTGATCGAAAATCTGGACGGTTCACTGAAAGCGGCAGAAACCCTGATCTCAGCCATTCTGGATATTTCCAAACTGGATGCCGGCGCACTGGTGCCTAACCGCAGCCACTTCAGCCTGACAACCCTGTTTGAAAATCTGAATACAGAATTCACCGCACTGGCCAATGACAAAGGTCTGCAGTTCCACTTTGTAAACTGCCACAGAATTGTGCACTCCGACCCTCAGTTGCTCCGGCGGGTACTGCAGAACTTCATATCCAATGCCATCCGCTATACCCAAAAGGGTAAGGTCCTGCTGGGTTGCCGTCATACCGGCAACAGCATCCGCATTGAAGTCTGGGACACCGGCGTAGGCATTCCGGAAGACAAGCTCAGTGAAGTCTTCGAGGAATTCCGGCGCATTAACAATCCAAAGCACTCAAAAGTGGAGGGTCTGGGTCTGGGCCTGGCCATTACTGAACGTATTGCCCATATTCTTGAGCACCCGATCAGCGTCCGCTCCTGGCCCGGTAAGGGCACAGTGTTCAGCGTCAATGTACCGCTGGGAGAAACCAGTAAAGCGATTAAGCAGCAACCGGAAAACCGCGGCTGGACCCGCAGCAAAGGTTTGGAAGGGGTGAATGTGCTGGTTGTGGATAACGAGCCGAGTATTCTGGAAGGCATGACCGCACTGCTACAAGGCTGGTCTTGTAATACCTTATGCGCCACCTCCAGTGCCAGCGCAGTAGCTCTGATCCGCGACGAGGATTTCACTCCGGATATTATCCTGATGGACTACCACCTGGATAACAGCCTGACAGGCATCATGGCACTGAACGACCTTGCACCACTGTGGCCGGCCCCGGTTCCGGCGGTGGTCATCACTGCAGACCGCACCGATGAAGTCCAGGATGAAATTCGTCAATCGGCTGCGCAACACCTGAATAAACCCATTAAGCCAGCCGCTCTGCGGGCTATGATCAATAAGCTTATTTCAGCCAGCCGACAACAGGAAACCGAACCGTCCTGATGGCCATAAAAAAGGGCCTGATGGCCCTTTTTTATAACAGCATTCCTACAACAAAGTTATGCCAACTCAGTCTTCGGCGGCTCAACGCCTAAGCGTTGTGCAGCTATCACCGCCTGAGTACGGCTGTGCACTCCCAGCTTACGTAATATTGCTGTCACGTGGGCCTTAATCGTCGCCTCTGAAACACTCAGCTCATAGGCGATCTGCTTGTTTAACAAACCTTCTGTCAGCATGGTCAGAACTCGGAACTGCTGTGGCGTCAGTGAGGCAAGATTATTGGCAAATACCTGGTCTTCTGCCGGCACATCATCCATATTATCTGCCAGCGCCTGCGGCAACCATTCTTCGCCCTGCAGCACTTTAGAAATCGCTTCAGCAATGATATCCAGCGGCGATGATTTAGGAATAAAACCGGACGCACCATAATCAATGGCGCGCTTCATCACCTGCGGCTCTTCGCTGCCGGAAACGACCACAACAGGAATTCCCGGGTTTTGGCCCCGCAGGAATACCAGGCCGGTAAAACCGTTGGTCCCCGGCATATGCAGGTCCAGCAGGACCAGATCTGCGTCGCTGTGTGTATCTACCGCTTCCTGAACGGCGGCCAGAGAATCAGCTTCTACAATTTCAACACCGGAAACAGCTTGAGTCACCGCCTGTTTAAGCGCTGCACGAAACAGCGGATGATCATCCGCGATGATTATTTTCTGCGCTAACTGCATTCAACCTCTCCCCATATGCATCATGTTACTTAGCATAGCAGTGAAAACGGCTCTGGCAGGAGCGGTAACGCCCTGCGGCACACTGCTTACATTAGCAACATCTTATCACCGGCAACCTTTTAAACAAACTTCAGCCACCTGCTGTGGCGAATTTTATTGTTTAAGCTCAATAAGTTAGCCTTATACTTAAGTCGAATACCCGACCTGCTCTGTCACTTTTAAAACAACTCTGTATAGCACAAACAACAACGCCCCGTACAAAGACGGGGCGTTGAATTTTAAGCACTTACTTACGGTTCATTCGATGCTCAATCAGATCATCAACCACCGATGGGTCCGCCAGTGTTGAGGTATCCCCCAGAGCTGCAAAATCATCTTCAGCGATTTTACGTAGAATACGGCGCATGATCTTGCCGGAACGGGTTTTTGGCATGCCCGGTGCAAACTGAATCAGATCCGGCGAAGCGATCGGGCCGATTTCCGCACGGACCCAGTTACGCAGTTCTTTCATCAGCTCGTCAGATTCTTCGTAGCCAGACTGCAGCGTTACATACACATAGATACCCTGCCCCTTGATGTCATGCGGATACCCCACTACGGCCGCCTCTGCCACTGCACCATGTGCCACCAGTGCAGACTCAACCTCAGCGGTACCCATGCGGTGGCCGGATACGTTAATCACATCATCGACACGCCCGGTAATCCAGTAGTAGCCATCTTCGTCACGGCGGGCGCCGTCACCGGTGGTATACATACCTTTGAATGTTGAGAAATAGGTTTGTACAAAACGCTCGTGATCCCCCCAGATTGAACGCGCCTGGGATGGCCATGAATCAGTCAGCACCAGGTTACCGTCAACGGCACCGCTCAGTTCATTGCCTTCACTGTCCAGTAGAGCCGGCATAACACCGAAGAACGGACGGGTTGCAGAACCCGGCTTAGCCGCCGTTGCCCCCGGCAGCGGCACAATCATGACGCCACCGGTTTCAGTCTGCCACCAGGTATCAACAATCGGGCAGTTTTCCTGACCGATAATCCGGTGATACCACTCCCAGGCTTCAGGGTTAATTGGCTCGCCGACTGAGCCCAGAATGCGCAGTGATGACAGGTCTGCATCACCCAGCACATCTTCCCCCTGCTGCATCAGTGCACGGATTGCTGTTGGCGCTGTATAGAACTGATTCACTTTATGTTTTTCGATAACCCGGCCGAAACGGCTGTTATCCGGGTAGCTAGGCACACCTTCAAACATCAGGGTTGTTGCACCGTTGGCCAGCGGGCCATAGACAATATAGCTGTGACCGGTTACCCAGCCCACGTCTGCTGTACACCAGTAAATATCGCCGTCTTTATAATCGAATACATACTCATGGGTCATGGAGGCATAGACCATGTAACCGCCGGTTGTATGTTTCAGGCCTTTAGGTGCGCCGGTAGAACCGGAAGTGTAGAGAATAAACAGCGGATCTTCGGCATTCATTTCTTCTGCGGGGCAATCTGCTGAGGCAGCGGCTGTCAGTTCTTCATACCACTTATCACGACTGGCATCCCAGGCAACATCCTGATCCACACGCTTAACCACCAGCACACTGCTGATGCATGCTGCAGCAGCCGGATTTTCCAGTGCTTTATCCACATTTTCTTTCAGCGGAACCGCTTTGCCGCCCCGCAGGGAGAAGTTGGCCGTAATCACAACTTTAGAGTTCGCACCTTCAATCCGTGCCGCCAGGGCTTCCGGCGAGAAACCACCGAACACAATAGAATGCACTGCACCGATACGGGCACAGGCCAGCATTGCTACCGCCGCTTCCGGGATCATCGGCATGTAGAGGGTGACAACGTCGCCTTTCTCAACACCTTCGCCTTTCAGTACGTTGGCAAACCGGCTGACACGCTCATGCAGATCACGGTAGGTAATGTTCTCCGATTCACTCGGGTCGTCCCCTTCCCAGATGATTGCGGTCTGCTCACCACGGGTTTCCAAATGCCGGTCCAGACAGTTGTATGCCGCGTTCAGGGTGCCGTCTTCATACCAGCGGATATCCACATTGTGCGGATCAAAGGAAGTATTCTTAACTTTTGAGTAAGGCTTAAACCAGTCGATACGCTTACCATGCTCACCCCAGAACGCATCAGGATCATTAACTGACTGCTCGTACATCGCTGTGTATTTTGCGTTATCGATATGCGCAGAAGCGGCCATCGCTTCAGAGACCGGATACATCTTAGAGTCGCTCATGATCATGCCCTTAACTTGTTATTTTATATTCGTTATCAGCGGATAATGCATAACAGCGCACTTTACTGTCATACATTCATGCTCAGGTTTCAGCGTGCGGCGGCACTGACTGTTCCCGACAAAAGATTCATTATATAGACGCCGGGAGTTGGCCAGACGCGAAAATCTGTTCCTGATTTAATTAATTACTCTACTAATACCATGCTTTTTGCAGCATTGCCTCACAGGCTGACAGTAAAGTGCTTTCAGCATTCATCTGATGTCTGATCAATGTATAAAGACTGCTCTGATGCCTAAATTAGACATTGGTCGATTTACCGCAAGCCATTAGTCTTACACGGCATCAGACTGAGGGTAGCGTTGCGGCAGGGTTTGAACAAGTGACTGACCGTTCTGCAAATGTTGCCATTTGCAGAACACAGCCCGGCAAATCAGCCCAGCATTGCATCCAGATCCACACCGTCTTCGCGCATTTTTGCCAGCTTATAACGCAAGGTCCGGGGGCTGATACCCAGTTGCTGGGCGGCGTCTTTACGGCTGCCTCCGGTTTCCCTGAGGGTATCAATAATCAACTGATATTCGTGCTGACGTACACCGGTCACCAGCGGGTTTGAATCGCCCCCTGAGGACAGCTCAACACTGGTATCAAATTCTGCAGTCTGAATACTGGTGGGCTGAATATGCAGGTCACGGGCACTGATCAGTGCCCCCTGCTGCAAGATCAGGGCGCGCTGTACCACGTTATCCAGTTCCCGGACATTACCCGGCCAGTCATAACTACTCAGCGCCTGCTCAGCATCTTCACTCAGAGAGACAGCCGTGCGGTTCATCTTCAGTGAGTACTTACTCAGCAAACGTTTGGCCAGCGGTACAATGTCTGCCCGGCGCTCCCGCAGCGGTAACCATTGCAGCGGAAATACATTCAGCCGGTAGTACAGATCTTCACGGAATTTATTCTCACCCACATAAGACTCAAGCTTACGGTTAGTGGTCGCCAGAATACGTACATCCAGGCTGATCACTTTGCGGCCACCGACCCGTTCCACTTCCTGTTCCTGCAGCACACGCAGGAGCTTGGCCTGCAGGCCCAGATCCATCTCTGAGATTTCATCCAGCAGAATCGTCCCGCCATTAGCCTGCTCAAACTTACCCGGGTTGCTGCTGTACGCACCGGTAAATGCACCCTTTTCGTGGCCGAACAATGTCGCTTCCAGCATGCTTTCGGGAATTGCCGCACAGTTAATAGCAATGAACGGCTGATCCGCTCTGGGGGAATGATTATGAATGTACTGTGCGAGTACCTCTTTACCCGTACCGCTCTCCCCGGTAATCAGTACGGTGGAATCGGTTTCAGCCACCCGCCGGGCAACCTGTAACAGTTGTTTACTGGAGTTTTCTTCCGCCACCGGCTGCAAATTATCCTGTTTGCGAATCTGAGTTCCGGTATACCGTTTAACCACCTCAATCAGCGCATCCGGCTCAAAAGGCTTCATCAGATAATCCACCGCGCCGCTGCGGATTGCATCGACTGCTTTATTTACCTGCCCATAGGCTGTTATCAGCATGACCGGCAGGCAGGGATGTTGCTGCTGTATTTTTTCCAGTAATTCATGGCCGTCCATGCCGCCCATGTTGACGTCACTGACCACCATATCCACCGATTGCTGCCCCAGCAGTGTCAGTGCATCTTCACCTGATTCGGCTTCAAGACATCCGAAATCGGCCAGTTCCAGTGTATCAACCAGCGCCTCTCTCAAGCTGGCATCATCTTCAACCACCAGTATCTGCGTCGCCATGTATTTTCCCGTTTCGTTATCTGTATAAATTCAAAAAAACAGCCGGTTTATCAACTGCTGACGTTAGCATCTTTTTCATAAGGCAATAAGAACGCCGTCCGCGTTCCCTTGCCCGGCTCAGATACCAGTATAAATTCACCATGATGCGCCTTGGCAACCACCTGAGCTACCGCTAACCCTAAACCGGTGCCGTGAGATTTAGTCGAGTAAAACGGCTCCAGCACTTTCCGGCACTGTTCCTGATCCATTCCCGGGCCATTATCAGACACCATCAGACACAGCCGCTCATCAAGCACAGAGGCTTCAATGCTTAATTCAGCGCCTTTACCTGTGGCCTGTAAGCTGTTCTCTACCAAATTCATCAGGGCGCCCAGTAAGGCTTCTTTATTACACTGTAACTGAAGCGCCGGCACCCCGTTAATACATTCACAGTCGGCATCCCAGGCGGCCAGCGGCACATCCAGCGCATCTTCAATGTCACGGAATAACTGTGCCAGCGTCAGACGATCATCCAGACGGGTTTCGCCACGGGCAAATACCAGCATATCCCGCACCTGATGTTCGAGGTTTTCCAGCCGGGATTTAATTTTACCGGCAAACTTAATCTGCTTGTCGGCCTGCAATCCGGGTTTAATCAGATGGCTGGCGTATAACAGCGCAGCCGACAGCGGCGTACGAATCTGATGCGCCAGTGAAGCCATCATCCGGCCCATTTCTGACAGCCGCTGATAATGGGCAACCTGCCCCTGCAGCAAACGGGTTTCTGTCTGATCTGTAAGCATAATCAGCTGCCCGGTTTCAGACTCCAGGGAGCGGGTCGATAAACTCACCCGGCGGCCGCTTTTCAGAGACACCTCGTGGCCATCATCACTGCGCGGTGCGAAACTGCGCTGAATGATCCCCAGCCAGGACTCACCCAACAACGGCTCACCCAGCAATTCTGCCGCTGCCAGATTCGCTTCGCTCACCAGACCACGGTTATCGACTACCAACACCCCGGCAGGCAACAGGTTTAACAGGTTATCCATCCGGCCAGTCAGACGGGAGTTTTCGGCCTGCTGCTCAAGATGCTGCCCCTGGGTATCCGCCAGCTGAACCTGCAGATCAGCCACCTGCTTCCGCAGTTGTGCCAGCTCAGCATTGATTTCAGTATTAGAGTTCTGATTGACCATGGGCTATTTTCGCTGAATTCCGTACTTGCGCATTTTCTCTACCAGTGTTGTCCGGCGAATCTGCAATTTATCTGCCGCCCGGGCGACAACATTATTGGTGGTATCCAACGCCTGCTCGATCAGCACCTGTTCAATACCTTCGAGGTAAGCTTTCAGATCAATGCCCTCTTCCGGCAAAACATGTGCCCCGGGGGCATCGGCCCCATCACTCTGAGCCTGATCAACTTCCAGATGCAACTGTGCTTTTAAACTGATATCTCCGGCATCTTCTTCCAGATAACGGAATTTTTCCGGTAACTCACTGATACTGATGACACTGTCCGGGTGCATAATGGTTAAACGTTCTATCAGATTCGCCAGCTCGCGGACATTACCTGACCACGGGTGTTGCTGTAATGAGCGGATAACCGCCGGCATGATTTTAATCCGGCCAAACCCGTCCGCCTCGGCACGGCGAACAAAGAGTTCGGTCAGGGTTGGGATATCTTCTGTGCGTTCACGCAGGGCAGGCATGGCAATCGGAAAAACATTCAGACGGTAATACAGATCTTCACGGAACTTACCTTCATCAATCATTTCTTCCAGATTTTTATGGGTGGCCGCGATGATTCGCACATCACAGCCGATGGTTTTGGTACCGCCAACCCGCTCGAAACACTTTTCCTGAATGACCCTTAGCAGCTTGACCTGCATATTCAGCGGCATATCGCCGATCTCGTCCAGGAACAGCGTACCGCCATCCGCCAGCTCGAACCGTCCCGGGCGGCTGGAAACAGCGCCGGTAAAAGCCCCCTTTTCATGGCCGAACAGTTCGCTTTCTAAAAGCTCAGAAGGTATCGCCCCGCAATTCAGCGGCACAAAGGGCCCTGCAGCCCGTGCTGAAGCCTTATGCAGACAATTCGCTACAACTTCTTTACCGGTACCGGACTCGCCGTTAATCAGCACGCTGACATCCCTGCCAGCCACCTGGGCCATCAGACTGCGAACGTCATTCATCACCCCGCTGCCACCGGCAAGATCGGCAAACGCTTGTTGCAATCCGCCCGCCAGTTCAGCTGGCTGACGTAATCCTCTGAAGATCTGCGCCCGGTGTAACACATACTGAACATCCGCCAGTGGTGACGCCGGCAATAAGCGACCGAGTATTCTTTGCTGCAACCCGTCACTGACTGTTTCCGGTTGCATCCAGTCCCCCACGGAAATCACCGGGGTCGCCTCATCCAGGCGCTGTGCCAGCAACTTATCCAGATCAATCGGGTGGTTACAGTGACCCAGCATTACAGCCAGATATTCAGAACACTGGCCTTCCTCGGCCTGCAACCAGTCGACATAACTTTCCGTCTGGCAAGTAATGCCGGCAAAGGTTAGCCGGTCGGATAATTGCCGCCGGCTATCTGCATTATCATCTATATAAAGAAGCTGCATGTGTGTCATACCTGTGATCTGAACGTACTTTCAGGCACTAACCGCATCACCCGAATAGCAACCTGAAACAGACAAAAAAACCTTAACGTCAAATTTATGACATGAAGCAAAACTTAACAAGTGCTTAGGCGTTATTTTTTTGACGCGAAGGAGGTTTTTTCTTCACTAATAACAGGAAACACAAACAAAAAAGCCGGTATCAACACTGATACCGGCTCTGCTTACCCGAAGGATAACTGGCTCAAAGGTTATGAAACTTCCATTTCCGTCCAGCCTGATTTGATGGTCAGCAACAGATCCATCACTTCCTGAATTTTTTCCGCGTTCGCTTCACGGTTAGCTTCTGCAATCGAGCGCACCATGTAGTCATATAGTGCATCAAGATTTGAGGCGATTTCGCCACCTTTTTCATGATCAAGATAGTCTTTAAGCGCCAGCACAATATCGGTGGCTTTATTCAGCTGAGAAGAGCGCCCCTGAATATCGTTACGTTCCATGGCGCCTTTCGCCTTTGCCAGTGCGCCCAGCACACCATCAAATAACATCGTAATCAGCTGCTGTGGAGACGCCGCGTGTACTGCAGTAGACAAACCCACACTCTGGTACTGACGCAGGGCTTTTAAATTAACACTCATTTCTTTACTCCAAAACTCAGCTAAAAACTTAGTTATTACTTGCGGTAAAAGGTAACCGGTCGACCAGACCGTTCAACGATTCAGAGGTTGTCCGGAAGCTCGCCAGAATATTTTCCATGGCCACATACTGGCTGGTCAGTCGGTCATGCATTATAGCCATTTTACGATCAAGTTCTTCCTGATCGTCTTTAATGTCCTCAAGTTGGTTATTAATACTGTCTTCCCGGTTTTTAATCACACCGGTGCTCGACAGAAAACCATCGATCAACAAGGACATTTCCCCGGCAAAACCGCGGGAGAATGAGAAACTGAAATTCCCTGAGGCACCTTCCTGAACCTGTAGATTCAGGCCATAAGGATCGGTATCAATCTTCGGCAGCAGTACATCACCGGCACCGAAGGCAGCATCACCGGCAATAGTACCGGAGACATCGGTACCGTTAGTCACTGCAGAGCTGGTCGAGAGACCAGTAGCCGTTGTAAAATCTGCACCTGCTTCAGTAAACTCTACCCGCGTATTCGCACCGTACTGGCGGGACTGAAGCTTTAGCTCGCCACCTTCGATAACAACATCAATCGCCTGGCCCGCATCCTTCAGAGTGCTTTCATTATTAATCAGCGACTGCAGACCTGCACGCAATTCTTCCTGTGAATTATATGTACCGGTCAAGGTTAATTCCTCAGACTCGGTACCGTTCACGTTAACTTTGAACGTGTAAGTACCGCTGGTTGCGTCCACAGGAAATGTAGTCGTCATACCAGCACCAAGCACAAAGCCTTTACTCGGTGCGGTTGTGATTGTTCCCTGATAGGTACCGGCTACCGCTCGGTCACCAAAACTGCCCACCTCTACCGACACAGCACTGTTAGTGGAACTTGTCGTGGTCGAAAACAGCGCGCCTACCTGAGCAAAATTATCATTAAAGGCTGCATCAAAATCTTCAGTGTCAACTTCAAGGGTACCATCCAGCTTAGTACGGATCCCCACCTGGCTCAGGGAGTTAAATTCATCCACACCCGGTACGGTTGAAGAAATCATGCTACGCATCCGGGAAAGCAGGTTTTTCGCGGTACCGTCAGTCGCCAACTCGCCCCGCTTGGTTTCGTTGGTTTCACTGTCGGTGGTGGTGCTGGTCAGCCCTTTCAGGGTGTTATAAAGGGTGTTGTAGCCTTCGATAAAATTATTAACCGCAGTTTTAGCGGTTTCTTTATCTTCAGTAATCGAGAAGGTCAGCTTGTCACCGGGGCTGGCCTTATTCAGGGTCAGGGATAGCCCCTGAATCACATCATCAATATCGTTACTTGGCCGCTTAACGTTCAGACCATTGATATTAATGGATGCATCCTGTGCTTTCTGAGTTTCAGTGACATTACTGTGGTTTGTCTCATTAAAATTCAGAAAATCCAGACTGGCATCGCTACCGGAAATTCGCAAGGCATTTTCTTCACCGGAAGGCGCTGAAATCAGCAACTGATAAGAACCGTCAACCAGTAATACAGATGCCTCAACATCGGAACTGTCGGCGTTGATCTTATCTGCAATCTCCTGAATGGAATCAGTCGCGGTTACTTCAATTTCAATGGCTTTTAATGCTTCATTCTCAGCAAAACTTGAAGGGTTATCCGAACCATCGTAGGTCCACTCCCCCTGCGCGATGGTAAGCGTACCGCTGACACCTGCTGCAGCATCTTTATCCGCAAAGGTTTGGTTCGCAACCAGAGACTGCCCCTGAGCAACCTCCAGCACTTCTAACTGATAGGTGCCTAGCTGAGCATTCGCATCCAGCGTATTTGCCGTCACAATATCGGTGGTTGGCAACGAAACAGAACGGGCGCTAAAAGTATCCGGATTTGCCAGCGGCGTCATCAGGTTCTGAAACTCAGACAGGCTGCTTTTCAGCGTACCGTATGCCGAAATCTGCGCATCAAGGGTGGTTTTCTTACTGTCCAGACGGTTCTGTTGCGGCGCCTTCTGTGCATCAACCAGACTATTTACCAGGCTGGCGGTATCGATGCCTGAACCGGCCCCCAGTGCATTGACAATATTCGTAGCCATCGTAAATCCCTCTGGTTCAGACGCTTAGCTTAGTTGTAACGGAATGGCCTGACATTCTACAGCAAAACAACAGGAACAGAGCCATTCTGTAAATTGATTAGTATCAGGCCTTATCGTTAAAGATCAGCCCCATTGCCGCTTCAAGGTGTTTTGCCAGCTCAACCGCTTCCTCGGAAGGGTATTGCCGGATCACTTCCTGGGTTTCGCTATCCAGTACCTTAATGATGGTATCGTTACTTTCTTCATCAACAGAAAACGCCAGATTACGCTGTTTAGTGTTCATGAATTCATTCAGACGCTCGGCCAGCGCAGAAGCCTCTTCATTGGTTAATTTCTGCTGCGGTGCTTCCTGAGCGGCCGCTTCAGCAGGTTGCTGAACAACTGAATCAGTTACCGGTTGCTGTGTTTGGGTTTGCTGGGTTTGCTGCAGTGATTGCCCGGCTGCACCTGCAGCATTTACAGCATTGATTGATTCCACTGACATAATCTCACCTCCAAAAACAAAAACCCCCCGATGGCACGAGGGGTTTTATCGGTTAACGTAAAGCGTTACCTATTACTGTAGTAAAGACAGTACCTGCTGTGGTGCAGCATTTGCCTGAGCCAGCATCGCAGAACCGGCCTGCTGCAGTACCTGCGCACGACTCAGGTTAGCAGATTCAGCTGCGAAGTCCGCATCCAGAATCTGAGAACGTGCCGCTGAAGCGTTTTCAGCTACGTTAGACAGGTTACTTACTGTGAAGTCCAGGCGGTTATTTACCGCACCCAGCTCACCACGGGTTTCGTTGATAGTGCTCAGTGCATTATCGATTACACCGATAGCTTTCTGAGCACCTGCAGCTGTAGAAATATCGAGGCTCGAAATCGCCGAGCCAGTCACTGTTGAACTCAGATCGGTATTCTGGTTTTTCAGACCTGTTGCTGTAGCCGCGGCACCTGTAACTTCGATGCTAATCGTCCGATCATCAGCAGAATCCAGCGCGATTCTAGGCTGAATAGTTAAGACGTTATCAATTTCTGAAGTGGCTGCTGTAGCACCAGAAGCGACTAAACCATCATTTGCACTTGATGCAAAACCAGAAGTATCAGAAGCAAGTCCTAATGCCACTGCTGTCTGCATACCATTAAAGTCACCCATTTCAATAGTAATGGTTGAATTAGATGCAAGTTGCAGCTCACCATTGTCATCGATGCTTGCTGTAACACCGGTATTAGCAGTCTGAGAGTTGATATCAGCAACAGCTGCATCTAATGACCGAAGATCAATTGAGGTAACATCGTGGCCATTAATTTTCATAGAGCCACCATTTGCATCAGATGTGCCATCTAAAGAAGATGCAGCAGTCCCTGCAACAGCTGTAGCAGCAAAAGCAAAAGATGCACCTAAATCAGTAGCAGTACCTACACCAGTACCACTTGAACCATCTGCTAAAATGATCGGTGAGTCCGATGCAAGAGTTAAAAACCCATTTGAATCAGCATAAGCAGTAACACCTGTGTTACCTGTCTGGTCATTAATACTGTCAACCAAAGTGGTCATCGACGTACCATCTAAAGTGATGGTAAAGCCATTTACGTCGATTGTATCACCGTCGATATCCGCTAAGGTCGGTATCCCTGTACCTTCGATCTCAGTTGTTGTCCTGGAAACATCAGCACTGAAAGACTGAGAAGCCTGAATACTGGCAGTAACACCCGTATCATCAGAAACACTGTTAATGCTCGTAACCACTTCAGCAAGACTAGATGAGTTAGCAGCACTCTCCGTTTTAGGGACAGATACACCATTAATCGTTAAATCATTAGCAGCCAGACCATCATCCTGCGCAGCAGCAGCCACACTAGCACCAAGCACTTCGCCCTGACCAGTTACCGAACTGAAACCCAGGCTAGTTAAATCTGAATCCTGACCACTGGCACCAGTAGTAATAGTGATTGGTTCGCCGTTATCTGAGGCCAGTGCAACTTGTCCCTGGAATGTTGTACCAGAAGTAATACCTGTAGCACCCGCTGCATCACCAGCCTCGGTTACTGTAATAGCTCCACCAGTGCTGTTAGACAGTACTAACTTGCCGTCATCATCAATACTGGCATTAATTGCACCGCCGGTTTTTTCATTAATGTTAGCCGCGAGTTCTTCAAGATTAGTACTTGCTGCATCAATGACATAGCTGGTAGCTGAACCACCATTTATATCATGTTGCTCCAAGGTCAAAGAACCCGTTGTGATAACACCGTCACCAATGCTTGTTGCTTCAATCGTGTTAAAACCAGAAGCTGTTACACCTTCAACGTTATCGTTAATATCATTCAATAATGTCTGAAGGTTAGTGTTGTTTGTCGTACCCGTAAATGCATTAAGACCTGTACCATTGATCTCGACGTCACCATTCGCAATAGTCGCCGTATCAGTTAAACGATCACCAGACAAATCAGAAGTAGTTGAACCTAAACCTAAACTCTTCGAATCCAGTTTGCCGATTTCAAATTCGATAGTCTGGTTCGCCTCAGAACCTACCTGCAGCGCAATTTTACCCTGAGAACCGTCCAGAATGTTCTGGCCGTTGAAAGAAGTGGTTTCAGAAATACGGTCCAGTTCAGCAACCAGCTGCTGTACTTCTGCGTTCATGGAACCACGGTTACCGGAATCGTACGTGCCGTTCGCAGACTGGATTGACAGTTCACGCATCCGCTGCAGGATGTTGGTGGATTCGTCCAGTGCACCTTCAGCTGTCTGGATCAGGGAAACACCGTCGTTCGCGTTACGAACCGCCTGGTTCAGACCGTTGATCTGAGACGTCATACGGTTAGAGATCGCCAGACCCGCTGCATCGTCTGCTGCTGAGTTGATACGCTTACCACTGGATAAACGTTCACGCGCTTCGTTTTGCTCCATTTGCGCACTGTTCAGGTTACGCTGTGCATTCAGTGACTGAATATTGGAATTAATTACTAATGCCATGAGACCTTCTCCTCATATCAACCAGGTCTGACTGGTTGTTTATTTGTTCAGTTTGAATCCCATTCATCCGTGTAAATTTATGAATACGATTCCAGTATGCTTTAAGTTATCGACCGTCGGCCGCATTACTTGAAATTTTTTTTACGTTATTTTTGCAGCGGCTTTTTTACACGTTAAATATGCTGTGAAAGCCTTAATATTACTGACTATAAGCGCGCTTCAGGTGTACTATATCGGTCGCAAACGAAGAGACTTTAATGGCATCTGTAATATTTTTCTGCACAACGGAAGAGGTGAAAATATGATCCGCACACTCAGGCATATCCTGCAGCTGTCAGAACAGGTTCTGCAGGCCGCTGAAGAAAAAGACTGGCCAGCAGTTGAAGCCCTTCAGCAAGAACGGGAACAGCTCAGTAAACAGGCGGTAGCCAGTGATATTCCCCAGGATAAAGACACCTCTTTAGAGGCAGAAGAACTGATCCGGAAAGTTCATCAATTAGATGCAAAGTCACTGACACTGATTGAAGGCAACAAGCAGGAAGTTATTCAGGAAAAGCTGCGCTCGAACAAACGCAACAAGATGGCAAAGGCCTATATCAACCAGCCCAAATTCTGAAACCGGCAGAAGATTTCTCTTCTGCCTGCCGCTTATAACGTCAAATAGTTATCAGTTGATATAATTAAACAGTGATAACGAACTCACCCGGCCAAAAGTCGCCTGAGCCGCCTGCAACGTCGTTTGCTCCAGCGTAAATTCACTGATAACCCGGGACAGATCCGCATCTTCAATGGTTGAGATAGCGCTTTCGGTAAACAGCTTAAAATCCTGATTGGATGAAGTGACATTTTCCAGCGTACTTAATCGCGAACCAACAACCGTCTGAAATTCCGTAGTTTGTTCTGCTGACATTTTAAATTGTTCCAACGCCCGGGCAACCGCCTCATTTCTGTCGGTACTCATCTGTTCATTTTCAATCGGTTTTTCGAGCACATCCGCCAGCGCGGAAGCCGCATCCAGTACGTTCATTTTCTCAGGGGTCACTGAGAGTTTGATTTCGTTGGCACTGGCAATATCCGCCGGTTCATGAAGCTCCAGACTGAGTCCATGAATATTAATCGTGGCAGGGGTTGTAGCCAGATCACCTACAGCAATGCCTGCAATGTCATTACCTGCGCTGTCTTTTACCGGCTGCCCGGAACTGTCAAATACAGAATATTCAAAGTTATCAGGTGTCGGTTCCGTTACCCGGATGGTCAGCTCTCCTAAACCTTTGGTCGCTTCTTTAAAGGTATTTTCAGCCGCCAGATTTGCGAATTCTGCCTCACGAACAAAAGGGTCAACCGGCGGTGACTGCTGAGCCGCGTTGAATACCGCCTGACCGGTCATTTCAATTTGCAATGGCCCTTCAATGGACTCAAACAACACTTCTCCGGAATCGTTGGACGGCACAAACAGGTCTGACCCCACCTGAATCATGCGCTGACCATCGTCACCGACATATTCATAGCTGCCATCACCCTGCTTAACATACGGCGCTTCACCACCCTTATTCCCGGCAAATAAGTATTCACCCTGGGCATCCTGTGTGTTCATCAGACCGGCAACATAATCCACCAGTTGATCCAGTTCCTGAGCAATTGTTGCCCGGTCTGCATCATTTATAGTGTCACTACCGGCACTGATGGTCAGTTCCCGCATCCGGTCGGTGGCAATGTTAATCGAGTCCAGAATCGAATCTTCCTGTTCCAGGCGGCGCTTAGTAACGTTGATGTTGTCATCATACTTATTGTACTGAGACAGCTCCCGCTCAAGCTTCACCAGCTGCGCTGCACCGACCGGATCATCCGACGGGTTTCGCAAACGCTTACCGGTAGATATCTGTTCCTGCAGGTCGGCAATCTTCGACTGGGAACGCTGCATGTTATCGATTGAACTTAAAAACTGTTGCTGTGTAGAAATTCTCATGACCTGATTACCTTTTACTCAAACAGCCGAAAGTAAACTCTGCTAACGCCTTAAACGGCCTGCAGCAGACTGTCAAAAATAGATTGCGACACCCGGATTAACTGCGCCGTTGCCTGATACGCCTGCTGAAACTGCACCAGCCGGGCGGCTTCTTCATCCAGATTCACACCACTGACACTGGCTTTCGTATTGGCCGTGGTATCCATTACTGCCTTGCTGGCATCTGTCGAGATCTTGGCCGTTGCCGTCGTCGTCCCCACCCGCTCAACCAGGCTGCCATAAAGGTCCTGATAATCAGAACCGCCAACTACTTTGGTGTTTTGCAGGTTGGAAATTTGTAACGCATTCCGGTTATCTGAAATACCGTCTTTATTAAACTCAAAACCAAAACGGTCACCCGCGGAGGGCTGGTTCGCAATGGTAATGTCATAACCGTTAAGGCTGATGACCTGCCCCGATGTGAACGCCTGATTCGTCAGCGGACCATCACCGAGATCTAAGGGTACCGGATTGCTCGGTTCACTCATGTCATACACGGTGTAGCGAATCGGGTCGGCATTATCGAAAACAACTTCAACCGGCGGTTTAAGCTCCCCGTCTACCGCAAAAGCAGAAGAGCTTGTATCAGTAACATTCACGGTCGCCACACCGGTTCCGTTATTATCCGGATCAGGTGAAACCCTTACAGGAGAGGCCAGCGCAAGCTGATCGCCATCCTGAATAACCCGTGTCAGATCTTCCGCACCGGTTCGTACCGCGTTGATCGAATACCGGTCACCCTCAACAAAAGCACCGTCTACTTTTAAGGTAACCTTGATGCCGTCTACCTGAAAGGACAAAGTACCTTTATCCGGGTCGAGGTAATACTCACCTTCATCCACATCAGCAATGCCCTGAGAAACATTACCAATAGTAGAGGCTACATTATTAGCAGTGGTGATAAGCGAAGCAGAACCTGTGGACACAAACGCAGAAGCCCCTCCGGATGTCGACGAAATATCCAGAGTTTCAATGTTTTTATCCGCTTTACCGTCGCTGATATAGCCGGTTGCAACCTGAGAAGCCGTTGCAGTGCCTTCCGTTAAAGTAACTGCTCCCCCGGCAACCGCACCATTGCTATCAAGCGAGCTGAAACTTACCTGATCACCGCTGTCTGTCATCGTAAGGCCAATATTGCCACCACTGTTGTCCGTAATCGTAATGCCGTTACCGGAGTTCGTCATCGACAGGTTGGTATATGAATTAGCCGCATCATTACTGATTGCCTGCTGGATTGCCGCCTGAATGTCGATCCCTGTAGCAGTTGCACCGTCCGCCAGAGGCACAGTCACGTTCAGTGTTCGCGACACACCGGTATCATCAAGAACGGTAAGATCAAAGGTTGTATCACCACCACTGTCTGAACCCAGCTCGGTCAGATTACTGATGGTTGCTGCTGTAGTCGCTTTAACATCGCTGATACCCGTAATCCCATTCATGAATGCCGCTGCATCTTTGGCACTTTCCACCGGATCTGGGGAACCACCTGTAGCAGGTGCTCCATTATAGGTAAATTGCAGCGTTTCACTGTTACCGGCAGCTGAAACACCATTACCCTGCCATAAGGCTGCAGTACCTGCTGTCACGGTGCGGTCATCCGTTGAGGGAGTAAGCCGGTCGATATCAAAAACCTTGCCATCTTCTTCCCGAACCAGGCGTATCTCGCCTTCACCGCCATAGGTTAATTCATAGCCGGACGCCTGTAGCAAGTTTACATTTTCAACCGACACATTCGATGATGACAGGGATGAACGGTTAGCAACATGTGACTGTAAACGGTTTGACTGCGCGGAGGCAGCGTTCACATCATTAAAGATATCGCCACCGTAGTTATTGTTTGCATCAATACCTGAGCGGTGCTGCTCGTTCATTGTTTCGGATAGCGCAATGGCCATTCTGCCCAACTCATCACGGGCATCATTTAATGACTCATCCCGATACTGCAAGACGCCCCCCAGCTTGCCGCCGCTGAGCTGATCGGTCACTTCAGTGGTATTACCGGCGATCACAAGTTTGACAGACCGCTCGGTCGCGATCGAGTCTCCCGGTGTACTGATTAACTGATTCGCGGTAGCGCCAACAACCAGCGGCTGACCGTTCGCCAGAAACACGCTGTAATTTTTGTTGCCCTCTTCCAACACATTAATAGAAACCAGCTCTGAAAGATCATTCACTAACTGATCACGCTGATCTTCAAGTTCATTGGTCGGTTTATTACCGGCAACCGCAATATTAATTTTGTCATTCAGATCAGCGATATTTTCACTCAGCGTCGATATCTGGCTGGTGTAATCGTCGATCATAGTATTCACGTTGGCTTCCTGAATGCGCAGGTTGGCATCCAGATTATTAAACCGCTGTACCAGAGCTTCCGTTTCGGCAATGAATAACTCACGGTTAGGGTCTGAAACCGGATCATCAACCACGTTCTGCAGGGAGCTGAAGTATTTATCCATAGCATCAGACACACTGGTGGTTTGCTGTGCCAGTAAGTCATCCAGCTGAGCCGTCAGTTTAGAGAAATTTGAAGACTGATTATAACTGGACAGATCACTCCACAACTGCCGGGTCAGCAAATCATCAGCCAGACGGTCAATACTGGTTACTTCAACACCGCCATAGGCCGGCAGGCTGTCAAAATTAACGCGCTGGCGGGTATAGCCATCCGTATTAACGTTGCTGATATTTTGCCCGGTGGTTGCCAGTGCATTCTGATTGGCAATTAATCCTTGCTTACCAATGTTTAATAAATTCATCTAAAACTCCTCGCCAGGGAAAAGCGCCGTCACTCTGGCTACGCATCTGACTTAAACCGGGTTATCGGCCAACCGTTAACTTTCTTTGCTATTTATGCCGCTATTTGCTGACAAACTGCCCGCATTACTTGCCTGGCTGATTAACTCACCGCTGTATATACGGCTGATTTTATTAGAGTACTCAGGATCAGTGGCATATCCCGCCTGCTGCAACGCATCAACATAGGCAAACGGATTCGCCGCCTGCTGCAATGCGTTCTGATAACGGGGACTGCCCTTCAGGAAAGACACGTAGTCATTAAAGCTATCTTCATAGGATCCGTAAGACCGGAACGCGGCCTGTTCACGCTGAGCCACGCCATCACGGTATTCAAGCGTACTGACCTGAACCTGCTCACCCTGCCAGCGCGAATCCGCCTTAATATTGAAAAGGTTATAGCTGCTGTCAGCACCCTGCTGAATAACATGTTTACCCCAGCCGGTTTCCAGTGCCGCCTGAGCCAGCAGCACCTTTGGATCGACCCCAAGCTCACCGGCCACTTTTTCTGCGATAGGCATCAGCGACTCAACAAATGCTTCAGGCGTTTCAAAACGTCCCGGAAGCTTTTCCTTAACCGCGGTAACCTTCTCTGCTTCGCTTACCGGTGGAACCGGCTGTGCTTTTTCAGGCGCTGCCTGCTGCTGAGCCTGACCTAAAATGGCTGACGCAGCCGCGCTGGCGGTACTGTCAAACGCCCGGCTTAAAAGCTGTTCCGATTCACTAAGATTGTGTTTCTCTTCTGCCTTATCAGCCTCTGCATCCAGTTCGATGCCATAACCTGCACTCAGCTGTTTAACGATAATGTCAGCCAGACCGATACCACCGGACTCAGACAAGTCCTTGGTAAGCTGCGTATCTGCCATGCCCTGATAAAACTTCACTTTAGATGAGTTCAGGGGATTATCTGAACCGAAGGCATCATTTGCCTGACGCATACTTTTCATCATCATATTCATGAAAAGTTGCTCAAACTGTTCAGCAACCGCCTGCAAGGCCGCCGGATCTTTGTCCTTGGCCTGCTGACGCAGCTTGTTCATCTCATTGAACTCAGTGTAAAGCTGAGCATTCTGGCTGGCATTCGTTTTCATATTAAATCACCACCAGCTCTGCTTTTAATGCCCCGGCCTGACGCAGCGCTTCGAGTATCGCCATCAGGTCGCCGGGCGCGGCCCCTACCTGATTCACAGACTCGACAATTTCCTGCAATGATGCCCCCGGTGCGAACTCGAACATATGCCCGCTGCCTTCATCTACTTCAATACCGGTCCGGGGGGTTATAACCGTCTCACCCTGTGCAAGCGGGTTCGGCTGGTTAACATCGATATTCTCATTGATCGCAACCGTCATACCGCCATGGGTGATTGCCACCGGGGATACACGCACGTTCTGGCCAATGATAATGGTACCCGTCCGGGAATTAATGATGACTTTGGCGACTTCCTGTGCCGGCTGCACTTCAAGATTCTCCAGCACGGACAGGAAAGAGACTCGTTGAGACGGATCCCGTGGTGCACGCACCCGAACTGAAGTTGCGTCGACAGCTTTAGCCATATTCGGCCCCAGCAGGCTGTTAATGGTTTCAGATACCCGGCGTACCGTTGTGAAATCAGGATGATTCAGGTTCAGCACCAGGCTGTCTCCCTGCGCAAATGCATTGGGTACAGTCCGCTCCACCGTTGCACCACCCGGAATACGGCCAACACTCGGCACATTTAATGACAGACGTGATCCGTCAGCACCTTCCACACCAAAACCTGATACCACCAGATTGCCCTGAGCAACCGCATAAATTTGCCCGTCCGCCCCTTTCAGCGGCGACATAATCAGACTGCCACCACGCAGGCTCTTGGCATCACCCAGTGTAGACACAGTGACATCAATCACCTGGCCCGGCTTGGCAAAGGGTGGCAGGTCCGTATGAATAGCCACCGCCGCAATGTTCTTGGATGAGGGGTCTATATTTGGCGGAATCGCCACACCAAAGTTATTCAGCATGTTTCTGAAAGTAGCAGAGGTGAAGGTTGTCTTATCGCCGGTTCCGTCCAGACCCACTACCAGGCCGTAACCGACTAACTGGTTACTCCGCACGCCTGCTACCGTAGAGATATCTTTTAAGCGCTCAGCAACGGCCGCAGTGCTCAGCAGAAACGAAACAGCCATGACCACTAATGATTTAAGCATCTGCTTTCTCCCGATTAAAATGGCCACAGCTGACCGATAAAGAACTGCGACAGCCAGCCCATAGTATTAGAATCATGCACGGCACCGGTGCCGCTGTATGAGATACGGGCATCTGCAATCTGAGTAGAATTAACCGTATTATCCGCACTGATGTCCTGTGGACGGATCATACCGCTCACCCGTATGTACTCGTCGCCCTGATTCAGCGTCAGCCATTTCTCGCCTTTCACAATCAGCACACCGTTGGCCAGCACGTCATGAATGGTGACTGAAATATTGCCTGACAGGCTATTGCTCATATTCACCTTACCTTCACCATCGAAATCCGTCGTGGAGGTGCCGAAGCTTGCGGATAAAGGATTACCATCAATGGTCAGAGCCTGCCCCAGAACCGTCGGCTGAGCGATGGTCTGGCTGTTACTCTTATCGATTTCAGTTTTACTGTTCTTCTGTGAAGAGGTACTCTCCTGCAGCACAACCGTAATAATGTCGCCAACACGGTGGGCACGGCCATCACCGTACAGATTAATGTTGGTTGCACTGCTAAAGATCGAACCGTTTACCGATTTAGGTGCCTGTAACGTCTGTGGCCGGATCGGCGCAAAGTGCGGGTTATCCGGCTTAGGCGGAGTATTCACACAACCGGTAAGCACCAGAACAAAACCGACCAGACTAAGAACCTTATTCATAATATTCACCCGGATACGCTTATAGCTGCTGCGTCACGAAGGACAGCATCTCATCAGCCGTTGAAATTACTTTAGAATTCACTTCATAGGCCCGCTGAGTCGTAATCAGATTCACCAGCTCTTCCACCGCGTTCACATTGGAACCTTCTAACGAGCCTTGCAACAGCGCACCGGTTCCCCCTTCACCCGGGTTATTCAGAATAGGCGCACCACTGGCATTGGTTTCCAAAAACATGTTCTGACCAATGGCTTCAAGACCCGCCGGATTGACGAAATCCGCCAACTGAATCTGGCCGATATTCTGTGCCGCGGTATTACCTGCGGTAACCACGGTTACCTGACCATCCTGACCGATCGTCAGCGTCTGCACTTCCGCCGGCAAGGTTATGCCGGGCTGCAATAAGAACCCTTCAGCGGTGACTAACTCGTTATCAGAGTTGATCTGCCACTGGCCGTGACGGGTATAACCAGTTTCACCGGTTGGCAGCGTGACAGGGAAAAATCCCCGGCGGCCATTAATTGCCACATCAAAGGCATCACCGGTGTTTTCGATAGAACCTTCCTGGAATAGCTTCTGCGTGCCAACGACCCGAACGCCGGTTCCCAGCTGCAGACCGGAAGGCAACTGAGACCCTTCCGCTGACTCAGCACCGGGCTGACGCTGGGTCTGATACATCAGATCTTCAAATACAGCTCTGTCGCGCTTGAAACCAACAGTACTCACGTTCGCCAGGTTGTTGGAAATAACCCGCAATGATGTATCCTGCGCCGACAAACCTGTTTTCGCTACAAATAACGCACTGTTCATTTTTTACCTCTCTAAACAGCTTATACACTGCTGTTTCTTATTCTTAGCCAGGAAGCCCGGTATGCTTACCAAACACCACTGATTAACGGTTATTACTGCAACTGCAAGATACGTGCCGCCGCTGTAGAATTTTCTTCTGCTGTTTTCATCATTTTTACCTGCATCTCATACTGTCTGGACAGGGATATGATAGAGGTCAGCTCAGAAACAGAATTTACATTGCTCGTTTCCAGAAAACCGGAAACGACTTTGACATCATTTGCCGGCGGCAAAGGCACAGGATTGCCGGTACGCATAAACGAATCCGTGCCTTTAAATAATGTACCGGGCTCAGGGTTAACCAGCTTAATACGGTCAACAACAGCCAGCGCCTCTGGCCCTTCACCTAAAGGCTGAACGGTAATGGTGCCATCTCCGCCAATATCCAGCTTTTCAAATGCAGGCAACGTAATCGGGATACCGCCGTTCCCCATAACAGGAACACCACCGACAGTTACCAGTTGATTTTGCTCGTTGATAGCAAACTCGCCAGACCGGGTATAGACTTCTTCGCCGTTGGCGTTGATCACTGCGAACCAGCCGTCCCCTTCAATGGCGACATCCAGGTCCCGCCCTGTTGGCGTCAGCACCCCGGATGCGATATCCGTTGCAGGCCGCTCACTCATGGCATATACCCGGGACGGCAAACCTTCCCCGTACACAGGCATCGCCCGCGCCTGAGCCAAATCAGTTTTAAAGCCGGTCGTATTTACGTTAGCAAGGTTATTTGAGTGCGCATGCTGTGAGCGCATATTTTCCCGCGCGCCACTCATGGCAAGATACAGCACTTTATCCATTACTCTTCTCTCTACGTATCAGCTCAAGCGGAAATGCTTTGCCGCTTTTTCAATACTTAACAGAAAGCAATTAGTGTGCCAAAAACCAAAAACACAAATACCCGGCAGGTTAAAAACCGGCCGGGTATTAAAAAGACAACAGTGAAGTTAGATCTGAAGTATCGCCTGAGTCACCGTATTCAGCGTTTCAAGCGTCTTCGAGTTCGCCTGGAAGTTTCGCTGCGCTTCGATCAGCCTTACCAGCTCACTGGACAAATCAACGTTCGACTGCTCAAGCGCCGCCGACCGCAAACTGCCGTTCAGACCGGTTCCCGGCGGGTTCAAAATCGCATCACCGGATGTCAGTGTTGCAATCCATTCAGTATCACCCGCTGGCTGCAAGCCAGACTGGTTTTCAAAGGTAGCAAAGGCTACAACCCCAAGGTTCTGCGTCTGACCGTTTGAAAAACTGGCAACCATTTCACCGGTTTCAGCAAAGGTTACACCGATCAGGTCACCCTTTGTGTAACCATCCTGTGTGGCAGCTTTAACAATAGAAGCAGAGGCAAACTGCGTAGTATTGGTAATATCCAGCTCAATAACCGTTGTTGGGTCCGCCGGATCCGCACCGTTAATTGCAATATTCGGTGCCACACCACCCAGCGGAACATTCGTGCCGTTTACCGAACTCAGCAGACCGTTCGTCGGATTAAAGGTCACCAGAATCGGGCCGGGCTCAGAGTCACCACCCGGCTCACCCGGATCCGGCGCCTTACCCAAGTCCAGCGTTTCAGTACCATTCAGGTATGCATACATCCGGTATACACCTTCGTATGTTTTATCCCCTGAATCAATTGTGGATACTTCCATGACCGAAGGTGTGCCAAAATCAATACCCAGAACATCATTCGGAACATTACCCGCCTCAGGCTTATAAGTAACCACCAGGTTACCATCGGCATTAAACTGCACGGATGCCACATCCGGATTAGCATCCAGAATAGCCGCCTGGTTCGCATCAATTTTATCCCGGACATCATCCTGCGTATCGGCAGTATCTAAGGATATTGAAACTCCGCCAATGGTAATGGTCGGAGAGCCAGTCAGCGTTCCGCTGGTAAAAGCACCGCTGTTAAATGCATAGGTATGCGTTTCATTAGCGGCCAGCGTTTCAGAAGTGATGCTGACGTCTGTCAGCAGATTACCCGCGGTGTCACGCACCTGAATCTCATCAACATCGGTGGCGGACGCTTTAAAGCGGATATCCAGTGACTTACCGTCATCAGCAATCTGCACACTGCGCACCCGGGTATCAGCCGTCAGCAATGAACTCACCGCAGCATTAAAATCATGGTGCGCCAGCGCCCCTGCTGCGGCACCACCCGTACCCGTACCCGTAACAGCACCTAAGGTTGCACCCGCTTCAGTAACCGTTGCTGTGTCATCAAATTGATAAAACAATGTATCCGGATTTTCCGGATCTACCGCAATATTGATTAACTGTGGCTGATCAGCAGCATCCGCCAGCGCATTGTAAGCTGTAATATATGCATCTTTATTGGCGACCACTGCTGATGCAACAGCAGCATTGTTAGCGTCAACATTGGCAGGAACAGCTGGATCTAAAATCGTAACTGGCGAGGCAAATGTTACGGTAGGGACGGTTATCCCGTTTAGCACAAGCCCGGTTCCGGTGACCGTATCACCTGTGGCACCAGCGGCAACAACGCCCATACCCACCACATCACCAGGGAAGTGATATTCACCATCAGCGAGCAATGTTCCGTCGGGATCAAGTCCAACACCTGAACGCAGAGTCGTTCCGTCAAGGGCCTGACCACTGACAACAACAGTTCCCCCCGCCAGATTCGGAGTGCCAGCGGTTGCAAAATTCAGCGTCTGGACTTCACGGATTGGCGGCTGCTCAACCATATTGAACTTGATGGTATGTTCGTTACCCAGGCTGTCAAAACTACGCACCGTCGTACTGTAAGTAAACGTAGCCGGGTTATCGCGGTCGTATGGTTGTACCAGTTTTGTTGCATCGGCCCGGTCATCAATATTGAAGGACAAATCAATTTCTTCTGTCGCCTTCGGCGGACTCTCTTTCTGCGTTACCGCCAGATCACCGATAGGCAAACGGTTACCGTCACTGTCCAGACCATAGCCCTGCAGACGCTTACCGGATTTAGACACGATAAAACCGTCTTTATCCAGTTCAAACGCACCGGCACGGGTGTAAGTTACGCCGCCCTGACCGTCATCCAGCTGGAAGAAACCTGAACCGTTAATCGCCAGATCCAGGTTGTTATTGGTAAATTCGATGGTACCGGCCTGAAAATCCTGTGCGATGTCAGATACGATTACACCGGAACCCGCCACGTTACTTGAACCGGCACCGACAACAGCGGTGGCATAAATGTCGCCAAACTCTGTCCGAGAAGACTTAAAACCAATCGTACTGGAGTTTGCAATGTTATTACCCGTGACATCCAGATCGGTTGTTGCTGCTTTTAAACCTGTAACCGCAGTATTAAAACCCGCCATGATACTCTCCTGCCTTACCCAATCCGTTTGATATCACTGAACGCAATAGAACCTGCGTCAGTATTCAGTTTCATGCCAACACCGTTTTGACCCAGTGTGACGCTGTTGACGTTGTAAGCCAGATAACTGTTCACTGCCTTATATCCGTCTGAAGTCGCTACCTCAGCAACCACCCGGTAGTTCCTGAAAGCAGCATCGTCTCCTGCGTTCCAGGTAAAGTTAAGATCACCGGCATTTTTCGGCCCCAGGTCAAGGGTCTCTATTTCAGCACCTGTCGGATCAAAGATTTTGACCCGCAGATTTGATGTTGAAGCCGGCAACTCAACAATGCCTTTTACATCTTTGTTATCGGCAGTAACTGTTGCCACATCGGTCTTGGCATAAACATTCTGCCCAACCATCGATGACGCCTGCAGCGCAGACTGACTGGACAACATTGAACTTGCCAGATTATTCATCGTGACATTGAGGTTGTTGATACTTTCAACCTGGCTCATGCTGGAAATCTGCTGCATGAAATCATTTGTTTCCGCGGGACTGGTCGGGTCCTGATTTTGCAGCTGAGCAATCATCAGCTGCATGAACATATCGCTGTCGCTGGATGTCTGCGGCGTCCGCGTCGATTGCGCTTTATTCGCCTCATTAATCTGCTCGTAGACATTGGATGTCTGATTCGTATTAATTGTCGACATAATTAATTACCTCTGAACTCTCACGCAAAACCGACGTTATCAGCCCTGACCCAGGGTCAGCACACGCTGCGTCATTTGCTTCGCAGTATTCATAATCTCAGCGTTAATCTGAAATGAACGGGACGCGGAAATCATATCCGCCATCTCTTCAACCACGTTGACGTTGGGATAAAATACGTACCCCTCTTCATTTGCCATCGGGTGGTTTGGGTTGTATTCCTGACGTAACGGTGCGTCGCTCTCAACAATACCGGCCACTTCAACGCCTTGCCCCGCCTGCGTACCCAACGGCACACCCGGCTGTACTTCATCCTGACGGCCCAGCTCAAAAACAGCCTTACGGGCACGGTACGTTTCACCGTAGCTGCTGCTGACACTGTCAGCATTGGCCATATTAGAGGCTGTGGTATTTAGCCGGACACTCTGCGCACTCATGGCTGAACCGGCAATATCAAAAATATTAGACAATGACATAATTATTCACCCTTAATCGCGCTTTTTAATCCTTTGAACTTTCTGTCCAGAAACTGAAATGACGCCTGGTAGTCCAAAGCATTTTCTGTATAACGGGCCATTTCTGTCTGAACATCCACCGTATTGCCGTCAATACTTGGCTGACGCGGAATCCGGTACATCATTTCTGCGGCAAAATCCGGACTGACCAGACCTTCGCTGTGACCATTTTTTGTTTGCGCCAACTCAAGCTGACCCGCCTGCATCTGTGACTCTTTACCTTGCAGAATGGCTCTGAAATCCATATCCCGCGCTTTGAAATTCGGGGTGTCTGCATTGGCAATATTATTTGCCAGCACTTCCGCACGCTTACTACGAACGTAGACCGCCTGCTCATGAATACCCAGTGCTGATTCAAAACTGATTGCCATGCTGACACTCCTAAAATTAACTGACCAGTTAAATGCAAGCAGAATGCCAACTACAAAAAACCCTTTATAATCAGCAATATAATTAAAAATATAAATTATAAGCGGCAACCAAATGCCCCTTAAAGAATAGACCGGCAACCCACCGGCAACAGAGCGGCAAAGCGGCATTTCCCGTTATTCCGCATTGCAGTTATGCATCTTCCAGGCATAAAAAAACCCCGGACAGCGAACTGTCCGGGGTTCTTAAATCACTTAAAACGGCTTAAATAGCTTTATAAATAATACCTGGTCTGCAGTGAATCATTTCATAGCAGTCACTCAGACCGGATAAAGATTCAGACGCCCCCAAAAAGAGATAACCGCCCTTCTTAAGAGACTTATGCATTTTGCGCAGAATCTCTAATTTTAATTCGGTGGAAAAGTAAATCAGTACATTACGGCAAAAGATGATATCGAACTGCCCCATCGTACTGTATGAGCCCAGCAGGTTCAGCTCACGAAAATTAATCCGGCGTTTAAGCTCTGGCTTAATCGTCCAGATGTCATCAGCCTTGGGTGAGAAAAAGCGCTTCAGCCGCTCCTGAGACAACCCCCGGCCTAATGCCAGACGCTCATAATCCCCTGTCTTGGCCTGTTGCAAAACCCGTGTACAGATATCCGTCGCGACGATTTCCTCGCCCCCAAAGCTTCCCTTACCGGATTGTCTGAACTCTTCAATCGACATACTGATTGAGTAAGGCTCCTGCCCCGTTGAGCAGGCCGCCGACCATATCCGTAACCGCTGACGGCTACCTGCAGCTGCCAGCTCAGGTAAAACCTGATTATTCAAAATAGTGTACGGATGTATATCACGAAACCATAAGGTTTCATTGGTCGTCATTGCATTGATAACCTGCTCATTCAGAGCCCGGCTACCCGGCCGCTTCAGCTGTTCTACCAGCGTCGCCAGCGTGGGAATTTCACGCTCTTTCATCAAGCGCCCCAAACGGCTTTCAACCAGGTACAACTTATGTCTGGCTAACAAAATACCGCAGGCATTTTCCAGATAATCACAAAACAGGGAAAATTCCTGATCAGTAATCTTTAACTTAGAAGTATCCAGAACCTTTACTCCACCACCTGTCAAAGACCGGATTCAACAGCCTTCATACGCTCTACAACTGCAGTTGCCAACTCATCTGCATCAAACTTACCAATGAACGCATCAGCACCAACCTTCTTAATCATAGAAAGGTTAAAGCGTCCGCTCAGGGAACTGTGCAACACAACGTGCAGTTTACGCAAGCTTTCATTATCGCGGATACGGTTAACCAGGGTATAACCGTCCATTTCCGGCATCTCAATATCAGAAACAACCATCAGGAACAGTGAAGGCACATCAACACCCTTATCAACCAGCTGTTCCAGCAGCGTTAAAGCAGCCTTACCGTTCTTAGCCGTGGTGACTTTGATGCTCATACCTTCAAATACCTGCTGCACCTGTTTCAGTGCGATATTTGAATCGTCGACAACCATCACGTGATATTCTTTCGCGTGATTTTTAACCTCTTCCGTCGCAATATCTTCACTGACAGCGGTATTACTCGGAATCAGATCTGCCAGAATTTGCTCGACATCCAGAATCTCAATCAGATTACCGTCGTGCTCTAAAACAGCGGTCAGATAGTTTTGCCCAACCAGCTCAACCGGCGGCGGCGTAACATTATCCCAGTGGGTTGCCAAAATACGGTCAACGCGGCGTACAAGAAAAGAAAGCGTACGGCGACTGTATTCAGTCACAACCAGGAAACAGCTTTTACGCTCTTCCGGGCTGACCGGCTCCTCACCAATCGCCTCTGACAGGTCGATAACCGGTATTGTTTCACCACGGATATGCGCCATCCCTTTCAGAGACGTTGTCTGCTTGGGAATACCCGTCAGATCCGGGCAGGGAAGCACCTCCCGAACCTTAAATACGTTGATGCCATATTCCTGCTCAGTATTAAGGCCAAATAGCAATAACTCCAGGCGGTTATGGCCAACATCACTCACCCGCTGTCGCTGGTTTACACTAATCTTATTTACTGACATGATTATTCCTACGTACTGAGTGGACCTGCTTAGTTTACTCAAATGGTAAGTAATGGTTTAAATTATCCAGTGAATCACCCAACCATCACATTAATAGTTACTTTTATAGCGATCTTCACTCTGGCAGTAAAGGCCCATGCCAGCGCCTACCCGACCAAAATCAAACAACAGGCGGAAGATTATCTGTATTCCGTGTATTCCGTAGAACAACCACTGGCCCGCACCAGCATCCGATTACGCCCTCTCAGCCCCCAGCTAAAGCTCTCCCGCTGTAAACAGCCAATCAGCTTCAAACACGCACCAACACGGGCCAGCAGGGTAAGTATTGCCGCTCAGTGCGACCGCCCCAAGTGGCAGGTTTTTCTGACCGGCACCGTTGAACAATGGCTGCCGGTTGCCCATACAACCCGGCCATTAAACAAGGGCACCATTTTGGGGGCTAAGGACATCGCGCTGGTCGAAACTGACATACGCAAGGTAAGCCAGGCCTATTTTACGGACCGTGCGGAATTGTTTAACCGGCAACTCAAACGCACCCTTCGCAGCAAGCAAATCATCACGGCCCAGGCCCTGAGCAAGCATCTCCTGGTACGCAAAGGAGACCGTGTCGTCATTGAAGCTAAAAATGGCAGCATGCAGGTGCGTATGAATGGCACTGCACTCGAAGACGGTGAACAGGGCAAACAGATCAATGTAAAAAACACCCGCTCCGGCCGTATCGTACGCGCGTATGTCAGCCGTGTTGGCGTTGTCTCAGTCACACCCTAACGATTAGCACCGTCTGTATATCACTGATATACTTAACCTAAAATTTTTATAATTTTTTTAGCATTTTTTAACTAAAGATTATTCACACTGCGCCGATATACTCACTCATAGAAAAATGAGGTTCAGAAAATGGTTATTGATATCACGGGTTTATCGTCCAATCAGGCGACCCTATCTCGTGGCAAGGTGAATGAGCAACCTGCAGCGGGCAACAAGCCTGCCACTGGTACGGCCCCCGCCAGCCAGCCGGCAAGCAATGTCAGTATCAGTGATACTGCACAGGCTATTCAGAAAACCATCGACAGCAGTTTAACTGATGACGGTGTAAATGCTGACCGTGTTGCAGAACTGAAAGCAGCCATTGAAGATGGCAGCTATCAGGTAGACGCCCTGAGCACAGCCAAAGGCCTGCTTCAGATCGAAACACAACTCGGCTAAGCAACATACGGAATATGCAGACAGCAACGCCTTTACAACTCAGCGAACTGAATACCCTGAATCAGCAGGGGCTGGTTACAATTGGCAAACTAAGCGCACTCCTTGATCAGGAGTATGACGCCCTGTCTGCACGAAATGTTGAAAACATCCAGCAAACGGTCCAGCAAAAAACGGACATTCTGCGTGAGCTGGAAACCAACAGCAGATCCCGGAATGCACTGTTTAACCAGTTAGGTGTTGCAGCGAGCAAGCAAGGCCTGGAAACATTTTCCGACACACTTCCACCAGAGCCACGCGCCGAATTTCTCAAGCACTGGAAGCCTCTGGAAGCACTGCTTCTTGAAGTAAACGAGAAAAACCAGCGTAACGAAACCGTCGTGACACGCAACAGCCGTAACCTTGAACATCTTATGAGCATTATTCGCGGCCAGAATCAAAAAAACATGCTTTACGACAATGCCGGCGGAAAAGGCAATTATTCAGCCCAGCAACGCTTAGGCAAAGCTTAAAATATTTCCGCGCTTACCCCGTGACTCCACGCAGAAACATCAGTAGAATCAGCCACCTGCCTCCCCGTAGTTCAACCGGATAGAATAGGGCCCTCCTAAGGCTTAGATAGGGGTTCGAGTCCTCTCGGGGAGGCCACTTCCCTCTCATCAGATTACTTTATCAGCTCTCCAAGCGGCCCATGCGGTAACGACTTCGCAGGCAGTTTCCTGAAGCGCTCAAGCACATTCAGCTTACGCTGCTGATCATCTGACAGCTGGCCGTTCCGCAACAGACCCAGATAACGGTCAACCATTTTTAAACGGCCTTCACGGCGCTCCTCATCATCCCGCGCGGTTTCGAGGAACAGCTGAGCAAGGTTCAGCATCGCGGCAAAATTAGTAAAGTCGAACTCAACAGCCGCACCAAAAGACTTAATCGCTGCACCTACTTTACCGCTCATATAATGCTTAATCCCCAAACGGTTTGCCTTAAGGCTCATCTGCGCATCTTTAGCCTTCTTCTTTCCTGCCTCAGGGACCGATGCAACTTTTTCCGACTCCAGCATAGGCACTACATCGCCGGACAAGGCCAGCACCTCCCGATCCAGATCTAACGGCGTTTCAAGACGATCATTCACCAGAATTGCTTCTTTCAGCAGCCGCTCTCCTTCAGAAAAATCCCCCGTGCTCTCAGCAAACTGACTGCGTATCAGATTGCTGCGCACTTCCAGCCCAAGATCATTCGGAAAATTCTGCTTAGCCCGCTGCAACAGCAAATCCATATCACGGGCAAGCTGATACTGTGTTTTCTCATCCGAGTGTTTCGCTTCGAGCATAAAGACATTTGCCAGACACAGGTAAGGCTCTGCTGAGTGTAAACTGCTGCGCTTGCCAAGAGATATTGATCGCCGGTAGGCCGACTTTGCCACTTCCATAACCTTGGTTTTAGTGGCGACACGTCCCAGCTTCATTTGCCTGGGAATAGCCAAAGGGGCTTTGGAGGTTGCCTCCCGCAGCATCTCACGGGCCTCCCCCAGATCCCCTTGCTTTTCATAGACCTCGGCAAGTAAATCATAGGCGGCAATCATCAGCGGCGATCTCTCAATCAGCCTCAGCAACTGCTCCTGTGCCAGTGACAGCTCCTCCATGCCGATGTATACCTTTGCCAGATACAATCCAGCCTCTTTTTCACCACTCTCGTGGTAAATGGTCTCAAAGAGCCGGCGGGCATCCTCCAGCCGCCCTAACTGCAATAACAGCGAGCCACGAACAATCTGTAAATGGTCGAATTCAGGATGCTCACGGTAAATCAGGTTCTCACAGATTTTCAGCGCCTGCCCGATCGACCCGGCTTCAACCGCCAGATCCACAGGACGCAGCGCCATCTTACGGCGCATTACCTGATCAATTCGCTGTTTCAGCTCCTCCATCGTGAAGGGTTTAATCAACAGATCATCCGGATTACTGTCAATGACCTGGAGAATGGCTTCCTGAGAAGAGTCACTGGTCATACAAATCCAGGCGGCACTGGGCCGGATAAACCCGCGATAACGCGCTTCTTCCAGTATCTGAATACCGGTAACAGAATCCCGCACGTTATGACTCAGCAGAACGATGTCATAATCATTTTGCGAGATAAGCGGAATCACCCGCTCATTACTGGTGACCGCCTTAATGTTATGCATGCCAAACTCGCGCAACATGTAATACACCGTTGCACGCATATTGCCACTACTGTCCACCAGCAAGACACTGGTGTCACTGTAATCAATTTTGCGATTAAATTTTAAATCCGAAACAAGTGGCACAGACACGCTTTTCCCAACATTAAACCGATATCACATATATCTTTTATTCAGGTTATCAGAATGTCAGAAACAGGTGGAGTGAAGCAGGCAGGGATTTTGCGCCATGCGTCTTAAAATGGGCAAAAAAAAGCACCGGTGTAGGGTGAAACACACGGTGCTAAATACAGTTCTATGCTGTGATGATCATATTACGCAGCTACTCGCCAGCACACCATGATCCATGTCAATATCTGCACCATAAAGCAAATTAGTTACACTTTTGACTAAGCGCCCGGGCTGAGCGAATTCAGTAAACTGAAACAAATACAGGGATAACAATAATATGACGACTACAGCCTTCATTAGCCATGAGGATTGCGGCCTGCACAATATGGGGCCAGAGCACCCGGAAAGCCCGGTCAGACTCATCGCCATACAGAAAGTACTTAGCAAAACCGGGTTAATCAATGATTTGGTACAGATGGAATCCGTACATGTCACTGCAGATCAGATAAAGCTGGCACATTCCGGCCATCACCAGTCAGACCTGCTGCAACTGGCGCCTGTATCCGGCATCGTTCACGCAGATGCAGACACAGCACTGTGCCCCGATAGCATGCATGCCGCAAGCCTGGCTGCAGGGTCAGCAGTTCTGGCAACCGAACAGGTTATCAGCCAGCAGGTCAGCAACGCCTTTTGCTCCGTACGCCCCCCGGGCCATCATGCCGAACATGGGCTGGCGATGGGCTTTTGCCTATACAACAACGTCGCCATCGGCGCCATGCATGCCCTTCAGAAGCCAGAGATCAATCGGGTTGCCATCCTTGATTTTGACGTTCATCACGGCAATGGCACGGTAGATATCTTTAAAGATACTCCAGAGGTAATGGTGTGCTCAACATTTCAGCATCCTTACTACCCGGGCCGCCTTCATGACGTTCAGCGGGAGAATATCGTTAACTGCCCGCTGGCCGCCGGCAGCGGAAGCCTGGCATTCCGGCAACAGCTGGAGGATGTCTGGTTGCCGGCCCTGCAAAAACACAAACCCGATATGATCTTCATTTCAGCGGGATTTGATGCCCACGAAGAAGATCCGCTGGCAGACCTTAATCTGCGCGAAGAAGATTACTACTGGGCAACCCAACTGATCATGGACGTTGCGCGCACTTACAGCCAGAGTAGGGTCGTCTCCATCCTGGAAGGCGGCTACAACCCTGTCGCACTGGCGTTCAGCGTGCAGTCACACCTGGAAGCCTTAAACGGCAAATGACCCCTGATACCACTACCGCACACAAACAAAAAAGGCTGCCCGTGGCAGCCTTTTTTTACAGTTTGTAAGCCTTAGCCAACAAACTTGATCATCACACCGGCAGCAACCGCAGAACCGATTACACCGGCTACGTTCGGACCCATTGCATGCATCAGCAGGAAGTTCTGAGAGTTCGCCTCCAGACCCAGCTTATTCGATACACGTGCAGCCATCGGTACCGCAGATACACCCGCAGAACCGATCAGCGGGTTAATCGCATTACCACCCGCCATTCTGTTCATGATCTTCGCCATCAGGACACCACAGGCAGTACCGATACCGAATGCAACCACACCCAGCAGCAGGATACCCAGTGTTTCTACGTCCAGGAACTTATCTGCAGACAGCTTAGAACCTACAGACAGACCCAGGAAGATGGTGACGATGTTGATCAGTGCATTCTGCGCAGTATCACTCAGACGATCAACCACACCACACTCACGCATCAGGTTACCGAAACAGAACATACCCAGCAGAGGCGCAGCATCCGGCAGCAACATCGCAACCAGGATGAGCAATACAATCGGGAACATGATCTTTTCAGACTTAGCAACCGGACGCAGCTGTACCATTGCGATCTTACGCTCACTTTCAGACGTAAGCGCACGCATAATTGGCGGCTGAATCATAGGTACCAGCGCCATGTATGAGTATGCTGCTACCGCAATCGCACCCAGCAGATCCGGCGCCAGCAGGCTGGCAACATAGATCGCTGTCGGACCGTCAGCACCACCGATGATACCGATAGCCGCTGCATCCTGAATGCTGAAGTCCATCAGACCTAAAGTCGTCAGGCCTACCGCGCCCAGTACGGTTGCAAAGATACCGAACTGTGCCGCAGCCCCCAGGAACAGAGTCTTTGGATTCGCCAGCAGCGGCCCGAAGTCTGTCATGGCACCAACACCCATGAAGATCAGCAGCGGCGCTACACCGGAAGCAATCGCAACATTGTAGAAGTTGTACATCATACCATTGTTGTAACCGGCATCCTGAGCGGCATAAACAGCAGCAGTATGCTCAGCAGCTGATGAAGATGCGTAAGCACTTTTCAGCTCATAAATGTCAGTGGTATTCATGTTCAGCGCAGAGGCAATAGACTGAATAACTTCAGGACCGCCCAGGTTAAGCGCATTCTCTACAGCCGCATATGCCAAACCCGCTTCCGGGATGTTAGCCATAATGCCGCCAAAGCCTATCGGTACCAGCAACAGTGGCTCAAAGTTCTTGCGAATAGCAAGAAACAGGAGCAACAGACCGACAAGGATCATCACAACCTGCCCACCGGTAATATTGTATATCCCGGAGGCGTGCCATAAATTCAGTAGGTTTTCCATCGAACCAACCCTTATGCCAAGGTGATCAGGCTATCGCCCACTTGAACAGTGTCGCCTTCTTTAACGTCAACGCTGGAAACAGTACCGGCACGTGCAGCACGTACTTCAGTTTCCATCTTCATTGCTTCCAGAATGACCAGAACGTCACCTTCCTGTACCGCCTGACCGACAGCCACTTCAACTTTCCAGATGTTACCGGCAAGTGGTGCAGGAACAGATTCAGCAGGACCCGCCGCCGGTGCAGCAGGCGCTGCCGCTGCAGGTGCTGCAGGCGCAGCCGCAGTGATATCGCCGCCTTCAGAAACCTGAACAACGTAGCTCTGACCATTAACGTTAATAGTGTAAGTCTGTGGACCAGTGTTTTTAGGTGCAGCCATTGCTTGTGCGTCCTCTAAAGTTGGTGCCGGTTCGAAGGCATCCGGATTGTTTCGGTTTTCCAGGAATTTCAGACCGATTTGCGGGAACAGTGCGTAAGTCAGCACGTCATCGATCCGGTTATCAGACAGGCTCAGACCTTTGTCAGTCGCCAGCTGTTCCAGTTCAGCTTTCAGCTTATCCAGTTCAGGCTCCAGCAGGTCTGCCGGACGACAAGTGATTGCTTCACCGCCATCCAGTACACGTGCCTGCAGGTCAGCATCGTATGCTGCCGGTGCTGCACCGTACTCACCTTTCAGAATGCCCTGAACTTCTTTAGAGATGGTCTTGTAACGCTCGCCCATCAATACGTTGATAACCGCCTGAGTACCCACGATCTGTGAAGTAGGGGTTACCAGAGGAATCATACCCAGGTCTTTACGAACCCGTGGAATTTCCTGCAATACTTCGTCAAACTTATCGGAAGCACCCTGCTCGCGCAGCTGGTTTTCCATGTTGGTCAGCATGCCGCCCGGCACCTGAGCAACCAGGATACGGGAATCCGTACCGCGCAAAGAACCTTCAAACTTAGCGTACTTCTTCCGCACTTCACGGAAGTACGCTGCGATTTCTTCCAGCTGATTCAGATCCAGACCGGTATCACGGTCAGTGCCTGCCAGCGCAGCTACCACTGACTCAGTAGAGGTGTGGCCGTAAGTCATCGACATTGAAGAGATTGCTGTATCAACACGGTCGATACCGGCTTCAACAGACTTCAGAATCGTCATATCAGACAGACCGGAAGTCGCATGTGCATGCAACTGAACTTCCAGCTGAGTCTGCGCCTTCAGGCGGGATACCAGATCAAAAGCGTCGTAAGGTGTCAGGATGCCCGACATATCTTTAATCGCAATAGACTCTGCACCCAGGTCTTCCAGCGTTTTGGCAAATTCGACCCACATGTCAGTCGTGTGCACGTCACTCTTGGTATAAGAGATGGTGCCCTGAGCATGCTTACCGGTTGCTTTAACAGCTTTAATAGCCGTCGCCAGGTTACGGGGATCGTTCATCGCATCAAAGATACGGAAAACATCCACACCGTTTTCAGCAGCACGCTCTACAAACTTCTCTACAACGTCATCAGCATAGTGACGGTAGCCAAGCAGGTTCTGACCGCGCAGCAACATTTGCTGTTTAGTATTCGGCATCGCCTTTTTCAGCTCGCGAATACGCTCCCAGGGATCTTCACCGATAAAGCGGATACATGAATCAAATGTTGCTCCGCCCCAGCTTTCCAGGGACCAGAAACCAACCTTGTCCAGTTTTTCAGCGATCGGCAGCATGTCATCCAGGCGCATACGCGTAGCGAACAGCGACTGATGAGCGTCACGCAGTACTACGTCGGTAATGCCAAGAGGTTTTTTATCAGACATGGGTATAGGCCTTTTGTCGATTATTGCTCTTAAAATAAAATCGTTACTTTCGCCGTCAATCAGCGAGAACGATGCTGATGAACCGCTGCAGTCATAACCGCAACCAACTCATCATTATTATTAGCCGCAGCAACTGGTGCCGCTGCAGGGGCTTTTGGCTTAGCCTTAGGTTCCGGGTCCGGTGCTATCTTGCTGACCACGGCAGACATGCCGTTAGTTGCAAACACCAGTAAGGTCAGGAATACGAATACGAATCCCATACCGAAAACCATCAGATTTAAACCTTCGGACATTAGATTTTCCATCTAACGGGCGCTCCTCTGTTTCACCAAAAATCCCGCAACACCCGAAAGTGTTCCGGAACCAAATCCCGCCTGAACTTTAAGTTCTCTGCAAACGACAATTTTTCTTGTAGTAAAAAAAATCGGTATCGTATGCAGATTGGCTGAATTGTTAATAAACGGGCAATAATTAAACCCGAAAACTGCCCTGCAGGCAACAAGTTCCCCGCACTTTAGCGACAAAAAGTTGCTTTTAAAATCTTGTAAAAAAACTACAAAAAACGCCATTTCCCAAAATCATGCAGCCAAAATGTCGCTCTCAAGAAAGCCGTTATACAACCGGCCGATATACCTTCACATTGCTGTAACCTTTATCCTGAAGACTCTGTGCATGCATCTGGCTCATCACCCCTTTATCGCAGTACAGCAGGTATTCCTTGGTCATATCTAAATCTGCAAAGCCGGACTCCAGCTCAAAGAAAGGAATTTTAAGCACTTCACACTTGGGCATATTCAGGGGCTTTCGCTCCTGCTCATGCTGATGTCGCACATCGATAATCACTTGCCCCTCAGCGACACGCGTCAAAGCTTCGATAGACGCTTCTGCCCCCAGGTCTTCGACAATTTTATCAATGGCCAGAACCTGAGCATTTTCCAGTGCTTCATCCAGCACCGCATAATCGAAGTTTGCCTCTTCCTCTTCGATGCGCTCAATCTGCGCATTGGTGGTCGGACGGTCAGAAATAACACCACAGTATTCAGGAATACTTTTTGCCATATCGTACGCACCGATCTGCTTGGTAATATCAATGATGTCCTGTTTATCCATTGTAATCAGCGGGCGTAATACCAGCTTACTGGTTGAACCATCAATCAGTGCCAGATTAGGCAAGGTCTGGCTGGATACCTGAGCCACACTTTCTCCGGTGACCAGAGCATGCAACTTCATTCGGTTGGCAACCCGTTCCCCTGCCCGCATCATCATACGCTTAAGCACAACCCCCATCTGGGTGTGATGGACGTTCTGAAGAATCTCACCAACCACTTCTTCGAAAGGCACTGTCACGAATTTAACCCGGGCTGCTGAGCCGTATTTTTGCCATAACGACAATGCAACCTGCTTCACACCGATTTCATGAGCTTTTCCACCCAGATTAAAAAACAGGAAATGTGTTTTACAGCCACGGCGCATGGTCATATAGCTGGCAACAACCGAGTCAAAACCACCGGAAATCAGAGACAGCACGGCTTCCTGACTGCCCAGCGGATAACCGCCCAGCCCTTTAAACTTGTTGGAGATAATAAACAGGTTCTGGTCACGGATTTCCAGCTTAACCTTTACGTCAGGGGCATGCAGATCAACACCGGCCGACTCACAATGCTGCAGCAACCCGCCGCCCACATAACGCTCTAAATCCCCGGATTTAAAATCATGCTTACCGGCCCGTTTCACCCGGACAACAAATGTTTTGCCCCGGATAATTTCACTGTACGCCTCGCGCGTCAGTTGAAAGACATTGTCGAAGTCCCCAAGTGGGTGCTGATCCACTTCAAGGAAATGCAGGATACCGGGGGTCGCCTGCATCACCTCAATCATCTGTTCGCGCAGCAGGCTGTCTGAACTGCCGACTTCAACTTCAATTTTATCCCACAGGGCACGCACTTTGATGTCATCGCTGAGGCGCTTCAGAGTAATCTGCATATTGGACTGTAAACGCTGGATAAAACGCTTCCGGACAGGCTTGCTCTTAATGGTAATTTCAGGGAATAACTTAACGATAAACTTCATAATGACTTTTACATGTGGATTAGAAATGAGGCCGGCTATTATACATAGCCGCCTATATTTTGAACAAAATACCGGCAGGAGTTACTGAAAAATTGAAGAGAAATGCCGGTTACGGCTCTGCCGAATACAGACTTACCCGGTTTCGGCCATTTTCCTTAGAGGCGTAAAGCGCTTTATCGGCGCAGGCAATCCACTCCTGACTGGACTGAACCCCCATATCCAGAGCCGCAATACCAAGGCTGATGGTATATTTGAGTGACTGGCCGTCAGATCTGACCGCCGAGGCCTCCACCGCTTTGCGCAACCGTTCAGCCAACTGTGCGGCGTCCTGCAATGAGGTGTCACCAAGAATAATGGCAAACTCTTCCCCGCCATACCGGCCGGATACATCAATTTCCCGGGCATTGTGCTGTATCAACTGTGCCAGGTGGCGAATGACATCATCCCCTACCGGATGCCCGTAATTGTCATTAATACTTTTAAAGTGATCAATGTCGAGCATCAGCAGGCACGCGCGCTGTCTCACCCGCTGCCAGCGCTTATACTCCCGCTCAAGACAGTCTTCCCAGTGCGCCCGGTTATAGAGCTGGGTCAGACCATCAGTCTGGCTCAGAACGGCCAGCTCCTGATTCGCTTTCTGTAAGCCCTGCTTATGTACGGCGGTATCTGTGACGTCATAGACAATCATACAGATATGCGTCACTTCTCCGTCTGCCGCAAACAGGGGAATAAAGGTAACATTCTGATACATAAACTCCGCCCCGCCGGTCACCGGGCGATAGTTATCAAACCTGAAGAGATAGGGGCGCTGCTCCCAAATCATGAAAGCTTTATTCTGTAACAGAAAAACCGAATCGACTTTTTTCCTGAACCAGTCTGTTGGAATATCGGTAAAGAGGTCTGTAATAACCTGGTGCTTAACCTCAGCAGAAGCACTGCCACTATGGTTTTCCATGAAATCATTCCAGAACTGAATTTTCAGTTCTTTATCGATGACCACCAGCCCCACATCAATGTTGCGGAGAATTTCCATCAGGGAATAAAGTTTGTCTATCTGATGTTGTTCCAGGGCCATAGTCAATCCAGCAGATGCGATACTTTTTCGTTCAGTTTTTGCATTGATTTTTCAGTAAACAGCAGCAACAAATCACACTTAATTGCATGACCTTCGATCCCATAACTGATTTCAATTGCGAGGGTTTTTTGCATAGTTTTTATGTTGTCATCCATCAGGTCAGATATATGACAATGCTGCCCGAGCACAACCGGATGTCCCTGGCTGAACTTAAAATCCAGCTGTTCAGAGATACCCCCAAGACAGGCGCCAATCAGAACGTTAGCCACGTCCATCAACAACTCCAGCTCAGCCTGCTCATCCACACCTTCGCTGTAATTCATCAGCGCGGCAAGATCCAGAAAGCTGGAATCATTCAGAATCAGCAAAGCTTCGCCGGAAATACCGCCGCCAATAAACCCCTGACAGACACCGGAAATCCGCTCATCTGCTTCAATTGCGCTCAGCGCCATGCTGACTTCACTGACCGCAATATAATTCACGTTCGGTACCGGCAACATTACAAATACATTCAACAGCCGTGCAAGTAAGTCCCCGGCCCGCCCCATCGCAATATTAGCCACTTCCTGATAGCAATCCCGCAGGCGTGCCGACAGTTCTCCTGAAGCATTCAGAAGCTGCACATCAGAGGTGTTTTCTGTTGCAGGTGTTTCGGTCACAGGCTCTTCAACAAAGTCGCTGTCGCTGAAGACGCCATACTGGAGCAGTACGTGATTAAGAGTATTCTGGTCGACGGGTTTTTTGATGAAGTCCAGCGCCCCCAGCTTTTTCACCCGCTGATAGGCTGAGGGTTGGATATCGCCTGAAATGACGATAACCATCGTGGGTAAATCTTCACGCTGAATGGCTTCCAGTACCTGATAGCCATCCATCACAGGCATGTTCAGATCAAGTAACAGAACGTCCCCTTTGCCGGCACGAATAGCATCAAGCGCTTCCCCTCCATGAGTGGCAAAGCTGACATCAACGGCAAGGTTATCCGGTAATGATCTGGCGATCTGTTTTCGCGCCAGCGAAGAATCATCACATATCAGTAAAGGCGTAGCCATACAGCACTAATTTCATCCTATACAACAGATTATCAAGGGTACGCCAACACATAAACGCTTATAAACCAGACATTTACAGTGTTAGAAGGCACATTACACAATGATTAAAAAATGTACATCCGGGCCGAGTGTATCAGCTCAGAACAAGGCAGGTAAGGGTTATACTGAAAAGAAGTAACCAAATTGCCCAACCACCAAAAAAAGGGCTTTACGCCCTTTTTTCAGTGCTGTGAGCATTACCATTCGATCTTTTCGACTCCCTCAAACGTCAGCTCACTGCCGTCAGCCATGGTAACCACTCCGGATGTATCCGGATTCAGTTCCAGTGCCTGAGCTGCCAGGTCATACTCCACTTCCTGACCATCAACCGTAATCGTCCAAGGGTTTTCCGGATCATTGGTGCCATCCTGGGTCAGCTGAATGATGTCGGTCCAGCCACCGCCTTTACCGCCGGAGAAGGTATCGTTACCGTCAAAGGGGTTATACACATAAGTATCATTACCTGCTTCCCCTTTAACAGTATCATCACCTTTACCGCCGGAAAGCACATCATCGCCATCACCACCTTTGATGTCATCATCTCCGGCACCGCCCAGCAACAGGTCGTCACCTTTATCGCCTTTCAGCTCATCGTCACCGGCCCCGCCAAGGATCTGATCATTACCGTCTTTACCGTGCAGCTTGTCATCACCCTCACCGCCATCGATGTAATCATTCCCGTCATCGCCGTCAATGTGGTCATCCCCGTCACGTCCGTAAAGGGTATCATCACCATCCCCCCCTTTCAGATGATCCTTGCCGTCACCGCCATCCAGTACATCGTTACCGTCTTTACCTTCAAGTTTGTCATCACCGTTGACGCCCAGAATGTAATCATCGCTGGAGGTCCCTTTGATGTTGTCTTTACTCCCGGTACCGTCAATCCGGTTCAGACCGGACGTATCGGTATTCGCAGTACCGACATTACTGGTATCAAACACATAGGCGTCGTCGGTACCCTGCACCTTAAAGGTTGCAGTTGCCGTATCAGAACCGCCCTGTGAACCGGTCAGGGTATAGTCAAACGACAGGGTTGCAGACTCACCGGCATTCAGGCTGTCCAGATTGTCATTTGGCGTAAACTTAAGTTGTTCAAGGCCACCAACAACGACTTTCTCGACAGTGCCAACCACCATGCCATTCATCATGACCTGATTATCAAAACTGCTGATACTCAGGTTGTTGCCATTGCTGCCGGTATCATTGCCCAATACATTCAGAGTGACAGCCGTATCTTCATCTGTGGCATAAGCAGCCGCTTTTTCCATCTGCAGATTGCTGACAGACACCACTTCATCTTTCCAGGTGCTGGCAACATCAAACTCCACAACAGCCTGACCATTTGAATCCAGCGTCACTTGATACGAATGACTCGAATTCCAGGTATCATCACTGTCACTGTCAGAGTCATAGGTCCGCTGGTCAACCTGCTGGCCATTCACCCGGATCGTGAATGTATCCTGTGTAATACCTGCTGTACTGCCATCATCCCAACTGCCTGTCACTCTGGAATCAAAGGACAGTGTTACGGTTTGACCGGCATAATCGGCCCCGAAGTCGAACGTACGGCTTTCGATATCAGACTGAGCAACACCATCAACCTGTCCCTGCCCCATATCCCCCAGATTGGAGATGTTGCCGCCGGTTTTGACAATGGCAGCATTCATTTCTGCAAAATTGTCATCATTAGCCACAACCGAAGCGGCCGGCGCCCCTTCTGCAGTGCCGTTGACAGTTATCTGCAAGCTCTGGGTAGCGGTACCGCCCAGGCCGTCTGAAGCAACCACAGGAATGCTCAGGACCTGACTGGTGCCATCAGGGATGTTTTCATAAGCCGCATCAGCCGGATCAAAACTATAGCTGCCATCTGTATTCAGCGTAAATCCGGCCGGAAGGACAGCCCCTTCTTCAACAGCAAAGGTAACCGTGCTGTTATCGTCAATATCGGTTGCCTGCAATTGACCGCTAATTGTTGCATCAGGCGTATCCATGACCGTTTGGGTCAGTTCAATATTATCCAGGCGCATGCCGCGGCCATAGTCCTGAGCTTCACCGATGGAGACAAACTCAATCTCCATCGGCTGACCGGTTCCGACAAAGGTAATCTGCCCATCATTCCAGCTATGATCACTTTGCCCGCTTGCATCATCAGAGAAGGTATCTATAACCTGGCCATTCACCTTCACCTGCATATTGTTTACGTTCGCGCCAAAGCCTGCGCGTCCGGCAAAATCAAAGTCGAGGGTATAGGTTGCTCCTTCGACCGTATCAACTGAACGGCTGACCTGCTCCGCATCATCAAAATGATTTGCTTTGTCATCATTCAGTTCCAGGAAGCTGCCGTCTCCGGTATGCCCGTTTATGGATGTCCAGACTTCAATCGCTTCAGAATCAGTTTCCCAACCATCAACGGACTGAACAAAGCCACTGCTGCTGCCATCAAATGTAGAACTGAACAGAGTCGTTGTGGTTGCTACTGAAGCCTCCGGCACATCGACGGATACCGGTTGGACAACAGACATAACCGGCGCATCATTGGTACCGGATAATACAATCTGTAACTGCTGGACGTCCGTTGCACCCTTCTCATCCGAAACCGTCACCGGTATCGTCAGCGTCTGACTATCGCCCGCGGCAAGGTGCTGATACGAATCATCCGCCGGGTCAAAGGTATAAGAACCATCAGCGCTCAGGTTAAAGCCCGCAGGCGCACTGCCAACCAGGGTATAACTCAGCGACGCTGAACTGTCTGCATCTGTCCCGCTGAATGAACCGCTTAATTGCGGCGCATCTTCAGCAACATTTCTGCTGATATCCGCACCCGCCACCGGCGCATCGTTGGTGCCGTTAACTTTAATTTGAATCTGCTGGGTATCAGTCGCACCTTTCTCGTCAGTCACCGTAACCGGAATCGTTAATGTCTGCACATCCCCTGCATCCAGACTATCGTAAGCGGCATCCTGTGGATTAAAACTGTACGAGCCGTCACTGTTCAGACTGAAGCCTGCAGGTATCCCTGCACCGTCGGTTACACTGAATGTCCAGGTAGCTGAATCATCCACATCGGTCGCGGATAGCTGACCGGAAATCGCCGCATCACCTTCGTTCACATTCGCAGTCGCATTCGCGCCCGCCACTGGCTCATCATTGGTGCCGGTAACTTTAATCTGGATCTGCTGAGTTGTGGTGGCGCCATTCTCATCCGAGACCGTTACGGGGATGGTCAGGGTCTGCTCATCACCGGCGTCCATGCTGTCGTATGCTGCATCCTGCGGATTAAAGCTGTACGAACCGTCGGTGTTCAGGCTGAAGCCTGCCGGCACAGTGGCACCCTCGGTGACGCTGAAGGTGAGCACGGCAGAGTCATCCACATCGGTCGCGGATAGCTGACCGGAAATCGCCGCATCACCTTCGTTAACGTTAGCCGTGGCATTCGCGCCCGCTACCGGCTCATCGTTAGTGCCGGTGACCGTAATCCGGATTTGCTGATTATCGGTAGCACCGTGTTCATCAGTGACCGTAACCGGAATCGTTAATGTCTGCACATCCCCTGCATCCAGACTATCGTAAGCGGCATCCTGTGGATTAAAACTGTACGAGCCGTCACTGTTCAGACTGAAGCCTGCAGGTATACCTGCACCGTCGGTTACACTGAATGTCCAGGTAGCTGAATCATCCACATCGGTCGCGGATAGCTGACCGGAAATCGCCGCATCACCTTCGTTCACATTCGCAGTCGCATTCGCGCCCGCCACTGGCTCATCATTGGTGCCGGTAACTTTAATCTGGATCTGCTGAGTTGTGGTGGCGCCGTGTTCATCGCTGACGGTAACCGGAATCGTCAGCGTCTGCTCATCACCGGCGTCCATGCTGTCGTAGGCAGCATCCTGCGGATTAAAGCTGTACGAACCGTCGGTGTTCAGGCTGAAGCCTGCCGGCACAGTGGCACCCTCGGTGACGCTGAAGGTCAGCACGGCAGAGTCATCGACATCGGTCGCGGATAGCTGACCGGAAATCGCTGTATCACCTTCGTTGACGTTAGCCGTGGCATTCGCGCCCGCTACCGGCTCATCGTTAGTGCCGGTGACCGTAATCCGGATTTGCTGATTATCGGTAGCACCGTGTTCATCAGTGACCGTAACCGGAATCGTTAATGTCTGCACATCCCCTGCATCCAGACTATCGTAAGCGGCATCCTGTGGATTAAAACTGTACGAGCCGTCACTGTTCAGACTGAAGCCTGCAGGTATACCTGCACCGTCGGTTACACTGAATGTCCAGGTAGCTGAATCATCCACATCGGTCGCGGATAGCTGACCGGAAATCGCCGCATCACCTTCGTTCACATTCGCAGTTGCATTCGCGCCCGCCACTGGCTCATCATTGGTGCCGGTAACTTTAATCTGGATCTGCTGGGCCGCGGTCGCACCGTGCTCATCGCTGACAGTAACCGGGATGGTCAGGGTCTGCTCATCACCGGCGTCCATGCTGTCGTAGGCAGCATTCTGTGGATTAAAGCTGTACGAACCGTCGGCATTCAGGCTGAAACCTGCCGGTACGGTTGCACCTTCAGTCACACTGAAGGTCAGCACGGCAGAGTCATCAGCATCCGTGGCAGATAACTGACCGGAGATCGCTGTATCGCCTTCGTTCACATTGGCAGTGGCGTTAGCGCCCGCTACCGGTTCATCGTTGGTGCCGGTAACCTTAATCTGAATCTGCTGGGTTGCAGTGCCACCGTCCTCATCCGAGACCGTTACTGGGATGGTCAGGGTCTGCTCGTCGCCAGCATCCATGCTGTCGTAGGCAGCATCCTGCGGATTAAAACTGTACGAACCGTCTGCGTTCAGGCTAAAACCTGCCGGTACGGTTGCACCTTCAGTCACACTGAAGGTCAGCACGGCAGAGTCATCGACATCGGTCGCGGACAGCTGACCGGAGATCGCCGCATCACCTTCGTTGACGTTAGCCGTTGCATTCGCACCCGCTACTGGCTCATCGTTGGTGCCGGTGACTTTAATCTGAATCTGCTGAGTTGCAGAGCCACCGTCCTCATCCGAGACCGTTACTGGGATGGTCAGGGTCTGCTCGTCGCCGGCATCCATGCCGTCATAAGCAGCATCCTGTGGATCGAAGCTGTACGAGCCGTCGGCATTCAGGCTAAAGCCCGCTGGCACAGTTGCACCGTCAGTGACACTGAAGGTCAGGGTGGCCGAGTCATCGGCATCGGTCGCGGATAGCTGACCGGAGATCACCGCATCACCTTCGTTCACATTGGCAGTGGCGTTAGCGCCCGCTACCGGTTCATCGTTGGTGCCGGTAACCTTAATCTGAATCTGCTGGGTTGCAGTGCCACCGTCCTCATCCGAGACCGTTACTGGGATGGTAAGGGTCTGCTCGTCGCCGGCATCCATGCTGTCGTAGGCAACATCCTGCGGATTAAAGCTGTACGAACCGTCGGCATTCAGGCTAAAGCCCGCTGGCACGGTTGCACCCTCGGTGACGCTGAAGGTTAGCACGGCAGAGTCATCAACATCGGTCGCGGATAGCTGACCGAAGATCGCCGCATCACCTTCGTTGACGTTAGCCGTTGCATTCGCACCCGCTACTGGCTCATCGTTGGTGCCGGTAACCTTAATCTGGATCTGCTGGGTCGCGGTCACACCGTGCTCATCGCTAACAGTGACCGGAATCGTCAGGGTCTGTTCATCGCCGGCATCCATGCTGTCGTAGGCAGCATTCTGTGGATTAAAGCTGTACGAACCGTCGGCATTCAGGCTAAAGCCCGCTGGCACAGTTGCACCCTCGGTGACGCTGAAGGTCAGCACGGCAGAGTCATCTGCATCGGTGGCAGACAGCTGACCAGTAAGAGCAGCAGCCCCTTCATCCACTATCGATACAATATCAGCACCGGCAACCGGTGCATCGTTCTGACCGGTAACCGTAATCCTGATGTGTTGAGTATCAGTGGCTCCCTGATCATCGGTAACCGTGACAGGAATTGTCAGCGTCTGAACATCCCCCTGATCTAAACTGTCATACGCACTGTGCTGGGGATTAAAGATAAAACTGCCGTCAGCATTCAGAGTAAAGCCCGCCGGTGCAGACACTCCTTCACTCACACCGAACGTGAGCACAGAACCATTATCAACATCTGTTGCGGCTAACTGCCCGGTTGCCGGTGCGGCACCCTCAAACAGATTGAAAACCACATCCGGCCCGGCCTCAGGTCCATCATTAGTGCCCGTAACAATGACTTTAGCAACACCTGTGACAGAGCCGCCAAAGCCGTCACTTACCTGATAGCTAAAGCTGACTTCCCGGGTCTGCCCTGCCCCCAGATCCTGAAAATCACTGCCCGGATCAAAGCTATAAGAACCGTCGGTATTAATTGTGACACTGCCTTCTGACGGCTGGCCACCTTCTACCAGGGTATAGGACAGTGAGTCATTGTCTGCGTCTGTAGCACTCAGAGTGCCACTGACCACAGCGCCATCCTCATCAGCTGCACCGGTGTGTTCTGCAGCCACCGGCGCTGAATTATTCACCGCAACAGTAACGGTCTTAACAAATGTATCACCGCTGCCGCTTTCAGTGGATGTCACACTGGCTTCTAGGGTAAACCGCGTGGTTTCTGAAGGTACTTTAACCGACAGGCCATCCAGATCAGACTGCGGAACAACCCAGTCACCGTCTGCATTCTTCGTTCCGGCAGACAGCGTCGCATCTGCCGGAATACCGGACAGGACTACCCCGGATAATGATTCAGAACCATCAGTATCAACCCCCAGGCTGCTGGATATATTCAAAGGGATTGAATTCCCTTCATGAACATCCACGACCACATCATCGATATTAATATACCGGTCGCCGCTACCGTCAAATTCCATGGCAACCCTGAACACATCGCCAAAGCCCGGCACTCCGGTAAAGTTCACCACAGAGGTTGCATTATCCTGAGCAATCGTCGTTACAGTATGAGTACCGACAACATTGCCATCCTCATCGTAAGCTTTAAACGTGATTTCTTTACTTTCTGAATTCCGGTTAGTATCCGCATGGGGATTACCATTTGAAGAGAGCACCAGCGTTTTCAGTGCGAAAGTATTGCCATCAGACTCCTGAAACTCAGGTGGAACCGTGCCGCTATAACCGGTGCTTGCCAGCCCCTGATCGTTATGCGCATACATGTTCTTAAACTGGAAACCATCCTTTTCCGGATTATAGTCATTGCTGCTGTTATCGAAACTGATCGTTCTTTCCACTGTTCCGTCAACCGCCTGGCCTACCTGCACTGTCAGATTCGGCTCATCAGCAACACCGGCAACCTCTATCGTGCTGCTGGCGTTAGTAAGCCCACCCTGGCCATCCGCAACGCTATACTGAAAGGCTGTATTACCACTCCAGTTATCATCCGGCGTAAACGTAAATGTATTGGTAACCGCATCAAAAGCCAGAGTGCCATTATCCGGCTGCTCAAAGCTGTCGATGCTCAGAGTACCGCCATCAGCATCAGAGTCATTCCCCAGCAAGGCACTGGTGGTAAATACAACCGCTTTATCTTCCAAACCACTGATTGTTTCAGTGTTTGCAACCGGAGCGTCATTCGTGCCATTGACTGTAATATTTATCAGCTGAGTGTCTGAAGCCCCCTGCTGATCAGTCACAGTGACAGGTATCGCCAGAGTCTGCACCTCACCGGCGCTCAAACTGTCATAAGCAGCATCCTGCGGATCGAAGCTGTAGCTGCCATCACTGTTCAGCGTAAAGCCTGCCGGTACTGTTGCACCGTCAGTCACGCTGAAGGTCAGCACGGCAGAGTCATCGGCATCGGTGGCAGATAATTGACCGGAGATCGCCGCATCGCCTTCGTTGACATTGGCGGTAGCGTTCGCGCCTGCTACCGGCGCATCGTTGGTGCCGGTAACCTTAATCTGGATCTGCTGAGTAGCGGTGGCGCCGTTCTCATCCGAGACCGTCACAGGGATGGTCAGGGTCTGCTCATCCCCGGCGTCCATGCCGTCATAAGCTGCATCCTGTGGATCGAAACTGTATGAACCGTCGGTGTTCAGCGTAAAGCCTGCCGGTACTGTTGCGCCTTCGGTGACGCTGAAGGTCAGCACGGCTGAATCATCGGCATCGGTGGCAGACAGCTGACCAGAGATCGCTGCATCACCTTCGTTGACGTTGGCTGTAGCATTCGCGCCCGCCACCGGTTCATCGTTGGTGCCGGTCACTTTAATCTGGATCTGCTGGGTCGCAGTCGCGCCGCTCTCATCGCTGACGGTGACAGGAATCGTCAGCGTCTGCTCATCACCGGCATCCATGCTGTCGTAGGCAGCATCCTGCGGATCGAAACTGTATGAACCATCTGCATCCAGGCTAAAGCCTGCCGGCACGGTTGCGCCTTCGGTGACGCTGAAGGTCAGCACGGCAGAGTCATCCACATCGGTCGCAGATAACTGACCGGAGATGGCTGCATCACCTTCGTTTACATTGGCGGTAGCATTCGCGCCCGCCACCGGTTCATCGTTGGTGCCGGTAACTTTAATCTGGATCTGCTGAGTGGCGGTGGCACCGTTTTCATCCGAGACCGTCACAGGAATCGTCAGGGTCTGTTCGTCGCCGGCATCCATGCTGTCATAGGCAGCATCCTGCGGATTAAAACTGTATGAACCATCAGTGTTGAGCGTAAAGCCTGCCGGTACGGTTGCGCCTTCAGTCACACTGAAGGTCAGGTTAGCTGATTCGTCTACGTCGGTCGCGGATAACTGACCGGAGATCGCTGCATCACCTTCGTTTACATTGGCTGTAGCGTTAGCGCCCGCCACTGGTTCATCGTTGGTGCCGGTAACTTTAATCTGGATCTGCTGGGTAGCAGTCGCACCGTGCTCATCGCTGACGGTGACCGGGATGGTCAGGGTCTGCTCGTCACCGGAATCCATGCTGTCGTAGGCAGCATCCTGAGGATTAAAGCTGTAGCTGCCATCGGTGTTTAGCGTAAAGCCTGCAGGTACAGTTGCACCCTCGGTGACACTGAAGGTCAGCACGGCTGAATCATCGGCATCGGTCGCGGATAACTGACCAGAGATCGCCGTATCACCTTCGTTTACATTGGCAGTGGCGTTCGCCCCTGCCACCGGTTCATCGTTGGTACCGGTAACTTTAATCTGGATCTGTTGAGTGGCGGTGGCGCCATTCTCATCCGAGACCGTCACAGGAATGGTCAGGGTCTGTTCGTCGCCGGCATCCATGCTGTCATAGGCAGCATCCCGCGGATCGAAACTGTACGAGCCATCTGCGTTCAGGCTAAAACCTGGCGGTACGGTTACACCCTCGGTAACGCTGAAGGTCAACACGGCTGAATCATCGGCATCGGTGGCAGACAGCTGACCGGAGATCGCGGCATCACCTTCGTTGACGTTGGCTGTAGCATTCGCGCCCGCCACCGGTTCATCGTTAGTGCCGGTAACTTTAATCTGGATCTGCTGAGTAGCAGTCGCGCCGTGCTCATCGCTGACGGTGACAGGGATTGTCAGGGTCTGTTCGTCGCCGGCGTCCATGCTGTCGTAAGCAGCATCCTGCGGATCGAAGCTGTACGAACCGTCGGTGTTCAGGCTAAAGCCTGCCGGTACTGTTGTGCCTTCAGTCACACTGAAGGTCAGGTTAGCTGATTCATCTACGTCGGTCGCGGATAACTGACCGGAGATGGCTGCATCACCTTCGTTTACATTGGCGGTAGCGTTAGCGCCCGCTACCGGTTCATCATTAGTACCGGTCACTTTAATCTGGATCTGTTGAGTGGCGGTGGCACCGTTCTCATCGCTGACAGTAACCGGAATGGTCAGGGTCTGTTCGTCGCCGGCATCCATGCTGTCGTAGGCAGCATCCCGCGGATCGAAGCTGTATGAACCATCAACATTCAGGCTAAAGCCTGCTGGCACAGTGGCACCCTCGGTGACGCTGAAGGTCAGCACAGCAGAGTCATCGACATCGGTGGCAGATAATTGACCGGAGATCGCCGCATCGCCTTCGTTGACATTGGCGGTAGCGTTCGCGCCTGCTACCGGCGCATCGTTGGTGCCGGTCACTTTAATCTGGATCTGCTGAGTAGCGGTGGCGCCGTTCTCATCCGAGACCGTCACAGGGATGGTCAGGGTCTGCTCATCCCCGGCGTCCATGCCGTCATAAGCTGCATCCTGTGGATCGAAACTGTATGAACCGTCGGTGTTCAGCGTAAAACCTGCCGGTACTGTTGCGCCTTCGGTGACGCTGAAGGTCAGCACGGCTGAATCATCGGCATCGGTGGCAGACAGCTGACCAGAGATCGCTGCATCACCTTCGTTGACGTTGGCTGTAGCATTCGCGCCCGCCACCGGTTCATCGTTGGTGCCGGTAACCTTAATCTGGATCTGCTGAGTAGCAGTCGCGCCGTTCTCATCCGAGACCGTCACAGGAATGGTCAGGGTCTGCTCGTCGCCGGCATCCATGCTGTCGTACGCAGCATCCTGCGGATCGAAGCTGTAGCTGCCATCAGTGTTCAGCGTAAAGCCCGCTGGTACGGTTGCACCGTCAGTCACGCTGAAGGTCAGCACGGCAGAGTCATCGACATCGGTTGCGGATAGCTGACCGGTGATCTCGGTATCGCCTTCATCTACATTGGCAGTGGCGTTCGCCTCTGCAACCGGTTCATCGTTGGTGCCGGTAACCTTAATCTGGATCTGCTGAGTAGCAGTCGCGCCGTTCTCATCGCTGACAGTGACCGGAATGGTCAGCGTCTGCTCATCGCCGGCATCCATGCTGTCGTAGGCAGCATCCCGCGGATCGAAGCTGTACGAACCGTCTGCATCCAGGCTAAAGCCTGCCGGCACGGTTGCGCCTTCGGTGACGCTGAAGGTCAGCACGGCAGAGTCATCCACATCGGTCGCAGATAACTGACCGGAGATGGCTGCATCACCTTCGTTTACATTGGCGGTAGCGTTCGCGCCCGCTACCGGTTCATCGTTGGTGCCGGTAACCTTAATCTGGATCTGCTGAGTTGCAGTGTCGCCGTGCTCATCGCTGACGGTAACTGGAATCGTCAGGGTCTGTTCATCGCCGGCATCCATGCTGTCATAGGCAGCATCCTGCGGATTAAAACTGTATGAACCGTCGGTGTTCAGGCTAAAACCTGCCGGCACGGTTGCGCCTTCGGTGACGCTGAAGGTCAGCACGGCAGAGTCATCCGCATCCGTCGCGGATAACTGACCGGATATGACTGCATCACCTTCATCAACATTGGCGGTAGCGTTCGCGCCCGCTACCGGTTCATCGTTGGTGCCGGTAACCTTAATCTGGATCTGCTGGGTCGCAGTGGCACCGTTTTCATCGCTGACGGTGACAGGGATTGTCAGGGTCTGTTCGTCCCCAGCATCCATGCTGTCATAGGCAGTATCCTGCGGATCGAAGCTGTACGAACCGTCGGTGTTCAGGCTAAAGCCCGCTGGCACGGTTGCACCGTCAGTGACGCTGAAGGTCAGGGTGGCTGATTCGTCTGCGTCGGTGGCCGATAGCTGGCCACTGATCGCGGCATCATCTTCGTTCACATTGGCGGTGGCATTCGCGCCCGCCACCGGTTCATCGTTGGTGCCGGTCACTTTAATCTGGATCTGCTGGGTCGCAGTCGCGCCGTTCTCATCGCTCACGGTAACCGGAATGGTCAGCGTCTGTTCGTCGCCGGCATCCATGCCGTCATAGGCAGCATCCTGCGGATCAAAGCTGTACGAACCATCAGCATTCAGGCTAAAGCCCGCTGGCACGGTTGCACCCTCGGTGACGCTGAAGGTCAGCACGGCAGAGTCATCCGCATCCGTCGCGGATAACTGACCGGAGATCGCGGCATCACCTTCGTTGACGTTGGCGGTAGCATTCGCGCCTGCCACTGGCTCATCGTTGGTGCCGGTAACTTTAATCTGGATCTGCTGGATCGCAGTGGCACCGTGCTCATCGCTGACAGTAACCGGAATGGTCAGCGTCTGCTCATCGCCGGCATCCATGCTGTCATAGGCAGCATCCTGTGGATTAAAGCTGTAGCTGCCGTCGGCGTTTAGCGTAAAGCCCGCTGGCACGGTTGCACCGTCAGTGACGCTGAAGGTCAGGGTGGCCGAGTCATCGACATCGGTCGCGGATAACTGACCGGAGATCGCCGCATCGCCTTCGTTGACATTGGCGGTAGCGTTCGCGCCTGCTACCGGCTCATCGTTAGTTCCGGTAACCTTAATCTGGATCTGCTGAGTGGCGGTGGCACCGTTCTCATCGCTGACAGTGACAGGGATGGTCAGGGTCTGTTCGTCGCCGGCATCCATGCTGTCGTAAGCAGCATCCTGCGGGTTAAAGCTGTAACTGCCATCGCTGTTTAGCGTAAAGCCTGCCGGTACGGTTGCGCCTTCGGTGACGCTAAAGTTCAGCACGGCCGAGTCGTCTGCATCGGTCGCCGACAGCTGGCCAGAGATCGCTGCATCACCTTCATTCACATTGGCGGTGGCGTTCGCCCCTGCAACCGGCTCATCATTAGTACCGGTAACTTTAATCTGGATCTGCTGGGTCGCAGTGGCACCGTTTTCATCGCTGACGGTGACAGGGATTGTCAGGGTCTGTTCGTCGCCGGCATCCATGCTGTCATAGGCAGCATCCTGCGGATCGAAGCTGTAGCTGCCATCACTGTTCAGCGTAAAGCCCGCTGGCACGGTTGCACCCTCGGTGACGCTGAAGGTCAGGATGGCCGAGTCATCGGCATCCGTCGCGGATAACTGACCGGAGATGGCTGCATCACCTTCGTTTACATTGGCGGTAGCGTTCGCACCTGCTACCGGCTCATCGTTGGTACCGGTAACTTTAATCTGGATCTGTTGAGTGGCGGTGGCACCGTTCTCATCGCTGACAGTAACCGGAATGGTCAGGGTCTGTTCGTCGCCGGCATCCATGCTGTCGTAGGCAGCATCCTGGGGATTAAAGCTGTATGAACCATCGCTGTTCAGGCTAAAGCCCGCTGGCACAGTTGCACCTTCGGTGACGCTGAAGGTCAGCACGGCCGAGTCGTCTGCATCGGTAGCAGATAGCTGACCGGAGATCGCCGCATCACCTTCATTTACATTGGCAGTGGCGTTCGCCCCTGCAACCGGTTCATCGTTGGTGCCGGTAACCTTAATCTGGATCTGCTGAGTAGCAGTCGCGCCGTTCTCATCGCTGACGGTGACTGGGATGGTCAGGGTCTGTTCGTCGCCGGCATCCATGCTGTCATAGGCGGCATCACGCGGGTCGAAGCTGTAGGTACCGTCTGCATCCAGGCTAAAGCCTGCCGGGACCGTTGCCCCTTCAGTCACGCTGAAGGTCAGCACGGCGGAGTCATCGGCATCCGTCGCGGATAGCTGGCCGGAGATCGCTGCATCACCTTCGTTTACATTGGCAGTGGCGTTAGCGCCTGCCACTGGTTCATCGTTGGTGCCGGTAACTTTAATCTGGATCTGCTGAGTAGCAGTAGCACCGTTTTCATCCGAGACCGTCACAGGAATCGTCAGGGTCTGTTCGTCGCCGGCATCCATGCTGTCATAGGCAGCATCCTGCGGATCGAAGCTGTATGAACCGTCAGAGTTCAGGCTAAAGCCCGCTGGCACGGTTGCACCCTCGGTGACGCTGAAGGTCAGCACGGCAGAGTCATCGACATCGGTGGCAGATAGCTGACCGGAGATGGCTGCATCACCTTCGTTTACATTGGCAGTGGCGTTAGCGCCCGCTACCGGTTCATCGTTGGTGCCGGTAACCTTAATCTGGATCTGCTGAGTTGCAGTGTCGCCGTGCTCATCGCTGACGGTAACTGGAATCGTCAGGGTCTGCTCATCCCCGGCATCCATGCTGCCATAGGCAGCATCCTGCGGATTAAAACTGTATGAACCGTCGGTGTTCAGGCTAAAACCTGCCGGCACAGTTGCGCCTTCGGTGACGCTGAAGGTCAGCACGGCAGAGTCATCGGCATCCGTCGCGGATAACTGACCGGAGATGACTGCATCACCTTCATCAACATTGGCGGTAGCGTTCGCGCCCGCTACCGGTTCATCGTTGGTGCCGGTAACCTTAATCTGGATCTGCTGGGTCGCAGTGGCACCGTTTTCATCGCTGACAGTAACCGGGATGGTCAGCGTCTGCTCGTCGCCGGCATCCATGCTGTCGTAAGCAGCATCCTGTGGATTAAAGCTGTACGAACCATCGGTGTTCAGGCTAAAGCCTGCCGGCACGGTTGCACCCTCGGTGACGCTGAAGGTCAGGGTCGCAGATTCGTCGGCGTCGGTTGCAGACAGCTGACCAGAGATCGCCGTATCACCTTCGTTTACATTGGCAGTGGCGTTTGCGCCCGCCACCGGTTCATCGTTGGTGCCGGTAACTTTAATCTGGATCTGCTGAGTGGTGGTGGCGCCGTTCTCATCGCTGACAGTGACCGGAATCGTCAGCGTCTGTTCATCGCCGGCATCCATGCTGTCATAGGCAGCATCCCGCGGATCGAAGCTGTATGAACCGTCGGTGTTCAGGCTAAAGCCTGCCGGCACAGTTACACCGTCAGTGACGCTGAAGGTCAGCACGGCGGAGTCATCCACATCGGTGGCAGACAGCTGACCACTAATAACTGAATCACCTTCCAATACAGTACTGTGAACATCAGCATCGGCAACAGGCGAATCATTTGTTCCGGCAACGGTAATCTGGATTTGCTGAACATCCGTTGCCCCCAGCTCATCTGTGACCGTAACAGGAATCGTCAGTACCTGACTGTCACCCACCGCAAGATGCTGATACGCACCGGCATCCGGTTCAAAACTGTAGTTTCCGTCAGCATCCAGACTGAATCCCGCAGGTGTATCTGCTCCTGGTGTGACTGCAAATGTCAGTATGCTGCCATCATCTGCATCCGTCGCGATCAGTTGACCGGAAATGGCAGAACTCCCCTCTTCGACTGCTGCAGAAATATCCGCTCCGGCAACCGGTGCATCATTGGTGCCTTTGACCGTAATACGAATCTGTTGGGTATCCGTTGCCCCATGTTCGTCAGTTACCGTTACCGGCACTGTAATTACCTGTGAATCACCGGCCCCCAGGCGCTGGTACGCACTATCAGCAGGATCAAAACTGTATTCCCCCTGAGCGCCCAATGAGAAACCTGCCGGCAATGACACTCCCTCAGCCACAGTAAAAGTGATAACTGCGCCATCATCTGCATCCGTTGCGGTTAACTGCCCTCCGATAGCAGTAGCTCCTTCATCCAGACTACTGACGATGTCAGCGCCAGCCACCGGAGCATCATTGGTACCGGCAATAGTAATCTTAATAAATGCTGTATCCTGCAACCCTTCGGAGTCAGTTACCCGCACCGGTATAGTGAGCTGCTGGGAATCGCCGGCACCCAGGTGATCATAAGCACCACTGGTGGCATCAAAGCTGTAATCACCGTTAGCCTGCAGAATGAAACCCACCGGTAACTGGTCAGGATCAACCGCGGTGAATGTCAGCTGATCTCCGGCATCCTGATCCTCCGCCACCATGCTGGCATTTATCACGCCCTGATCTTCAGCAACCGTAACCTCTGCAGTTTGCAATACCGGCGCTTCGTTAACATCCGTCAGATTGACTGTAATCGTTTTAGTAAACGCATTACCACTGGCGTCGGTGACGGTAATCTCAACGGGATATTCCGAACGGGTTTCAAAATCCAGAGTAACACCCGGAGCAACGACCAGCGTATTACCGCTCACTTCGAAGATGTTTGCACCTTCACCGGTAAGGCTGAAATTAAGCTGATCAGCGCCCTGATCGTCTGTAGCCAGTATTGTCGCCACAAAATCACCGGCGACCGCACCTTCAGCAACGTCAGAGTCTGACAGGTTTATATCACTGGGAGCATTATCAATGAATGTCTGCTCACTTTGCAGCGCTTCTGCCAGGTTGTCGAAGTTAATTTCAACCGGAATCTGGGCAGTAAAGTCGCTGTCGTTACTGGTAACCCGAATATCCACACCCAGCTGCTGACCACGGACAGGCGTTAAATCCACCAGAGTAGATAAGCGGTTACCCTGCAACGTAAACTGCGTTGAATCCAGAGAAAAACTAAAATTGCCACCGGAAACGGGCAGTTCAAGAGTAGCCAGTTCTGTCCCGGCAGGAATCGTGCCGCCATCAGGCAGCTCAGAAAATGAATTAATGTCGGTAAAGCTAAAACCGGTAGAGGAAAACTCTGGGGAATAATCCTGCTCAGAGGAGTCAGTCAGATCTTCTTTCTGATCATCTACACGGCCCTGGAGGTTTTGCTTAAACAGCTCTTCATTATGCTGCTGTTCATCACCAAGGTACTCTTCTTCCAGATCTCTTACCCGGCGATTGTTGCCCAGGCCCTGGTTAAACAGGTCCTCGGTCGCTTTATCCCTTGCGCTTACAACACTGTCGCCTTTGCTTTCCTCAGCCATGGTTTACTGCCTCTGGTTTTAACTTTTATAAAACTCAATCTGTGCACGAACAATACGCTGTAGAGACAATTACTTACAGCAAAAACTTCTGTAATCACTTGTGTCTCAGCAGGATTAGTAGCAATATTAGTCGGCGTTATAAGAATGGAATAAAATGGGGCACACCCAGTGCTCAAACAACCTATTTTCGGAATAAATGAACACAACTCATGAGTATTAAGACGTCACATGTGTTTTCCGTAAAACGGCTCAGAACTCCCGGGACCTGGAGTCAACCCAGCGTCCTTATGTCATCGCTGGCAATCAACATTCTTGCGCTCGCACTGCCTACCGTCATCCTTCAGGTCTATGATCGTATAATACCCAATCAGGCCATCGGTACTTTTATATTCCTCATTCTGGGTATGCTTGGCGTCGTCATAATTGATACGGCACTGCGCATTTTTCGCTCTTCAATTCTCAGTTGGCACGGCGCTAAATTTGATCACCGGGAAAGCCTCAAAGCGATGAACCGGATTCTGGACGCCGATAATCAGGCATTCGAGGATAATACAGCCGGTTACTATCTCGATAAAATTCAGGCACTTGAACAGATTCAGGAGTTCTATTCCGGTCAATCAGTCCTGCTGATCATGGATCTACCTTTCGTCATCCTCTTCCTGGGGCTTATCTGGGTCATTGCCGGCCCTCTGGTTGCTATCCCTATCGCTCTGCTGGTTGTGTTCCTACTGGTAGCCTTTGTTACAGGGCGTAAACTGAGAAAAGCACTGGAAACCCGCTACACCATGGAAGACCGGCGCCAGAACTTCATCATCGAATCCCTGAAAGGCATTCACACCATTAAATCCATGGCTATGGAAGCACTGATGCTACGTCGCTATGAGAAACTTCAGCATCAATCGGCGGAAAGTGTTTATGAACTGAGCCGGGTTAACAGCATCGTACAGGGCATTGGCGCTACCTTCTCTCAACTGGCAGTGGTTATTTTTGTCGGCGTCGGCAGCCTGTTCGTTATCGAAGGCGACCTGACAGTAGGTGCGCTCGCAGCCGGCACAATGTTATCAAGCCGGGTATTGCAGCCCGGACTTAAAGCCATGGGTTTCTGGACACAGTTCCAATCACTGCAACTGGCGCTGGAAAAAGTCAACCAACTGTATGCCCTGCCCACTGAATCCAGTGGTGAGCGTAAGAACGAGCACGGCCTGAGCGGTAAAATCGAACTGCGTGAAGTCAGCTTTAAATATGCACATCAGGAACATGAGTTACTGCATGATCTGTCTCTGACAGTTGAACCGGGACAGGCCATTGGTATTACCGGCAACAACGGCACCGGCAAAAGTACGCTTATCAGTCTGTTATCGGGCTTTACACAACCCAATGAAGGCCAGATCCTGCTCGACGATCACCCCATGCTGAATTACAACACAGAATTCCTGCGGGCTCAGATCGGGATCATGCCGCAAAAAGGCGTGTTATTTGAAGGCAGTATTCTTGAAAACATGACCCTCTACCGTGAAGGCGAAGCCCTTGAACAGGCGCTGGAGCTCTCCAAGATTCTGGGGCTGGAAGAAATTGTCGCCCGCCTGCCCGACGGCCTTGACACACAAATTGGCGGCGCAGCTGTTGATACCCTGTCTGAAGGTGTGCGTCAGAAAATCATCATGGTACGTTCACTCGTCGGCCACCCTAAAATCATTCTTTTTGATGATGCCAACGCCAATTTCGATATTAAAAATGACAACCGGTTATTAAAGGTTATCGAGCAAATGAAAGGTAAACGCACCATGGTTATTGTGTCGCACCGCCCTTCCTTCCTGAGACTCTGCGACAAACAGTACCAATTGGAGAATGGTCAGCTTGAGCCCTATATCGACCCTTATCAGGCACAAATGACTGCCCGGAAAAACCAGCAGACATCCCAGGCATGAACCAGATGACGACGCCCCCTGTTTTTGAACGCCCGCCAATTGTCTCCGAGCGACTGGCGGAAGCGTTGCGCACTGATAATACTGATGAATTCCACGATACATCGCCTTACGCAGCCTGTCTGCTGCCACTTTTGCGGGAACTGGGCTGGAATAACTATGCCCGGGACCTGATTGAGGCCCTGCCTCACTTTTCTGAGCAGATAGACCTGATCGACCTTCGTAATATTCTCGTCACCCTCGGTTACGACAGCTCACCGCTAAAAACCGATATCCACTCATTACAGGACGAGCTTTATCCTGCTCTGTTTATATCCAATGGCGGCAAAGTTCTGTTACTTCAGGGTAAGCGCGATGGCCTGATTTATTATTACGACGCCCAGACCAACCAGTACGAATCAACACCCAAACTGCGCTTAAAGGGCACTGCCTATCTGTTCACCGACAGCAATGCCAGCTACGGCAACAACCCAACAGATGTGCCGGGTGATGACTGGTTTGGCAATTTACTGCAACGCTTCCAGAAGATGATCATTCACCTGCTGGGCATGACCTTTGTTATCAATCTGGTTGCCTTGCTGGTACCTATATTTATCATGGTTATCTACGACAAGGTGATTGGTGCAAAATCAGCCGAAACCCTGCCATTCCTTATTTCAGGGGTCACCATACTGCTGATTACAGATCTGGGCTTACGCTTCCTCAGAGCCAAATTACTGGGCATTACCGCCGGCAGGCTGGACTACCTCATAGGCAATGAAACCTTTAAGCGCATGCTGTATTTGCCGCCACTCTATACAGAACGCTCCACCGTTGCCGCTCAACTATCCCGCCTGAAGCAGTTCGATTCCGTACGTGACTTTTTCACCGGCCCGAGCGCAGCCGTTGCCCTGGAACTGCCGTTCGTTGCCATGTTCCTGATCGTAATAGGTATCCTTGGCGGCCCGCTGGCGCTGATTCCACTGGGTATGGTGATGGCATTTATTATTCTCGGCCTGATCTGGATACCGGTTATAAATACCCGCATTCTTCGCGCCGGCAAAGCCCGTACAGATAAGCAGCGCATCATTATGCAGACCGTTGCCGGCCGCAAAGAAATCAAAGCCATTGGCGGTGAAACCGTCTGGTGGGAACGTTTCCGCGAGAACTCAGGAGAAGCCGTACTGGCGAACTATCAGACCTTCCTGTCCAACAATCTGATGAACAATCTGGCACAGGGGCTGATGACCTTCTCAGGCGTCGCTGTACTGGCCATCGGCACCATGCAGGTAATTAACGGTGAAATTACGATCGGTGCACTGATTGCCATCATGGCACTGGTGTGGCGCGTATTGTCTCCGTTGCAAAGTGCTTTCCTGTCATTTTCCAAATTTCAGCAAGCCCTGAAAGCCATCAAACAAATCAACCAGCTCATGCGCCTGCGCAATGAAAGAAAAGGAGGCAAGTCAGGGCTGGTACTTTCGAAGCTGAAGGGCAATATCCGCATCGACAGAGTCAGCTTCCGCTACGGCCCTGACCGGGACCCTGCTCTGCTGGGCGCATCATTTGAAGTAAAAGCCGGCGAGATGATCGCGATTACCGGCAATACCGGCTCGGGAAAATCCACTCTGATTAAAATGATTGCCGGCATGTACGCCCCCCAGGCTGGCAGCATCAGCATGGACAACATGGATCTTCGACAACTGAATGCCATGGACCTTCGCCGCGCTGTAGCTTATGTACCCCAGCAAACACACATGTTCCATGGTTCCATTGCACAGAACATTCGCCTGAACAACAGCCTGGCAACCGATGAAGATATCCGCGCTGCGGCCATGGAAGCTGGCGTACTGGAAGAAATTCTGGCCTTACCGCATGGCTTTGAGACCCGCCTGGGCGACACCGTTATTGACCATATGCCGCCTGGCTTCCTGCGCTCACTTTCGATGTGCCGCGCCTTTGTCAGCCCGGCTAAAATCCTGTTACTTGACGAACCGGGCGCATCACTGGATCTGGAATCGGACAACCGCTTCATAGAACAGCTCAAACGACTGAAAGGCAACCGTTCAATTGTCATGGTCAGCCACCGGCCAAGCCATATACGCCTGGCGGACAAAGCCGTACTTATGGAGCAAGGCACCGTAATCCATATCGGCCCCCCACAAGAAGTTATTGCCCTGACGCTGGAGAAGTCGGCATGAGTAAAAACAAAAATGTGTTCTCTTCCCACGGCGGCGCCAGCCTGCCACGCGCCCGCGCCCGCTTTCTGGCTCAGGCAATCCAGCTGGAAGAACACGAACCGGCCGGCATCATCAATGCAGCCATTTATTTCACCGCCTTTATTCTGGTGGCCTCAATTGTCTGGGCAATACTGACCAAGGTTGACGAAGTCACATCTACCCGTGGTGAAGTCGTGCCTGCCGGCCTTATACATGATGTACAGCATCTGGAAGGCGGTATCGTCAGTGAAATTCTGGTCCGTAATGGTGATCAGGTGCAAAACGGCGATTTACTGCTGCGCTTTGCACCTCCTGCCAGCCAGTCTGAACTCCAGCAACTGGAAATTCGTCGCGCCGCTTTCATTCTGGAAAGTGAGCGCCTGCAGGCAATCCTTGATGACCGGATTCCGTCTTTTGGTGAAATAGGTAACAGCTACCCAGCCCTTGCCGATAAGCAAATGACTATTTATTCCGCACAACTGGCCAGCCAGAACAGCGAACTGAGTGTCATTGACTCACAAATCCGCCAGCGGAATGAAGAAATAAAGCAGCAGCGCAATAAGGCAAAGTCCATCAGAAAAAAAGTTGAGCTGCTTAAAGAACAGGTATCTATTCGCTCCAGACTGGTTAAAAGCAACGTGGTATCCAAAGCGGAGCTGCTGACCAGCCAGACCAGCCTTGCTGATGCACAAAGCGAAAGCCTTAGCATTGTTGACGGTATCCGCGTTGCAGAATCCGCGCTTACCGAAGCCGAGCAGCGGCGTATCGAACTCAGCGCACGCTTCAAAAAAGACATAGAACTGGAAGCAGGTAGCGTCGGCGAAGAGCTTGCTGAAATTGAACAGTCACTGATCCGGGTGCGTGACAGAGTTAAGCGACTGGACATCTACGCACCGCTGACCGGTATCGTACAGGATCTTTCCATTACCCGGATCAATGCTGTAGTTGATCCTGGCCAGGTAATTATGCAACTGGTACCCACCGATGACGAGGTCATCATTGAAGCGCGCATATTGCCAAACGAAATTGGCCACATCAGCATCGGCCAGCGAGCAGAAATCAAGGTAGACAGCTACGACTCCGCACGCTTTGGCACTGTTGACGGCGTCATAGAACGCCTCTCTGCAACAACCTATCTGGATGACAAAAAAGACCCTTATTTCAGAGCAGAGATCAGCCTGACAACCAACTGGGTGGGTGACAACACTAAACTGACACTGTCACCGGGCATGACCGTTACCGCAGACATAAAAACCGGCAGCAAGTCCATTATGGATTATCTGCTTAAACCGATATCCCGCGGCCTGGATACTGCATTCAGGGAACGCTGATACGCACTCAATTCAAGAGCCGCCTGCTACCACAGGCGGCTTTTTTAATGCAAAAGCCACTCTCTGACCTCTACAGAGACACACCGCCTGACAACCCGGCTTAACAACCCGCCCGAACACTCCCCCAGACTAAAACAGTCGAAACGGCTGCACCACCCACTCCACAGCCTGACACAGCTTCTCAGAATGACCTTCAACACAGTAGCAAACACACTAAAAATGCCGCACAGCCCTCTGCAACCCCACAGATAACACATTCCGACCGCCAGCGAAGATCGCCAGCGAAGATCGCCAGCGAAGATCGCCAGCGAAGATCGCCAGCGAAGATCGCCAGCGAAGATCGCCAGCGAAGATCGCCAGTCTTGCCGCCCTTCCCGCAATCAGCAAGGCACACCTCACCGCTACACCGGCCACCTGAACATAGCTTTATTCCGGACAAGAACAGTCACACAGACCTCTTCACAATCAACCGCACTGAAGGAACTGAGAACCCATCTGAAGGCCAGGCAAACCGAAGCCAACCCAAGAGCGCCGCCATAGCAATCACAGCACACAGAGAAGCTCAGAGCGGACAGCAAAAGTTTTGCCGATGAAAGCAACAGAAAAAGAAATGGAATGTTTAAAACATGTAAGAAGAGAAGAGACAGTGGCGCGCCCGGCACGATTCGAACGTGCGACCGCCTGGTTCGTAGCCAGGTACTCTATCCAGCTGAGCTACGGGCGCTTAATCACTGCAAAACTGTCTCAGAAGTGTCAGAGGCAAAACATCAACTTTACAACGCATCATTCGCTGTAAACCTTTTGCTCTACATTTGAAAAAATACAAAGACTTAAAACAGATACTTGGATTAGGATGGCGCGCCCGGCACGATTCGAACGTGCGACCGCCTGGTTCGTAGCCAGGTACTCTATCCAGCTGAGCTACGGGCGCTTAATCCAAGTTTTGTTGTTTATCCCACCATTTCACTTAACCCTAAAGTTAAGTGGCGCGCCCGGCACGATTCGAACGTGCGACCGCCTGGTTCGTAGCCAGGTACTCTATCCAGCTGAGCTACGGGCGCTAAATGGCGGTGAGAGAGGGATTCGAACCCTCGATAGAGTTTCCCCTATACGCCCTTAGCAGGGGCGCGCCTTCAGCCACTCGGCCATCTCACCTCAACAACGGCGCGTATATTACAAGAATGATTTTCAAAAGAAAAGCATTAATTTCAGAAATTTACTCTTGGTTACCTTCTTGCTTTTCTTTCTGAATACGCTGATAAATTTCTTCACGATGCACAGACACATCTTTAGGTGCATTAACACCAATACGCACCTGATTTCCCTTCACACCCAGGACAGTCACAGTGACGTCGTCACCAACCATTAGCGTTTCGCCTACACGGCGAGTAAGAATTAACATTAAATAATCTCCTTATTTAAGCGCCAGAGCGTCCTAATCTGTAGTAGTAACAACAGATTAACAGACCTCTGGCGTTAAACAAATAAAATGTGCAACAACAGCAACACAGAACTACTTAAACAGTGGCTGCTACTCACTAACCGTATCAACAGCATTCAAATCAAACGCTGAATGAAGTCCCCGGACAGCTAATTCCAGGTACTTTTCAGCGATCACTACAGAAACCTTAATTTCTGAAGTGGAAATCATCTGAATATTGATGTTCTCATTAGCCAGGGAATCAAACATCTTACTGGCTACACCTGCGTGAGAACGCATGCCGACACCAACGATTGATACTTTAGCTATTTTGTTATTACCAATAACTTCACGCGCACCCAGCTCCTCTTTAACTTTAGTCAGGATTTCTTCAGCCTGATTAAAATCATTACGGTGCACTGTAAACGTGAAGTCCGTGGTGTTATCTGCTGCCACATTTTGCAAAATCATATCGACTTCGATATTGGCACGACTGACTGGACCCAAAATCCGCGAAGCTACGCCTGGAATATCAGGGACACCCAGTATTGTCAGTTTTGCTTCGTCGCGGTTAAAGGCAATCCCTGAAATGACCGGTTTTTCCACTGTATCCTCTTCCTCTGTAGTTATAAGCGTTCCTGGTCCATCCTGAAAGCTGTGTAATACCCGTAACGGCACATTATATTTGCCGGCGAACTCCACAGCCCGAATTTGCAGTACTTTCGATCCAAGACTGGCCATTTCCAGCATTTCTTCAAAAGTAATCTCGTCGAGACGCTGAGCGCCCTCAACAACCCGCGGATCGGTTGTATACACACCGTCCACATCTGTATAAATCTGACATTCATCAGCCTTCAGCGCAGCAGCAAGCGCCACACCTGTAGTATCAGAGCCACCACGCCCAAGCGTCGTAATGTTACCCAGCTCATCTACCCCCTGAAAACCGGCAACCACAACCACGCGGCCCATATCCAGCTCAGCGCGCATCGGGTCAACCTCGATGTCCTGAATACGTGCCTTCATATGGCTGTCATCCGTCAGAATTTTAACCTGACTGCCGGTAAATGAGCGCGCGCTTACGCCACGGGCTTCCAGTGCCATACATAATAGCGCAATGGTTACCTGCTCACCGGTAGAAACCAGCACATCCATCTCACGGGGAGAGGGCTGCTCCTGCATTTCTTTAGCCATTCCAATCAGACGATTAGTCTCGCCACTCATGGCAGAAACAACCACTACAACGTCGTGACCAGCCTGACGAAAGCCTTTCACTTTATCGGCGACAGCCTGAATCCGCTCGACTGAGCCAACAGAGGTGCCACCATATTTCTGTACAAATAGGGCCATTTACCTATTTCCTTAATAGCCTTGCAGACTAAAAACTACGACAAATTGTTTTCTACCAGCCCGGCAACTTCTGCCAGAACAGCAGGCAACGCTGCTGCATCGGTACCACCACCCTGAGCAAAGTCCGGACGACCACCGCCCTTACCACCCAGCTTAGCTGTTAGCTCACGAACCAGGTCGCCAGCTTTTACTTTAGCAGTCAGATCTTTACTGACACCGGCAGCAAGGCTGACTTTACCGTCCGCCACTGTCGCCAGCACAACCACTGCACTGCCTAATTTATTCTTCAACTGATCAATCGTGTCACGCAGCGCTTTCGGCTCAATGCCTTCAAGCACTTCTGCCAGCACCTTTACGCCAGCCACATCAGCAGCTGCGCTGACCAGGTCAGCACCTTTAGCTGCAGCAAGTTTAGCTTTTAACTGCTCAAGCTCTTTTTCCAACTGACGGGTTTTACCCTGCTGATCAGTCAGCTTATCCTGTAACTGCGCGCTGACACCGGCCATGAAGTCCAGAGCCGCCTTTCCGGTGACTGCTTCAACCCGGCGTACGCCTGCCGCAATACCGCCTTCTGAAACAATTTTCAGCAACGCAATATCACCGGTACGCTGAGCATGCGTACCGCCGCAAAGCTCAACCGAGAAGTCGCCACCCATGGTTAAAACGCGAACTTCATCATCGTACTTCTCACCAAACAGTGCCATAGCACCTTTCTCTTTGGCGGAATCAATGTCCATGACGTCAGTTTCAATCAGAGTATTGCGGCGAACCTCTTCATTCACCATCTCTTCAACTGCCTGCAACTCTTTCGCGGTTACCGCTTCAAAGTGCGAAAAGTCAAAACGTAAGCGCTCAGCATCGTTCAGAGAGCCTTTTTGCTGAACATGTGAACCTAATACACGACGCAATGCTTCGTGAAGGACGTGAGTCGCGGAATGGTTAACAGCCGTCTTCTGACGTCGTTCTGCATCAACTTCAGGGAACAGAGTATCACCAACCTTAATAGTTCCCTGCTGCAGTTCACCGTGATGCAGGTGGTTCTTACTTTCTTTGGTACAGTCAGCTACCGTGAAGATAAGCCCTTCAGCCTTCAGCAAACCACTGTCACCCACCTGACCACCGGACTCTGCATAGAACGGCGTCTCGTCAAGCACAACAATCCCTTTATCACCGGCATTCAGCACATCAACAGCCGCGCCATCAGAGAACAAACCTACAACCTTGGCAGAGCCCTGCAAATGCTCATAACCTGTAAAGCTGGTCTCGCCGTCGAGCGTCAGCGCATCGTTATAGTCAACATTGAATTTGCCAGCTGCTCGCGCCTGCGTACGCTGCTGTTCCATCGCCTTTTCAAAACCTGCCATATCAATGGTCAGTTCCTGCTCACGTGCAACATCAGCAGTCAGATCAACCGGGAAACCATAGGTGTCATAAAGTTTGAAAACTGTTTCACCGGGAATTTCTGTTCCTTCCAGTTTGGAAATGACCGTTTCAAGCAGTCCCATGCCATGCTCTAGGGTCTTGGCAAACTGCTCTTCTTCTTTAAGCAGAACTTTTTCAATCAGCTCTTGCTGAGCTGTAAGATCCGGGTAAGCCGCTCCCATCTCCTTCACGAGTGCAGCAACAAGCTTATGGAAGAATGCACCCTGAGCACCCAGCTTCTTACCGTGACGTACCGCACGGCGAATAATGCGGCGCAAAACATAACCCGCACCTTCGTTACTCGGAATAACGCCATCGAGTATCAGGAAAGAACAGGAACGGATGTGATCAGCAATAACCCGCAGAGATTTATTATCCAGATCGTTGCTTCCCACTGCAGCGGCGGCAGCCTTCAGCAGGTTTTGGAAAAGGTCAATCTCATAGTTGGAGTGCACGTTCTGCAGAACAGCCGCAATACGCTCAAGCCCCATACCTGTATCCACAGATGGCTTAGGTAATGGCGTCATTTCACCATCGGCAGCACGGTTGAACTGCATGAATACCAAATTCCAGATTTCGATATAGCGGTCGCCATCTTCTTCAGGGCTGCCCGGAGGTCCGCCCCAGATGTCCGCACCGTGGTCGTAGAAAATCTCAGAGCTGGGTCCGCAAGGGCCGGTATCACCCATAGACCAGAAGTTATCTTCATCCAGTTTGGAGAAGCGCTCAGGATCGATCCCAACTTCTTCTTTCCAGATTTTTTCTGCTTCATCATCACTGATATGAACCGTAATCCACAGCTTTTCTTTTGGCAGCTGCAGTACTTCTGTCAGGAAGGTCCATGCAAAGTTGATTGCATCACGCTTAAAGTAATCACCGAAACTGAAGTTACCCAGCATCTCAAAGAAGGTATGGTGGCGCGCTGTATAACCTACGTTATCCAGATCGTTATGCTTACCGCCCGCACGTACACAACGCTGCGAGGTAGTCGCACGGGTATAAGGACGCTGGTCGCTTCCCAGGAATACATCCTTAAACTGAACCATACCTGCGTTAGTAAACATCAGGGTAGGGTCGTTGGCAGGGATCAGAGAACTACTTTCAACAATCTGATGGCCGTTGTTTTCAAAGTAGTTTAGAAATGCCTGTCGCAGTTCGGCACTTGTCATATTTTTCATACAGTTATCGCTCGCAACACCTAAAATAGCACCCTGATCGATTCATTTACCTACGCATTCAATCAAAAGCAACCGGAAAAAACAGTGTAAAAATGGCGATGTAGTATATAACGTGTCAATAAATTGTTCGAATATTTTTAGCAACTAAGGCTTATATTAATATTTCTCTTTAATTTTCAGGATTTATTCTTCTTTTGCATCAATAGCATAGCGAGTCTGTTCTGCGTCAAATCCTCTCTGCATCATGTAACGCATGCGTTTCGCATACCCCTTGGCATCAAAACTTTCTTCACTCCGGAACTTACGGCGATACACATCCAGCGCCAGGGCAAACCAGTCAATTTCCTGTTCCTGCATTGCCAAATCAAGCATGTCTGCTGAGATACCTTTATCTCTCATATCGAACTGAATTTTTTTAGGACCGTAGCCCTGATTTACTCGCTGCCGCAAAAAACTTTCAACAAAACGCTGATCGCTGACATAACCACTTTCCTGCAAACTGAATATGACATTGTCCAGCATATCTTCATCAGCACACCTGCCTGCTAACTTCGTCATCAGTTCTTTCACCGAGTGCTCCCGGCGCGCAAGCAATCCCAGCGCTGCATTTTTGATATCTGACTCAGTCTCCAGCATTTTTCCGGATTTTTCTGAACGGTTAAAGCCCATATTTTTCCCTTTTTCCCAGACACAAAAAACCCTGCCAAAAGCAGGGTTTAAAGATAATCAGCTCATTAACACCGATTTATGTATGTTACAGATCCAGCTGAGGTGCCGCTTCAGCATCCTTTCCTTCTTCCTGAACAACAGGTGTTGTCAGTAATTTAGCCCGGATAGCAGCTTCGATCTCACTGGCCACCTCTGAGTTTTCTTCCAGATAACGGGCAGCATTCGCTTTACCCTGACCAATCTTATCGCCTTTGTATGCATACCATGCACCGGATTTATCAATCAGACCTTCTTTCACGCCCAGATCGATAACCTCACCCATATGGTAGATACCCTGACCATACAGAATCTGGAATTCAGCCTGACGGAATGGAGGAGCCACCTTGTTCTTAACCACTTTTACGCGGGTTTCGTTACCGACAATTTCATCCCCCTGCTTCACTGCACCGATCCGGCGGATATCAAGACGAACAGATGAGTAGAATTTCAGTGCGTTACCGCCAGTTGTTGTTTCAGGGCTGCCGAACATCACACCGATCTTCATACGAATCTGGTTAATGAAAATAACCAGTGTATTGGCATTCTTCACATTGGCCGTCAGTTTACGCAGTGCCTGAGACATCAGACGGGCCTGAAGACCTACGTGGGAATCACCCATGTCGCCTTCAATTTCAGCTTTAGGTGTCAGCGCCGCCACAGAGTCAATAACCAGCACATCAACCGCACTGGAGCGTACCAGCATGTCGGTAATTTCCAGCGCCTGCTCACCGGTATCCGGCTGAGACACCAGCATTTCATCAACATTTACACCCAGTTTTTCGGCGTAAGTCGGATCCAGCGCATGCTCCGCATCAACGAACGCACAGGTTTTGCCAAGTTTCTGAGCTTCCGCAATGACCTGCAGTGTCAGGGTTGTTTTACCGGACGATTCCGGCCCGTAGATTTCAACAATCCGACCCATAGGTAAACCACCGATACCCAGCGCAATATCCAGCGTCAGGGAACCGGTCGACACAGCAGGAATAACTTCACGCGGCTGATCACCCATGCGCATAACTGCACCTTTACCAAACTGGCGTTCGATCTGACCCAGGGCAGCATCAAGAGCTTTCTTTCTGTTGTCGTCCATATTAGAACCTATAAATCTGTGGAGAAATTAAATACTGTACGTTTGCACAGCATTATTATCGCAGCTGAATCACATTGCAAGCAAAAATATGTTTTTTTATACAGTATTTTTATCCAGTAATTTTATCAGTCCGCTAAGTGCCTGTTCTATCGCCTGAAGTCGCACTGCAGCACGATCACCCGCAAACTGATATACCTTTGTAAAAGATGTGGCCGCACTGTGCCAGGCGATCCATACCGTCCCAACAGGCTTAGCGTCAGTTCCTCCTCCGGGTCCCGCGACGCCGCTCACAGCCACACTGATGTGCGCCTGACTATTCGTCACAGCTCCCGTCGCCATTGCCTGCACCACCTGCTCACTGACAGCACCATAGGCCTCAATGACAGACGCAGGCACATCCAGCATACGAGTTTTTGCCTGATTACTATAGGTAACAAAGCCGGCATCAAACCAGGCTGAGCTTCCTGCCAGTTCGGTAATCGCGGTAGCAATTCCACCACCGGTGCATGACTCAGCCGTTGCAATCATAACCCCCTGACTTTCGGCCAGTGTTGCCAGTTCCCGAACCCGCTTTTCAATTATTTCTGTTGTCATATATTTCGTGCTGCAGAAGAATAGAATACCTATAGAATGCGATGTATCAGACAGTGCTGCAAGAGGACAGGCATTCAGCAAACAGCTACCGGCAATAAATGATGTTTTACCCGGAGGTTTTCCTGCAGCAGCTCACTGAAGCGATGTAAGGTTAATCTACCGCCTTTACGTGGCGCCCCAGCCGCTGCATCCAGATCTGATCTAAACTGCCATTCTCCAGCAACACTTCATAGGCTGTGTTAAACGCTTTGATCAGATACTCTCCCTCAGGATGTTGCTTACTGATAATCAGATATTCCGAGATGGTCCGGAACGGTTCTTCAGCTGCCACAATCATCTGGCCAGCTTGCTGACCCAACTCCCTGTTCACTGAACTCCAGCCCACCAGATCGTTCGACACGACAAAGTCGACCCGCTTTGCTGACAGCATCTGAAAACATCCATCCATATCCCGTGCTTCGAAACGTTCCAAACGCGCCTGTTTAACCATGTCCCTGAGCTCAGGCTCGGTCTGATAACCGAGGGGCTGACAATAGGATAAACCGGCCAGATCATTTGCTCTGGTGAATGTGAACGCTGCATGTTCATGCATAAACACCCTGATATTTATCCGGTTCACCGGCCGCGAGTAGAAAAATAATTTTGACCGTTCAAGGCCCCAGGCATATGGAAACGTTGCATCACTCTGAACATTCAAAACCCGCTGGTAAGCCCGGTTCCACGGATAAAAACCCAGCTTTGGCCGATACCCCATTTCTGTAAACACCCGTGTCACGACTTCAGAAACCACACCCCCTTCAGGCAGCTCACTGCTAACGTAAGGTGCGTAATCCGGGCCGGTAGCCAGATCAACTACCTGCTTCGCAGCTACCGTATGAACAGCAGCAATGCTGAATAAAATGCCTGCCAGGACACCACGTAGATAAACGAACCTGAAACTCATAGGAATACACTCTGCCACGGATCATTCAAACGTTATTTTTGTGCTAAGAACATGAATTTATAACAAATTTCCATAAAATTTGCAGACATAAACCTATGAAAAACAACAGGTACTGTTTTCCGTTTTATGCTGACCCGCTTTTACAGTCACACCTGTCACGCAGAACCGTTCATCTCCAACGATAAACAGAAACAAAAAAAGCCCTGACAAACAGGGCTAAAAGGTGAGTGTAGCTCTTACAAATCATGACCAGCCCGGGGCTGGCCATGATTCATTACGTCCTGTCAGAACCAACTATCCTGATCTGAAAAAGTCTCTAATGGCGGCGACTGAACAGAGGTATCCAGTTGCTGTACGGCTTCCTGAATATTACCCTGCCGGCTGCCAGTTTCAGTTTGTTCCCGGGCACTGTCGTCTGTTTTCTCAAACAGTGCATCCAGATCATGACTTTCACCATCATCCAGCAGGTCCGCAACATCCGGTATTCCGGCAATACTGTTATCAGCAGCACCTTCTCCTGACCATGGCTGTAGATTAGCCGTGTTATCAGAAGCTCCGATATCACCAGCCACAGGAACAGAGCCATCACTCAGAACCCCGGCAAAGTCACTCGCAAGGGCCTGATCGCCGAATAAAATCACCGGCGGTTCATTGACGTCCCGTACCGCGATGTCAAATTCCTGCTCTTCAACGGTGCCGTTGCTGGCCGTCGCCTGTACCCGGACGGTATGGCTGTTATTTGCCTCGTAATTCAATGGTCCGGCTACTGTAATTTCACCGGTTTGAGCATCGATAGCAAAACGGCCTTCAGCATCATCAGCAAGCGCATAGCTAATACTGTCATCCGGCCCGGCGCTGGCATTAGCAATAATCCCAACCGTTGTACCTGCCACACTGTTTTCATCTACGGCGTTATCAGCCGTATCTACATCCACCACAGTGCTGACCGGTGTGACTTCAACAACGTCAATCACGCCAATGATCAGGGTTTGCTGATCAGTTTTTCCACCAGCATCTGTGACCGTTACCGTAACGGTCACTGCGGTTTCCGTTTCATAGTCCAGACTCTGATCCGCTTTCAGCTTCAGAATGCCATCAACAATTTCAAAACGGCCATCATCCACACTGTATGTAGCCGTATCTGCCGCATCCGGATCCTGCACGGCCAGCGTAGCAATCGCCGCACCGGTAACACCTTCCTGTATCGCGAGCGTTAACGGATTACCTGCGGCATCAAGCCCCTGAACACTGAGGTTATCGATACCCCAGGACTCGTCATCAATGCCTTCACTGATGCCGGGATTTAAGCTGTCACTCAAGCGCAAGATCACATCGGTGCCCGGCTGGTCTATTTCAAGACGCACCTTATGAATCTGATCATCATCAGACCAGAAGTACCCATGACTTCCGCCTAAAGCAGCACCTGCCCCCTGTGTTAGCAGAGACCAGCTTACATTCCCTGATACACCTGAAGCACTTTCCTCCTGACGCAGCCAGCTTAAAGAAACGTCTATTTGCTGACCGTCCACCTCTATATGGAAGAGTTCATTATCCCAGGAGTCGATTTCATACAGATCAAACTCAACAACCGCTTTATCTGCACCAGGGTCAACAGTAAAGGTTTTTTCGACCGCACCACCAGCGCCAAAACGCCCCAGGAAACGGCTGAAGCCTGTACCACCGTCCGTTACGGTATTATCACTCCAGCCAGTAGCACCGTTTTCAAAAGTTTCAGTGACTGAGCCACCCTGGCCGCTGACCACCAGAGTCGGCGCTTCATTGGTATCACTGACAGCAATCGTGAAACTTTCTTCACTGACGGTTCCGTTACTGGCTGTCGCTTGCACCTTTATCGTATGGCTGCTGGCTGTTTCGTAATCCAGTTCACCGGCAACAGTTACTTCACCGGTCTGAGGGTTAATGGCGAAACGTCCGTCTGCATCATCAACAAGGCTATAGCTGACGGTGTCATCCGGCCCGGCTTTAGCACTGGCAGTAATGCCCACACCGGTGCCGGCCGCGCTGTTTTCATTCACAGAATTATCAAATGCATCTGTATCATTCACCGGGCTTACCGGCACGGTTTCATCTACATCAGCAACTCCGATAGTAAGCGTTTGCTGATCAGTTAAACCACCGGCATCGGTGACGGTTACCGTCACAGTGACAGAGCTTTCTGTCTCATAATCGAGGCTCTGGTCCGCTTTCAGCTTCAGAGTGCCGTCAACTACTTCAAAGCGGTCGTCATCCACAGCATAAGTAACAGCACCCGCACCATCCGGATCCTGCACCGCCAGCGTAGCCACTGTTGCACCCGCTACGCCCTCCTGAACAGACTGTGTTAACGGGCCACCGGTACTGTCCAGTGACGTCAGGCTGAAGTTATCAATTCCCCAGGATTCATTATCTATAGCTTCATCCAGCGTGCTGGTCAGCTTAAGAGTAAGGACATCGCCCGGATTCTGGACTTCTAAGCGAATCTTATGAATCTGATCGGTACCCTCAACATACCAGGCAGATGTAAATCCTAAATTATCGCTTGGCCCCTGAGGGGTAAACGTCCAGCTAACATTCCCCTGTATACCTGAAGATGCGTGTTCATCACTGCGAACAGATAACGGGATTTGAATTTGCTCACCGGCCACCTCGATAATAAAGCTCTCATTATCCCAGGAGTCGATTTCATACAGATCAAACTCAATAACCGCTGCTTCTGTACCACTTGCCAGCGCAAATGTTTTCTCAACCACATCCGGGCCGGCAAAGAAGCTCTGATTACCAAACCGGCCAAGGAAAGTACCGAAGTGCTCACCACCATCAGTAATGGTGTTATGGCTCCAGCCGGTTGCGCCATTATTAAAGTTCTCAGTCACTGAACTGCCAGACTGCCCTACAACGGTCAGCACCGGCGCTTCATTCAGATCGTTAACGGTAATCGAGAACTCTTTTTCACGGGTTGTACCGTTGCTGGCTATCGCCTGTACACCAACCGTGTAACGGCTGCCGGACTCATGATCCAGCTCGCCGGCCACTGTGATCTCACCGGTTTGCGAATTAATAGCGAAGCGACCATCTGCATCCCCAAACAGGTTATAGCTAACAGTGTCATCAACACCGGCAAATGCAGCGGCAGTAATACCAACAGAGGTACCGGTTGCACTGTTTTCATCCACGGAATTAACTGTTGTATCTGTATCTTCTATTTCACTGACATGTACTGTCTCATACACGTCAATGACACCGATTTTTAATGTTTGCTGGTCAGTTAACCCACTGGCGTCAGTGACTGTTACGGTTAATGTGACAGCGCTTTCTGTTTCATAATCCAGTGCCTGATCCGCTTTCAGCTTCAGAATACCCTCCACTACTTCAAAGCGGTCGTCATCCACAGCATAAGTAACAGCACCCACACCATCAGGATCCTTTACCTCCAGCGTCGCCACTGTTACACCGGCAATCCCTTCAGTAATCGCAAGCGTTAGCGGCTTACCTGAAGCATCGAGCCCCTGAACACTGAGGTTATCAATACCCCAGGATTCATCAGCGATTTCCTGATCCAGGGTGTCACTCAAACCCAGCGTGATACTTGATCCCGGCTGATCTATTTCTAAACGCACCCGGTGAATCTGATCACTGTCACTCCAGGAAATACCCTCAGTACCACCCAGTGCTGTACCTTCGCCCTGCGTCACTACAGACCAGGTAACATTACCGGTAGCACCTGCCGCCGACTCGTTACTTTCTTTCCAGTTAAACGTTAATTCAATCCGCTGACCGGCAACGTCTATTTTGAAGAGTTCACTGTCCCAGGAGTCGATCTCATAAAGATCAAATTCAATGACCGCTTTTTCCGCATCCGGATCAACCGCAAAGGTTTTTTCCACCGCTCCTCCGGCACCAAAACGCCCCAGAAAATTACTGAAGCCTGCACCACCATCCGTCACGGTATTATCGCTCCAGCCAGTGGCACCGTTTTCAAAGGTTTCAGTCACTGAACCGCTATTACCTGTCACTGTCAGAGTCGGGGCTTCATTCGTGTCGCTAACGGCGATTGTGAAATTTTCTTCACTGACCGTGCCATTACTGGCAGTTGCCTGCACCGTTATCGTATGACTGCTGGCCGTTTCATAATCCAGATCCCCGGCAACGGTGACTTCACCGGTCTGGGGATTAATGGCGAAACGCCCGTCCGCATCATCAACAAGACTATAGCTGACGGTATCGTCCGGACCGGCTGTAGCGCTGGCAGTAATACCCACACCGGTACCAACCGCGCTGTGCTCGTCAACTGAATTATCAACAGACTCCACATCTGTTACCGTGCTAACCGGGACAGTTTCATCCACATCAATAACACTCACAGTAAGTGTTTGCTGATCAGTTAACCCACTGGCGTCAGTGACTGTTACGGTTAACGTGACAGAGCTTTCCGTTTCATAGTCAAGAGTCTGATCAGCCTTCAGCTTCAGAGTACCGTCCACCACTTCAAAGCGGTCGTCATCCACGGCATAGGTCATATCACCGGAACCATCAGGGTCCTGCACTTCCAGCGTCGCCACTTTTGCACCGGCAATCCCTTCAGTAATCGCAAGCGTTAGTGGCTCACCTGAAGCGTCCAGCCCCTGAACACTGAGGTTATCGATGCCCCAGGATTCATCAGCGATTTCCTGATTCAGGGTATCACTCAGTCTCAGCGTAATGTCTGACTCCGGCTGGTCTATTTCTAAACGCACCCGGTGGATCTGATCACTGTCACTCCAGTAAGCTCCCTGAGTACCACCCAGTGCAGCTCCAGCCCCCTGCGTCACTACCGACCAGGTAACATTACCGGTAGCCCCGGCAACCGACTCGTTATTTTCTTTCCAGTTAAACGATAAATCTATCCGCTGGCCTGCCACATCAATGCGAAGCAGTTCGCTATCCCAGGAGTCAATCTCGTACAGATCGAACTCAACGACGGCTTTATCCGCATCCGGATCAACCGCAAAGGTTTTTTCCACCGCACCACCGGCACCAAAACGCCCCAGGAAGTTACTGAAGCCAGCACCACCATCCGTCACGGTATTATCACTCCAGCCAGCAGCACCGTTTTCAAAGGTTTCAGTCACTGAGCCACTATGACCTGTCACTGTCAGAGTCGGGGCTTCATTCGTGTCGCTAACGGCGATCGTGAAACTTTCCTCACTGACCGTGCCATTACTGGCAGCTGCCTGCACCGTTATCGTATGGCTGCTGGCCGTTTCGTAGTCCAGTTCGCCGGCAACGGTGACTTCACCGGTCTGGGGGTTAATGGTGAAACGTCCGTCCGCATCATTAACAAGGCTATAGGTGACGGTATCATCCGGACCGGCTTTAGCGCTGGCAGTAATACCCACACCGGCACCGACCGCGCTGTTCTCGTCGACTGAGTTATCAACAGACTCGACATCTGTTACCGAACTTACCGGGACGGTTTCGTCGACATCAATGATACCTATAGTCAGTGTTTGCTGATCGGTTAATCCACTGGCATCAGTGACTCTTACGGTTAACGTAACTGAGCTTTCAGTTTCATAGTCAAGACTCTGATCAGCCTTCAGCTTCAGAGTGCCGTCAACAACTTCGAAACGGTCATCATCCACAGCATACGTCACAACACCGGAACCATCCGGGTCCTGTACCGTCAGCGTAGCCACCGTTGCACCGGCCACTCCTTCAGTAATCGCAAGTGTTAGCGGATTACCTGAAGCACCGAATCCCTGAACACTGAGGTTATCAATACCCCAGGACTCATTATCAACTACTTCATCTAACGTACTACTTAGCTTCAGTGTCACATTGTTGTCAGGGTTCGTTATCTCCAGACGGACTTTATGGATCTGATCCGTCGCCCAGGAAGAACCTCCTAAACTGGCCCCCGGCCCCTGAGATTCCAAGGACCAACTGACATTACCTGAGGTGCCCGCGCGGTTCTCATCATCCCGGTATAAGTACAGTGGAATCTCTACCTGCTCACCTGCTATTTCAATGATGAAGTTTTCATTATCCCAGGAGTCGAGTTCATACAGATCAAATTCAATAACGGCTTGATCCGCATCCGGGTCAATTGCAAAGGTTTTCTCCACTGCCCCGCCAACACCAAAACGCCCCAGTAAATGACTAAAGCCTGCTCCACCATCTGTCACGGTATTATCGCTCCAGCCAGTGGCACCGTTTTCAAAGGTTTCCGTCTCTGTACCACTCAGGCCGTTTACTGTCAGAGTCGGGGCTTCATTAGTATTACCAACGGCAATTGTGAAACTTTCTTCACTGACCGTTCCGTTACTGGCAGTTGCCTGTACACGAACGGTGTGGCTACTGGCCGTTTCGTAGTCCAGTTCACCGGCAACAGTAACTTCTCCGGTTTGCGGATTAATAGCGAAACGCCCGCCGGCATCATCGATCAGCGCATAGGTAATGCTGTCATCCGGGCCAGCGGTCGCACTGGCGACAATACCTACACCCGCACCAACTGCACTGTTTTCATCCACGGTGTTTTCAGCGGTATCGTTATCAACAACCAAACTGACAGGTACGGTTTCATTGACATCATTTACGGCAATCATAAAGCTTGTTTCACTGACCGTGCCGTTACTGGCGGTTGCCTGTACACGAACGGTGTGAATGCTGGCCGTTTCGTAGTCCAGCTCACCGGCAACCGTAACCTCTCCGGTTTCCGGATTAATCGCAAAACGGCCTTCTGAATCATCTACCAGGCTGAAAGTAACTGTTTCGCCGGGGCCTGCGCTTGCAGCGGCTATGACGCCAACCGCCGTGCCAACGGCGGTATTTTCACTGACAGCATTCTCACTAATATCAACATCAATTACCGGGCTAACCGGTACAATCTCATCCACATCGTTAACGGTCACCGTAAAAACATCTTCACTGACCGTGCCGTTACTGGCAGTTGCCTGCACCCTG